>NZ_CP041330.1:1539453-1846406 GCF_013394165.1 Pseudoalteromonas sp. Scap06 | reverse complement strand
TGTACGACCCGCTTTGTATTCTGCTAAAAAGTATTCAAATACATTATCCCAGTATTCAGCAGCAAAATTAACGGTATGAAGTTCAATGCCTAACTTGTCACATACAGCTTGTGCATCTTTTAAATCTTCAGCAGCAGCGCAATATTCATCATTGTCATCTTCTTCCCAGTTCTTCATAAACAAGCCTTCTACTTGGTAGCCTTGCTGTTTTAATAAATATGCAGATACAGAAGAATCAACACCGCCGGACATACCAACGATGACTTTAATGTGACTATTTTCGCTCATGAATAATTTCGCTTATACAGATTACTGTTAACTTGGAAAGGCCGCGATTATAGCATGTATTTTGTTGGTGCTTAAAGAGAGGATGGGGGATTGAATAGATTTTGTTGTAACTTTTTCCATCCAATGGTTAGTAAGGCGTAGTTTGGTGTGTAATTTACTCATTTTTAGGCTAATGAAAAGGAATGAATTATATTGATGGCTTCATACTTTGTAAGTTGCTTTTGTCGTATTTAATTACGTAGCGCTATTCTTCATTAACAAAACTTTACATTTGAGATTACCTACCATATCTTAATTAGTATCTAAACACGTAAATACTTAAATAACCTAAAATATAATCAATGGAATGAATATATGAATTACGCCTCGCAATCACATTTGGTTAAGTCGTTTGTGCTGGATACGTCCGAAAAAACGGTGTCAAATCTTACTTTTGAAGACGATTATTCACTACAGCAATTCAAAGAATCAGCTTATAAGTTATTCTATGACATTATAACTGTGCCAGCTCCCTATCTTTATCAAGAGCCTAATCCGATTGTTGAGCTGTTTAGGCTTATAGAATCCTCTCTAGGCTCTTTAAAATCATCACAAAAGGCAATTTTAAGCCAGTTAGAGAAATGGTGGGTAGAGTGGCATTTTGTCGCTTCAATGAATGTATCGCTTGAACGTGAAAACAAAGAACAAGACTATAATGTTATAAGCACTACCCAACACCCTATGCGCAAGCATGAGCTGAGTCATTATGCGCGGTTATTCACGATTCTACCCTTACCGGTATGTGATGTTTGTATGGTAACTGGTGATATTTTAAAAGTGAACCAACGTTTTATTGATGTATTTGGTTACACGTTACAAGACGTACCTAATCTTAATGTTTGGTGGAAATTAGCCTACCCTGAAAAAGATTACAGAACATTTGCACAAACGTTATGGCAGGAGTCACTTGAGCAAGCCAATCAAAAATAATGATGATATTCCAGCTAATGATTACAGAATTTCTTGTAAAGATGGCAGTGAGATTGTGATGCAAGTTTCTGGTATCAGTGTTGAAGGAGAATTTATTGCTATATTCAACGATGCTACTGAGCGTTTAAAAACTCAAGAAATACTCAGTGATATGGCGTTTTTAGACTCACTCACTAAAATAGCCAACAGGCGGCGCTTTGATGAAAAACTAACGTCTGAATTTAACAAGTTATCGAACGAGCATCGTGAGCTTTCGATGATCATTATTGATATCGATAATTTTAAAAAGTATAACGACCGGTATGGTCATCTCGAAGGAGATAAATGTTTATTTCAAGTTGCGCAAAAATTAGCTGAAACTGTCTGCAGGCCAGAAGATTTTGTTGCGCGATTCGGAGGAGAAGAGTTTGTCGTGCTGTTACCTCAAACAGGTAAGCAAGGGGCATTATTTATTGCCGAACAAATACAAAAATCGATTGAAAAAATGGCCATTCCCCACAAAGACAGCTTTACTGGTATATTGTCTGTCAGTATGGGAATAAACACCATAGAGCATGAACACGATGGCGATCATGCACAATTTTTTAAACAAGCAGATAACGCACTTTATTACGCGAAAAAACAAGGAAGAAATTGTATTGCTTTAGCTACAGATAATTAGATAATTAACGCAACTTGATGGTTAATTATCAATTTCTTTGAATTCTCCGCTATTTATTCCCTCTAGCGTGTATTTACCGATACTGTAGCGAATTAAACGCAAAGTAGGGTGGCCAACATGAGCTGTCATACGTCTAACTTGACGATTTCTGCCTTCGTTAATTGTAATACTTAGCCATGATGTAGGTATTGATTTACGCTCTCGCACAGGAGGAGTCCTTGGCCAAAGCGCTGGTTCATTCATTAAAGTTACTTCAGCGGGCAAGGTGATGCCATCTTTTAGTTCGACACCTTTATTTAAAGCATCGATAGATGCTTGTGTTGGGATCCCTTCAACCTGAACCCAATAGGTTTTGTTGGTTTTTTTACCAGGCGATGTGAGCGTATTTTGTAACTTGCCGCAGTTTGTTAATAACAACAACCCTTCGCTGTCCCTGTCTAAACGACCTGCTGCGTAAACATCTTTTATAGAAATAAAATTAGCCAATGTTTGCCTATTTTGATCGTCAGTGAACTGGCAAAGAACATCATAAGGTTTATTAAATAAAATGACTTTTTTATCGCTCTGCGCTATTGCCGGCTTTATTGGTCTTTTTACTGTCCTTTTATTGATACCACTTCGAGAGTAAGTACGGCCTGTATTGCGCTTACCCTTTGAGGAGGGCGAATGTTCAGTTTTATGCTTCATTAAATACACCGTGCAGGTTTAGGTAAACCCGCAATTTTAGTTGCTTGTTTGGCTGGCCCTTTAGGAAAAAGTTTGTATAAGTACATGCTGTTCCCTTTATCCTCACCGAGTGCTTTAGCCATGGCTTTGACTAACATTCTAATGGCTGGACTAGTGTTATATTCAAGATAAAACTCTCGCACAAAGTTAACAACTTCCCAATGCTGCTCAGTTAATGTGATGTTTTCTTGCTCTGCAATAACATTGGCTAACTCTTTTGACCAAACAGTATGATCTAGCAAATAACCTTGTTTATCAGTGTCTATTGTTTGATTATTAAATTCCAACATGGTTCACCAAGTAATTGATTGTTTTGCAGTTAAACTGAGGGTAACGAACTCATCATAGCTAATTGCTTTGTCGTTCATATTTAATGATATATCTCGAGCTTCTGCATCATCTTTTAAAATATAAAGTGAGTCAGCAAATTGTCTATATTGCCCTTTTGCAAAGCAAGCGTCACCCACGAGTAAAACACTGTCTGTGAGCATAATTAGATTGTCTAAGCTGTGGGTACTGTAGTAATTCAGTGGTTTTGAAAAAATATGTAAAGTACTCATAGGGTCACCACATGCTGCTGATTGTGAATTAACTGTTTTTGGGCATTAAAGTTTACTATGTTTGCCTCAATGAGTAGTTCACTTTTACTTAAACCATAATCAATCAGTGACTTTTCACACACATAAATATTTTCAATATCATAGATTTCCAACATTTTAATGTTTTTAAAAAAATCTTTGATACCTAAACTATTTGGCTTTTGGTTTTTTTTAAGCGCTAACACAGCTGGGCCGCTAAACAACCAGCTAATATTTTGATCTACGGCAGCAAAAATAAGGGTCATATCAAGTGCATCGCGGATATGCATGTCATCAAATGGGCTTGACTGACTAATTACGAGTACATTAATCATTTAAATTGTATCCATTTATCTGCTTCACTGGCCAGCATGGCAAATTCAGCTAAGCCTGCAACAGCAAATGCGCCGGTATTCTTTATATCTAAGCCTCGCTTTTCAGCCGCAGTAACGCATAACATTAGTTTTATATTTTTTTCAGCCAGTTGCTGCCAAAGCGAGGGAGTACTCAACTCATCTGAGGCTAACTCAAAATGAGTTGAAGCATGATAAATACCATCTTGGTATAAAAATAACGCATCAACGCTATGTCCCTGCGCTAGGCAGGCATGAGCAAACTTAACAATACGTTGAGTGGTATCGTGATCTGATGGTGGAGTATGTAAAGAAAGTACAAAGCGTGCCAAAACTATTCCAATAAAAAAGCCCCAATAAAGGGGCTATTTTAACAGAACTATTTAATTAGTCATTATTTGCGCCAAGTAAGGCAAGTAATGAAGTAAATAGGTTATATACGCTAAGGTATAAAGATACAGTTGCACGGATATAATTTGTTTCGCCGCCGTTAATGATTCTGCTCGTATCGAACAAAATTAGGCCAGACATGATTAATACAACTGCTGCGTTTAGAACCATAAACATTAACGAGCTACCTAAGAAAATATTTACAATACTTGCCACGATAACCACGATTAAGCCTACAGTTAAAAAGCCACCCATAAATGAGAAGTCTTTTTTAGTGTTAAGTGCATAAGCAGATAAACCAAAGAAGATTAACGCCGTAGAACCTAGCGCTTGCATAATTAGCATAGGGCCATTAGGTAATTGCGCGTAGTGATTTAGTAGAGGGCCTAAGCCGGCTCCCATTAATCCTGTAAACGCAAACACCCAAAATACACCAGATGCTGTATCTGCTTTTTTATTAACAACAAAAAGTAGACCAAATGAAACTAGTGTGAATACAAGTCCCATAAAGTAAGGTAATTGCAGTGCCATTGAAATACCGGCAGTGACTGCACTAAATGCAAGTGTCATTGCAAGTAAGAAATAAGTGTTTTTAAGCACTTTGTTTGTTTCAATGGTCGACATTACCGGCTTTGCAGTATTGTACGATTGATTAAACGCCATTGTAGAGCTCCTGTAAGTGAAACTAAGTAGTTCCTGTAATTTAACTAAAATTAGATTACCAACTCTTATATGTTTGGGCAAACCTTTGTAGATCAATAGACAACTAAATTTAAATAAAAGTTCATTTGCCGGTTAGGATTTGCTCTCATTGCTTTATGTTTAAACAAATTAGTTGTTTTTTAATCACTTGAACAAAAAAATGAAAAAAAAGCTTCACAAAGCCCAAGGGTTTCCCTATTATTCAGGCCGTGCGGAGAGATGGCAGAGTGGTCGAATGCACCGGTCTTGAAAACCGGCAGGGGTTTATAGCCCCTCTAGGGTTCAAATCCCTATCTCTCCACCACCTTATTAAAATAATTATGAGTACACTCTTACTTGTAGATTATGCACTTTCGGAGAGATGGCAGAGTGGTCGAATGCACCGGTCTTGAAAACCGGCAGGGGTTTATAGCCCCTCTAGGGTTCAAATCCCTATCTCTCCACCATTATCAGATAAGCCCGCTATTTGCGGGCTTTTTTGTGCCTCATATTCGCTATACCTTCTTCAAAACCAAGCATATTCAGTTAGAAAATACGACCATAGTCTCTATTTATAAGCTTTGGCTCTTAGTGCATGCTTAGAAATTAAAGATTTATGTTTTTGTTAAGGATCTTACAATGAAACATCAACTCGCAAAAAGTGTCGCACTTTCATTATTATCTCCCGTTATTATTGGCAGTATGTTGGGGATTTACTACGCATTGACTATGCGTGGTGACGCTGTTTCTATTTTTTTAGGACTATTAATGACCGCTATTGCTAACGCGCATATAGTAGGGTTAACGATGGCCGCGTTTGTAGTACCGGGTTATTTACTTATGTTTAAGTATTCTAAGGTAAATTATTCTGGAGTTTTAACACTGGGCTTGCTGGGAGGCGCTATTTTTAGTTATCTTTTGAGCGCCACTACAGGCGAGATCTTTTTAATTAATAGTGTGATGTCAGGGTTTGCCGCTGGACTGTTTTTATTCGGCCTGCGTAAATCGGTACAAAGTTAATTGCGGAATATTTAATCAAGTGTGTCGTAAAACCATGTAATTTCCTTTTTTTTACCCGCAAAAGGTTTCAATTTTTAGTGACAAAGAGTACCTTTAGCTACTGTATGTTTAATAAGAAGTAGTTTGGTATGCAAAAGCACGATTTTTACCAGTCATTAGTTAAGCAAACTGAATCGCTGATAGGCGGTGAATCAAACATAATTGCCAATATGGCAAATATAAGCGCGCTGTTATTTACCTCTTTAGAAGATGTGAATTGGGCGGGCTTTTATTTTATGGATTCACCATCAGAATTGGTACTTGGTCCATTTCAAGGCAATCCAGCTTGTATTCGTATTCCAGTAGGAAAAGGGGTATGTGGCACTGCTGCGGCGACCGAGCAAACCCAATTAATTTCAGATGTGCATGCTTTTGACGGTCATATAGCCTGTGATGCAGCATCAAATTCTGAGATAGTTGTACCTATCATGAAAAATGGATCTGTATTTGCGGTACTAGACATAGATAGCCCAAGTATTGGCCGATTTGATACTGATGACCAAGCAGGGCTTGAAGCACTTGTAAAATGCTTAGAGGCTAGCCTGTAATGAAAGACTTGCTAAATGTTCAAGACTACCTTTTTGCCGTTCAAGATGTTGGTGATTGGGAAGGGGATGAAGAACATGTAGCGGAAACGCTCAATGATTTGATTCACATGGCATGGGATCGTCTTCCTGATGATTTAGACTGTGATTCAATTGATGAAATTATAAATGGTATTTGGGAACATTTACGTGGTGATATGGCTGTGATTGAAGCTGACTTTGAAGAGTTAGTTGATTGGTGTATCCACTATGTTGATTCTGCCCTTGATGAAAAGATGTGATTAAATAGGTTCTAAAATGGAAACCACAAACAAGCTAAAAGATATTAATGAAGTATTGGAGTTCTTATACCAAGAATTTCCACAATGTTTTAAACAAAAAGAGGGCATTCAGCCGCTTAAAGTAGGTATTTTCAAAGATATCGCTGAGCGCATTGAAGGGTCTGAAAAAGTTAGTAAGACACAAGTTCGTCAAGCACTTAGAAAATACACCTCTAACTGGCGCTACCTTGAGGCAGTTACTAAATCTGAATTTAGAATCGATCTTGACGGAAATCAAGGCGAAAAAGTTGAGCAAGAGCATATTGACCACGCACAAAAAGCGTTGGAAGAAAGCCGTGCTAAAATGGCAAAGCGTAAAAAGCAGCAGCGTCCTCGTCAAGATTCAGATGCAAAATCTTTCAAAAAGAAACCAGCTCATGCGGCTAAAAACTCACCGGCTGCAACAAAACCTGCAAAAGCCGCTGCACCTAAGCGTTCAGGAAAAGTTGAACCTTTACCTGCAGGCGAGGTCAAGGTTAATAATAAGGTTAAGGTTAAACTTGGCCAAGCACTTGTTAATGCAGTCATCACTGAAGTAAACAAAGACGATGTTCACGTTGAATTAGTGACCGGTATGCAAGTTAAAACCAAAGCCGACAGCTTATACATTATTTAAGCTGCGAAAAAAATTAAGGAGTTGTGTATGAGTAAAAAGTTTACGCTCATTCCGTTAGTTGCTGCGCTGTTTTCAGGTTCATTATTGGCTGCAGTAGAGCCGGTAACATTAAAAGACTTACCTTTGCTTAAGCAAGAAAGTCAGCACGGTACAGCCAGTAAACGAGTGGCTAATCTATTTACTCGTTCGCATTACACACCTGTTCGATTTAACGATGAGCTTTCAAGTAAAGTGTTTGATCGTTACATCGAATCCCTTGATTTTAATAAAAGCGTGTTTTTGAAAAGCGATATTGACTCTTTTGAGCAATATCGTGAGCGTTTCGATAACGCGCTTATTAGCGGCAAGTTAGGGTTTACATTTGATATTTTCAACTTAAGCCTTAAACGTCGTTTTGAACGTTACGAATTTTCGCTTTCATTACTTGAAAATGAAATGACGTTCGACACTGAAGATGAATACTTTTATGACCGTGAAGATGCGCCATGGGCGACTACGCAAGCTGAATTAGATGAAATTTGGCGCGAGCGTGTAAAATATGATGCATTACGGTTAAAAATGACAGGTAAAGATTGGCCTGGCATAAAAGACGTGCTGACCAAGCGTTATAAAAACGCAGAAAAGCGTCTTGTACAATCAAAATCTGAAGATGCATTTCAAATTGTAATGAATTCACTTGCACGTAGTATTGAAGCACATACTTCATACTTATCTCCACGTCGTGCAGAGCAGTTCAAAATGGATATGGATCTTGAGCTTGAAGGCATTGGTGCGGTATTAACGCCTGATGAAGACTATACGGTAATTCGTAGTTTAGTGCCTGGAGGCCCGGCAGACAAATCTGAGCAAATTAAAGCCGATGACCGCATTATTGGTGTGGCTCAAGATGGCGAAGAGTTTGTTGATGTAATTGGCTGGCGTTTAGATGATGTGGTTGATTTAATAAAAGGCCCCAAAGGCACTAAAGTGCGTTTGCAATACCTAAAGGGTGCGGATGCTCACGGTACGCCAAAAGTGGTTGAAATTACCCGTGATAAAATCCGTCTAGAAGACAGAGCTGCCAAATCAGAAGTGTTTGAAGCCAGTTATTCTGATTTAACCAGCAAAATTGGTGTAATAGAAATTCCTGGTTTTTACAATAACTTATCTAAAGATGTAAAAGTCGAGTTGGCTAAACTCAAAGAACAAAACGTAGACGGAATTATTATTGATTTACGTCAAAATGGCGGCGGTTCATTATATGAAGCTACGCAGTTATCAGGTTTGTTTTTTGATCAAGGTCCAGTAGTACAAATTCATACCTTAAACAACCGTATTGAAGAGCAAAAAGACCGTGACGGCATTACTTATTATGATGGCCCGTTAACAGTGCTTGTTGATAGGTACAGCGCATCCGCGTCTGAAATTTTTGCCGCAGCAATGCAAGATTATGGCCGCGCCGTTATCATTGGTGAGCAAACCTTTGGTAAAGGGACCGTGCAGCAGCATAAAGGTTTAGCGCGTGCTTATGACTTATACGATAACCCATTAGGTAGTGTGCAATATACGATTGCAAAGTTTTACCGCATTAATGGTGGTAGTACACAGCATAAAGGGGTGATCCCAGACATTACTTTCCCATCAGCCATTGACCCTGCAGAATGGGGTGAAAGTAAACAAGATAATGCCTTGCCGTGGGATAGCATAGTAAAAGCAAAGTATAAGCAAATAGGGCGTTTAAACCCTATTATCAGTGTACTTGAAAAGCAGCATAATGAGCGTATTAAAGCCGAACCTGAATTTAATTATGTGTTTGAAGATATCGCTCGCTACAACGAAGAAAAAGATCGTAAAACAATTTCTTTGGTTGAGAAAAAGCGCATTAAAGAAAAAGAAGAAAATGAGGCACGCGCACTAGCCCGTACTAATGAGCGCTTAAATCGTTTAGGTAAAGAGCCAATAGAAAATCTGGACGATGTACCAGAGGTGATTGAAGAGCTTGACCCATTTCTTGAAGAAGCTGCACTTATTACACAAGATTATATTAAATATGGTCGCGTAGCTAAGCGCTAAAATAAGCTTCACTTTGCAAAAAAAAAGGCGCCTAGGCGCCTTTTTTACTATCGATAATTTGCTAAATTGTTATAATCGCGGATTACCAAAAGTTGAGCTAGATCAATAGTGCTCAATAAATGCGCGTACGTGCTAATAAAAATAATCAACATGCATCGAATGTGTGTAGGAGTCTATATTTTGAAGCCAATTGAAGAAAAACCACTTAAAAGTGCCTCGTTTTTTGATGCACTCATTCCAATTGCTGTATTAATTTGTTTATTAGGTGCCGCTGTGTACTTATTTGGTGATGACTCATCGTCAGGTCCAAATCAAATTGCCTTGTTATTTGCAACATTCGCTGCGGCGTTAATTGGTTTAAAAAATGGCTACACATGGAAAAAATTAGAAGATGCAATGATTGAGGGGATCACTTTATCTCTTAGTGCGATTTTAATCTTACTCATGGTAGGGGCATTAATCGGAACTTGGCTATTATCAGGAACCGTTCCGACATTAATTTATTACGGTCTACAAATTATCAATCCCAGCTGGTTTTACGCCGCGAGTTGTTTAATTTGTGGCATTGTAGCAATGAGTATTGGAAGTTCATGGACTACAGCTGCAACTATAGGTGTTGCGTTACTCGGTGTTGCTTCAGGACTGGGTTTAGAGCCGACAGTTACCGCGGGTGCTGTAATATCAGGCGCTTATTTTGGCGATAAGCTTAGTCCATTATCGGAAACAACCAATTTAGCTCCAGCCGTTGCTGGTGCAGATTTGTTTGAACATATTCATCATATGCTTTGGACTACAGTACCCAGCTTTGTCATTGCATTAATCATCTTTATTTTCATGGGCTTTAACGCTACTGCTGCGGGAGAGGCGGGTCAAATAGAGCAAATAACTGCAATTCTTCAGCAAAACTTTAACATTGGCTTAGAAATGTTGGTGCCGTTAATTGTATTACTCGCATTAGCTATTCGAAAAATGCCAGCGTTTCCGGCGATTTCTATTGGTGCCGTGATTGGCGCGGTGTGGGCAATGTTATTTCAATCGGACTTAATTGCTAGCCAAATAGACATGACTCAGGGTGAGTTTGTCGGTTATTTCAAACTAGTTTGGACCACCTTTTTTGATGGCTTCACAATTAATACGGGCGATGCAAAAATGGACTCGTTACTGAGTGGTGGCGGCATGTCTGGTATGCTAACCACTACATGGTTGATCATGACAGCACTGATGTTTGGTGCGATTATGGAGAAAACAGGGCTACTTGATATTTTTGTTAAAAGTATTCTAAAAATAGCAAAAAGCACTGGCTCTCTTATCGCCTCAACCATTGCAACGTGTATTGGTACCAATGTAATTGCTGCGGACCAGTATATTGCCATTGTGGTGCCTGGGCGGATGTTTAAAGAAGAATACAAAAAGCGTGGTTTAAAGCCTGTTAACTTATCTCGTACTCTAGAAGATGGCGGCACAATTACCAGCCCACTAATACCATGGAATACCTGTGGTGCGTATATGCAAAGTGTTCTATTAATCAATCCGTTTGATTACGCGCTTTATGCTTTCTTTAACCTTATAAATCCTTTCTTAGCCGTTATTTACGCTTACTTAGGAATTAAGATACTACGTATTAAACCTAAACAAACGGCTTAATTTAAGTAGCTCCTTTTATCACTAAAAGGGGCTATTTTTTTGGAGTGAACATGACTGAACTACAAAAACCTCAAGCAGAATACCTAAAAGACTACCAAGCCCCTCATTTTTCAATCGAACACACTGAGCTGACATTTGATTTACAGCCATTAAAAACTCAAGTAAATGCTTTATTAACGCTTAAGCGCGTTGGCGATTCAAATGCGCCACTGGTATTAGATGGCATAGACTTAACTTTGATCTCTTTGTCGGTAGAGGGTGAAGAGCTCACAGATTATAAAATTATAAATCAGCAATTAATCATTAATAACTTACCTGATGAATGTCAGCTAAGCATAGTGACGCAAACATCACCACAAACCAATACTTCACTTGAGGGGTTGTACTTATCTGGCGGGGCTTACTGTACCCAATGTGAAGCGCAAGGGTTTAGAAAAATAACCTATTATATGGACCGTCCTGATGTCCTTTCAACTTTTGATGTTACTATCATTGCAGATACAACATTCCCGCATTTACTCTCAAATGGTAATCAAGTTGATAGCGGTGAAACGCAAGATGGACGTCATTTTGTAAAATGGCAAGACCCATTCAAAAAGCCAAGCTACTTGTTCGCTTTAGTGGCAGGGGACTTTGATGTTTTACACGACAAGTACACAACTCGTAGTGGTAAAGACGTCACCTTAGCGTTATTTGTTGATAAAGGAAATTTACCAAAAACAGAGCATGCCATGACGTCGCTAAAAAAAGCGATGGCTTGGGATGAAACTCGTTTTAATTTAGAGTACGACCTTGATATTTATATGATTGTTGCCGTTGATTTTTTCAATATGGGAGCAATGGAAAATAAAGGGTTAAATATTTTTAACAGTAAATGCGTGTTGGCAAATCAAGAAACGGCAACTGATAAAGATTACCACACCATTGAGTCTATTGTTGGCCACGAGTACTTTCATAACTGGACCGGAAATCGTGTAACTTGTCGTGACTGGTTTCAATTGTCTTTAAAAGAAGGCTTGACGGTATTTCGTGACCAAGAATTTAGTAGTGATTTAGGCTCTCGTGCGCTTAATAGAATTGATGCTGTAAAAGTGATGCGTACTCATCAGTTTAGTGAAGATGCAGGCCCTATGGCTCATCCGATACGTCCAGAAAAGGTAATTGAAATGAATAACTTTTACACTGTGACTGTATACGACAAAGGGGCAGAAGTAATTCGCATGATGCATACCCTTTTAGGTGAGCAAAACTTTCAAAAAGGCATGTCTTTGTACTTTGAACGCCATGATGGGCAAGCGGTGACCTGTGATGACTTTGTTGTAGCAATGAGTGATGCATCATCCATTGATTTATCACAATTTAAGCGTTGGTATAACCATTGTGGTACACCTCGCCTGAACGTAACTAAAAAGTATGATGAAGCTGCGCAAACGTTTTCGCTTATCGTAGAGCAGCTTACGCCAGCGAATCAGCCTGACAATGCAATGTTACATATTCCTTTTGCTATTGAGCTTTTAGACTCTCAAGGGCAGAGTATTGCATTACAGTACCAAGGCAAGCAGCTTGATCATGTACTGGATGTAACAAATAGCTCGCAAACATTTCACTTTGATAATATTCACAGTAACCCAACCGCTGTATTGCTCGAAGATTTTTCAGCCCCATGTATTTTAAATCAATCTATTAGTGAAGCGGATTTATTACATATTATGCGTTTTGCGCGTAGCGACTTTTCACGCTGGGATGCACAACAGCAGTTATTTATTAACGCACTTAAAGCCAATGTTACTTCAGCAAGTAAGACTCCTTTGAGTGAAGATGTGATTGATGCACTTCGCGCATTGCTATCTCAGCGTGAGGGCGATTTAGCGCTAGTTGCTGAACTGTTGAAGTTGCCAAGTTTTGATACCTTAGCTGCTGAATTTGAAATAATACCGGTAGATCAAATAACGGCTAATATTGAGTTATTTGAACAACAAATTGCCACGCAATTGCACAGTGAATTTTTAAGCTGTTACCAAGCCATTACCGATGATGGCAGTGTGAGTGCCCAAGCGGTAGCAATACGTGCGCTCAAACAGCTGTGCCTTCACTATTTGGCAAAAACCGACAGTGTTGAGGCGGCAAGTTTAATTGAGCAGGCTGCATCTTCAACAAATATGACCAATGTACTCGGTGCGTTAAGCAGTGTGGTTAAAGCAGCTCACCCATTGTCGGATCAATTACTCGAGCATTTTGACGCTCAATGGCGCCATGATGTATTAGTAATGGATAAGTGGTTTGCTTTGCAAGCGATGAACTCTGCTGAAGATGCTATCGAGAAAATAAAAGCCTTGTACTCGCATCCTTGCTTTGATTTTTCGAATCCAAACCGAGTACGTGCATTAGTGGGCAGCTTTTCTCATTTTAATACCGCACAGTTTCATCGTTTAGATGGCACGGGCTATACATTACTTGGCGATTTATTGATTAAGCTTAATGCGATTAATCCGCAAAATGCATCTCGTATGTTAACGCCGTTTATGTCGTGGCGTCGTTATGATGAAACCCGTGCAACTGCAATGAGGGCCCAACTAGAGCGATTAGCTAACTTAGAAGGGTTAAGCGACGACTTATTTGAAAAGGTTGAAAAAGCCTTACAATAAATCATGATAGAACATTACTTTAGTATGCATTTGAGCTATACAAAGTGCATGGATTATTACCATGGACGGTATAGCTCTATCCAAGTGACAGCTGATAGCGGTAAAACAATTCGTTTTTCCGCTCATCACCTTCGACCTTTTATTTCTAGCCTAGGTATCCGTGGTCGATTTAGACTCATTTTAAGTAATGAAAACAAGTTCATCCGTCTCGAACGAGTAGCTTAGCAGTCATTTTTTGTGTTATAAATACATATTAATATTGCTTTTTTGTTAATTTCGGTTTGTTCTATTGTTAATTTACGTGTATAAATTATCTGGTATGACGTCTTACCAATACGTAAACGTTGAACAAATAAAAAATATAACTGATTGAAGGCGGCCATTTGTAATTTGTTTGATTCGCTTCTATCGTTACGATTACACTAAAAACAATAACTTGATCACACAAAAATACCCGCGACAGGGGGGAACCAAAATGATAAGAAGATCGCTTTTTGTTAAAAATAAAATAGCACTTGGCTTAACAGCTGCGGCTATGGGTTTAACTGCAGCACAGACACAGGCTGCAACATTTGAGGTGGGTGGTTTTGATATCGCCTTCGATTCTACCTTTTCATATGGTCAGAGTATTCGGGTAGAAGACCGAAATTTTGATATGATTGGTAAGAGTAATAATCCATCATTTGATTGGACGGGTTACAACCCAGCACTCAATACGATTTATTCATCCCAAGATGTCTGGGCTCAACCAGGGTCCTACTCAAACAACGGTGACGCGGGCGGTTTAAATTTTGATAGCGGTGAGTCTTTCTCAAAGCTATTAAAAGGCACGCATGACTTATCAATAAGTAAAGATAACTACGGCTTATTTACCCGTTTTATGTATTTTTACGATTTTGAATTAATGGACGGCGATCGTGCTTATGTTAATCCAACATCAGGGCAAGGTGTAGACCCTTGTGATGACGATGATACTAAAGAGCAAAGTTGTGCCGACCTTCGTTTACTTGACGCCTACGTATGGGCGAACTTTGATTTAAACGATGGTAATAACCCGCTTTCAATTCGTGTTGGCCAACAAGTAGTAAACTGGGGTGAAAGTACGTTAATTTCTCATGGTATTAACGTTAATCCGGTTGATATAGACCGTTTAAAAGCACCAGGTGCTGAGCTAAAAGAAGCGTTTATTCCGGTTGGTATGTTGTGGGCATCGTTAGGGCTTACAGAAAACATCACCTTAGAAGGTTTTTACCAATACCAGTGGCATGAAACTCGTCTACCGGCAGCAGGGACTTATTTTTCTACCAATGATTTTGCTGCAGAAAACGGTTATCAACAAAATGTACAGCTAGGTTTTACTTCAAATCCTGATATTGATTTAGCATTTTTAACAAATAGTTTAAATAACTTGATAGCGACTCACTCTCAAGTAGCTGCAAGTCAGGGAATTGATCCATCAAGTGCTGCAGGTCAACAGCTATTAGCTAATATGTACTTGACACACCCGACCAAGGTTGCCCTCAAAGGTAAAGGCTATGATGGCAAAACAGAGCCAGATGATGGCGGCCAATACGGCTTACGACTCGGTATGTTTTTACCAGAGTGGAATGATACCGAAGTAGCGCTTTATCACGTAAATTACCATAATCGTCGTCCGCTTATTTCGGGTCGCGTATCAAACTTTACGCAAGCATCAATTCAACAAGATTTAGCGATGATTGCAAGTACTGAAATTACCTCTGATAACGTATCCGATTTAAAAGCATTTGCTAAAGCAACTAACGAATACCCTGAAGATATTAAACTTTACGGTTTAAGCTTTAACACCTCGCTTGGTGAAACTGCTTTTGCGGGTGAGTTTACTTTTCGTGAAGACGAACCGCTGCAAATCGATGACGTAGAGCTACTTTACGCTGCGATGCCTGAGCAGTTAGCTATTGCTGGTTTACGCCCTGAGTTTGCAGGTATTTCGCAAATGAGTAAAGGCGATGATGCAAGTGTTGTTGGGCCAGGCGAGTTAGCCAAAGGTTATATCGAACGCAATACGTCACAATTACAGTTTACGGCAACACATCTATTTGGTCCTTCATTAGGCGCTGATAGTTGGGCTGTTGTGGGTGAAATTGGTGGTGTTCGTATTAATAACATGCCCGAGTACGATGAGATCCGTTTAAATGTCTCTGGTACTGGCCGAAGTGGTGTTATTCAGGGGCCTGGTAGTTCAGATTACTCTTCACTACATATGGCATTATCTAATGGACCTGAGCAAAAATCGTTTGCTACGGCTTCATCGTGGGGCTACCGCTTAATTGCTAAAGGTGATTACTTTAACCTTTACAATGGTATTAACTTCTCACCACGTTTTGTATTTTCTCATGATGTAAATGGTAACACGCCAGATCCAATGTTCTTATTCATTGAAGATCGTAAGTCGCTAGGTGCTACCATGAGCTTTAATTACCAAAATGCATGGTCTTTGGATGTAAGTTACAACTCATTTTGGGGTGGTGGCGACACCAACACTTTCTCTGACCGAGATTACGTTTCTTTTAACTTAAAATATTCTATCTAGGGGTAACATTATTATGATTAAAAAACCTACCCTCATTGCTACAGCGTTTTGTAGTTTGTTTGCAAGCCACGCAGCGCTGGCTAAAATTAGCCCAGAAGAAGCTGCGCGCCTTGGTAAAGACTTAAGTCCAATTGGTGCGGAAAAAGCAGCGAATGCTGATGGCTCAATCCCAGCATGGAATGGCGGTATTACTGCTGCTCCAGCAGGTTATGAACCGGGTATGCACCACTTAGACCCTTATGCAACCGATAAAGTATTATTCACTATTGATAAAAGTAATATTGATAAATACAAAGAAAACTTAAGCCCAGGACAAATCGCGTTATTTGAAGCGTACCCAGATACGTTTAAAATGCCAGTGTACGAAACCCGTCGTTCTGCGTCTTTTCCACAATTTGTGTACGATGCAACCAAAAAGTTTGCAACGTCTGCTGAATTAGTTGAAGGCGGAAATGGTATTAAAAGTACAGCTATTGGTATTCCATTTCCAATCCCTAAAACGGGTTTAGAAGCAATTTGGAACCATTTACTTCGTTACCGTGGTCAGTCTATTGAGCGTTTTGGCGGTCAGGCAGCACCGACGGCATCGGGTTCATATAACTATGTTGGTTTTGATGAGCAGTTATTAGTTAAATATTCAGATCCAAGTGCTACTCCGGCTGAACTACAAGATTCTAATATATTGTTTAAGTTTAAACAGCAAGTGACAGAGCCAGCTCGTTTAGCAGGGACCGCGTTATTGGTGCATGAAACTATGGACCAAATTTTAACGCCGCGCCAAGCGTGGACGTACAATTCAGGTCAGCGCCGTGTGCGTCGTGCACCTAATGTAGCATACGATGCACCGGGTACAGCAGCAGATAGCTTACGTACAACTGATGATTTTGATATGTTCAACGGCTCGCCAAATCGTTATAACTGGACGCTAAAAGGTAAGCAAGAGCTTTACATCCCATACAATAGCTACAAGCTTCACAGCGACAAGCTAACTTATGATGATATTTTAAAGCCTGGTCATATCAACCCTGAGCATACTCGTTACGAAAAACACCGCGTATGGGTTGTTGAAGCAAACTTAAAAGATGACACCCGTCATATTTACAAAAAACGTGTTTTCTACATTGACGAAGACAGTTGGCAAGTTCATGTTACCGATATTTACGATAATCGTGACCAACTTTATCGTGTAGCAATGGCTTATGGTCTTAACTACTATGAAGTACCGACACAGTGGAGTACGCTTGAGGTATACCACGATCTTAATTCACGTCGCTACTTAGCCATTGGTCTAGATAACCAAGAAAAGATGTATGACTTTTCTCAGTCATTTAATGACAATGAGTTTACATCGAGCGCTTTACGTCGCGCTGGCAGATAGTATAAAAGCAGGCACCTAGTTTCCTAGGTGCCTTTTTTCTTTCACATCGCGTTTGTCTATTAACGCACAGGTTTTCCTCTTTATAACAGACAAACAAATCCTCAGTTCAAGGCGAATTTAATTTATGAAGTATTTGGTCTATGCCAGCCTGATCCTAAGCGGTGCGAGTTTTGCACAAGACGCACCTCAAAGTGCGATTAGCGCAATTAATGCTGATAAAACACTCCTTACCGATATTACCCAAACTTCAGCAGGACTTATTGCTGTAGGTAAACATGGGACGGTCATTAAAAGTATTGATGGTAGCGATTGGCAACAAGCGAAATCGGTACCTACACAAGTATTACTAACAGCGGTTGAATTTACTAATGATTCTAATGGCTGGGCATGTGGACATGACGCCACAATTATTAATACCACCGATGGTGGTGAAAATTGGCAGTTACAACAAGCAAAACCAAGCTTAGATAAACCCTGTCTAGATATTTATTTTAAAGATGACTTAAATGGCTATGCTGTTGGCGCTTACGGTATGTTTTATCAAACAAGTGATGGCGGAAAACATTGGCAAAAACGCTTTTTAGATTCGCTGTTATTTAGTGAAGATAGAGATTATTTAAATGACTTAAAACAAACAGATCCTGAGGGTTACGAAATAGAAACCTCGTCTATATTACCTCACTTTAATCGCATTGAACCGACTAGTTCGGGTTTAATGTTGGTCGGTGAGATGGGCTTAATGGCAAAAAGTGATGACGATGGCCAAACATGGCAACGTTTAGATGAGATTTACCCTGGTTCATTTTTTGGTTTTGCTTCAGATTCATCGCAACAAATTGTTGCAGGGTTACGCGGTAATATTTTTATAAATAAAACCGATAGTCAGCAGTGGCAGCACTTAGACAATGATAAAACAGCTACTGTAAATAGCATCATTAATTATAACAATAAACAATGGCTATTATTGGCTAATAGCGGTGTTATTTTTCAGCTTAAAGATGATGTGTTGTCTTACGAGCAGTTGGCTGATGGTAAAGCGATTCTTGATGGCGTGATTGTTAAAGATAAACTGATCATGACAACAGAAAACGGCATTAAAGTGAAGGAGTTGACCCCTTAATGCAAGCAATTTTAGATTTTTTAGAAAAAGCGATTTTTAGACACCGCTTAGTGGTGCTCATAAGTTTTGTGTTGATCACCTGTTTATTGGTTTTTAAAGCAACGCAAATTCAGCTCGACGCGTCATTTAATAAAAATATTCCGCTTAACCATGATTATATGAAGGTGTACACCAAACATGAGAAACAGTTTGGTGGCGCTAATAGTATTTTAATTTCAGTATGTGATGACAGTGGTGATATTTTTAATCCTGAATTTTTTACTCAATTAAAAGCCGTACATGACCAACTTTACTTTATTCCAGGAGTAAATCGTCCTTTAGTAAATTCAATATTTTCACCTAGTGCGCGCTTTGTTGAAGTTGTTGAAGACGGCTTTGCTGGCGGGCCTATTATACCAGCCAACTTTAAAGCCGATAAGCAAGGCTTAGGAATTGTTAAAGAGAACATTGAAAAGGCCAAAGTAGTGGGTCGTATGATAGCAAGCGATTATTCGTGTGCCATGGTCACCGCCCAACTGTTAGAGACTGATCCGCAAACACAAGAAAAATTAGACACTCTCGCTTTTGCAAAAAAATTAGAAAGCGAAATTCGTGAGCCTCTAAGTACCGAAAAAATCAGTATTCATATTATTGGTTTTGCAAAAATGGCCGGCGATATAGCCGAGGGCGCAAAAGGGGTTGTATTATTTTTTGCCATTGCAATTGCGTTTACTTTTGTCATGGTATGGCTATTTTGTGGCAGCTTAAAACTCACTATTTTACCGATTGTGTGTTCAATTATTGCGGTAATTTGGCAGTTAGGATTGCTTTCTAGTTTAGGCTTTGGTCTTGATCCTATGTCTATCTTAGTGCCATTTTTAGTGTTCGCTATTGGCGTAAGCCACGGTGTGCAGATGATTAACGCCATTGGTAAAAAGGTTGCTGAAGGTAAGTCTACAGCAATATGTTGCCAATCAAGCTTTAGAGCTTTACTTGTACCTGGCGGGATTGCGTTGTTATCTGATACGGTTGGCTTTTTAACCCTATTAACCATTGATATCGGTATTATTCGTGAACTTGCTATTACAGCGAGTTTAGGTGTGGCAGTGATTATATTTACTAATCTGATTTTGTTGCCAGTGTGGGCATCGTATATGCGCTTTGAAAACAGCATCCATATTCAATCAGGTGATGCTAATAAACCGAACATACTTGATGCAATGCGCGATTTATTAGTTAAAGCAACCGATCCAAAAACGGCAAAAATTATTATTGGTTTCACTTTGGTTTTATTTGCACTGGGCTATTGGCAAGCAGATAAAATGCGTATTGGTGATTTACATGCAGGAGCACCATCCTTGCACCAAGATGCACGTTACAACCAAGATACTTTCTTAATATCGGACAAATACACAATTTCATCTGATATTCTTAAAGTCATTGTAGAGGCTTACCCTGCAGCGTGTACCGAGCATGACGTCATGGAGCGTATATCACGCTTTCAATATAAAGTTGAAAATTTAGCCGGTGTACAATCAGCGGTCAGCCTAAGTTCTGTGGCACAGTCAGTTAATGCCGGTTATAACGAGGGCAATTTAAAATGGCAAAGTTTGCCGCGCAATTCTGCCAGTTTGGTGCAGTCAACCTCTCGCGTTGAAACCAGCACAGGGTTATTAAACGGTGATTGTTCAGTAATGCCCGTGATTATATTTTTAGATGATCACAAAGCACAAACTATTGATAACGTCATTGCAAAAGTAAAACAATTTGCTGTAGAAGAGGGCACAGATAAACTTGCTTTCAAATTGGCATCAGGCCCTGTAGGTGTAATGGCAGCAACTAACGAGTCTGTTTCAGCTGCACAAATCCCTATGATGCTCTATGTTTATGGTGCGGTGATTATTTTATGCTTACTAAGTTTTAAGAGCGTAAAAGCAACTATTGCAGTGGTATTACCTTTGTACATAGTATCAACCCTTGCACAAGCACTTATGGTACAACTTGAGATTGGTCTAACTGTTTCAACTTTACCAGTAATTGCTTTGGGTGTAGGTATTGGTGTTGATTACGGTATTTATATTTTGTCATCAATGATGGGGCAGTTAAAACAAAACGTGCCACTGAGTATTGCTTATCGTAATGCATTAGTTGAACGTGGGAGTGCGGTGTTATTTACCGGTATTACGTTAGCAATTGGTGTTAGTACGTGGATTTTTTCTGATTTGAAGTTCCAAGTTGATATGGGAATTCTGCTTACCTTCATGTTTTTAGTAAATATGTTGGGTGCAGTGTTACTTTTACCTGCAATTGGCAGCTTGCTCTGGACTGACCAGAAAAAATAAGGTGAATAAATTTGCTCCTAAATGGCCAGTAATGGCCATTTATATCTATATTTTGTGAATAGATGACCAAATAGCTGAAATGCTTAAAATGTTTTCATCGAAAAGGCTGTTTATTAGTTTTAAAAGGGTTAGAATTTAACTGACTCCACGCTAATAAATGGCTGTACAAATATTCTGCTAAACTAGCAGTGATAGATTAAGGAACATACAATGACACGAAATGAAGGCCAAGCCTCGGTTATTTTAGATAACGTCTGTAAGCTTATCCAGAAAAAAGTTCGCGCTGATAATGTGTTACTCGTTGAGAAATTCGCCAAAGCCTTGTACAGCAATATGTCTAAAGAGGATTTGGCAAATCGCAACGACAGTGACTTATATGGTGCTGCACTCAGCCTTTGGAATTCGCTAGAAAAAAATACATCAGATGACGCAGTTATTCGCGTTTTCAACCCTGAAGTGGCTAAAGATGGCTGGCAGTCATCACATACCATTGTAGAGATCATTGCTAAAGACATGCCGTTTTTAGTGGACTCTGTACGAATGGCCATGACACGAGAAAACATTGCCTCTCATTTACTTCTTCATAGCCCGCTGAAAATTCAACGTGATAAGAACGATAAAATATCAGGGTTATCAAGCTTAAAAGCAGAGCAAGAATCAACATCAACAAAAACTGTATTCTTCATAGAAATTGACCGTCAAACAGATGCAACTGTTATTGAGTCTTTCAAAAAAGAACTTGAATCAGTACTCGTTGATGTATCGATTGCGGTTGAAGATTGGCAGCCTATTCGCGAAAAATTAATCGCGGTAAGCAAAAGCTTGCCTAAAAGCCATAAAGATAAAAGTGATAACGAAATAAATGAAACCGTTGAATTTTTAGATTGGTTAGTGAAAGACAATTTCACATTAATGGGTTATCGCCAATATGAACTTTCACCAGTTCAGGGCGACTATCAATTAAAGGGTAAAATGGATACCAGCTTAGGGTTAATGAAAAACTCTGATGCTGAGCATACACGTTTGCTTTCTGAGTTACCTGAAGTGGCGCGCCAAGAGGCACGCAGTAGCAACCTATTAATTTTAACTAAAACTAATTCATTGTCTCGCGTTCACCGTCCAGCTTACATAGATTATGTGGGTGTAAAACGTTTTGATGACAAAGGCAATGTTATTGGTGAAGATCGTTTCATCGGTTTGTTTTCATCAAACTTTTACAACAATAGCGCTGCTGATGTACCGGTTCTTAAAAGTAAAATTAATCGTATTATGGATATGTGTGACTTCGCTAAAGGGACACATGCATACAAAGCCGTATTAAATATATTAGAAACTTACCCACGTGACGAACTGGTTCAAGCTCGAGAGAATGAGTTACTTGAAGTTGCCATGGGCGTATTGCAAATACAAGAACGCGACATGTGTCGTTTATTTGTTCGTAAAGATGCATATGGTCGTTTTTTATCATGCATGGTTTATGTACCTCGAGAGCGTTATAACACAGCGCTTCGTCGCGAAACGCAGGCTATTTTAGCCAACGCATTTAATTCTGACGTTAAAGTCGAATTTACTACCTATTTCTCTGAGTCTACACTGGCGCGTACCCATTACACTGTTCGTGTGACCGACAACAATATTGAATTTAACGTGAAAGACATAGAAAACAACCTAATAGAAGCCGCTCGTACTTGGGAAGATAAATTACAATCAGCCTTACTTGAATCTGCTGGTGAGGCCCGTGGTAATGAATTAAACCGTAAATATTGCAATGCCTTTGCACGCTCATACAAAGAAGAAGTATTACCTAGCGCTGCAGTGGTCGATATTGAAAAGCTAGAAATGCTAAGCGATGATAACAAGTTAGAAATGTTGTTCTATCGCCCACAAGAAGAAGCAAGCAGCAATATTGTGCGTTTAAGCTTATTCCATAAAGATGAGCCAATTCATTTATCTGATGTTATGCCAATGCTTGAAAACTTTGGTCTACGTGTTGTAGGTGAAACGCCATACTCGGTTAAAACTAGTGATGGTGGCGTAAATTGGGTCATGGATTTCTCTATGCTAATTGACAGCAAAGGGATGGCTGATTTTGATAAGATCTCTGCACGTTTTCGCGCTGCATTAACCAGTGTATGGGCAAACCGTTTAGAAAACGATGGCTTTAACCGTCTAGTGTTAATGGGTGGTTTAACGGGTCGTGAATCATCAATTTTACGTGCATACGCAAAATACATGCGCCAAATAGGGGTTACTTTCTCGCAAACGTATATTGAAAGTACCTTTGCAAATTACCCGCATATTGCCGCTAAAATTGTTAACTTATTCTCTAAAAAGTTCTCTGTAAAAAGCCCTGCAAGTGCTAAAACACTTGAAAAACTAGGCTTAGAAATTTATGCAGAGTTAGAAAACGTAGCGAACCTTGATGATGATCGTATTATCCGTTTATACGTTGATATGATTGTTGCTACATTACGTACTAACTACTTCCAAAAAGATGCTGAAGGCAAATTTAAGTCTTACATCTCACTTAAAATTCAGCCAAGTTTAATTCCAGAAGTCCCACTACCTGTACCAGCGTTTGAGATATTTGTTTATTCTCCACGTGTTGAAGGTGTGCATTTACGCTTTGGTAAAGTTGCCCGTGGTGGATTGCGTTGGTCAGATCGTCGTGAAGATTTCCGTACAGAAGTACTTGGCTTAGTTAAAGCGCAACAAGTGAAAAATACCGTGATTGTGCCGGTAGGCTCAAAAGGTGGATTTGTATGTAAACAACTACCTAGTGAACGTGAAGCGTTTATTAAAGAAGGCCAAGAATGTTATAAAATCTTCATTCGTGGTTTATTAGATATCACAGATAATATTGACCGTGGTGAAATTGTACCTGCTGTTGATGTTACACGCCATGATGAAGACGATGCGTACCTAGTAGTAGCAGCGGATAAAGGCACTGCAACATTCTCTGATATTGCCAATGGTATCGCAAACGAATATAACTTCTGGCTAGGTGATGCGTTTGCATCAGGTGGTTCTGTAGGTTATGACCATAAGAAGATGGGTATTACAGCTCGTGGCGCTTGGGAGTCTGTAAAACGTCATTTCCGTGAAATGGATATTAACTGTCAAACCACAGATTTTACAGCAGTTGCTATCGGGGATATGGCCGGTGATGTATTTGGTAATGGTATGTTGTTATCAAAGCACATTCGTTTGCAAGTGGCGTTTAACCATCTACATATTTTTGTTGATCCAAATCCAGATGCAGCGGCTTCTTATCCAGAGCGCGAACGTTTATTTAATTTACCACGTTCATCATGGGAAGATTACAATAAAGAGCTAATTTCAAGCGGCGGTGGTATTTTCTCGCGTGCTGCTAAGTCGATTACGCTGACCCCTGAGATGAAAAAAATGTTAGGCACTAAAAAAGCCAGCATGACACCGAATGAATTGATCAAAGCATCATTAATGATGGATCATGATTTACTTTGGAATGGTGGTATAGGGACCTACATCAAGCATTCGAAAGAAACGGATGCCGATGTAGGGGACCGTGCCAATGATGCCTTGCGTATTAACGGTAAAGATCTTGGTGCTAAAATATTTGGCGAAGGCGGTAACTTAGGTGCAACCCAATTAGGTCGTATTGAATTTGCAGCTCAAGGCGGTCGTGTAAATACTGACTTCATCGATAACGTGGGCGGGGTTGCGTGTTCAGATAACGAAGTAAATATTAAAATTTTACTCAATGGTTTAGTTGCTGAAGGCGACTTAACGCGTAAGCAACGTGATGAGTTACTTTACTCAATGACCGATGAAGTGTCTGAATTAGTACTTAAAGATTGTTATCGTCAAACGCACACTTTGTCGATCACTCAATCTAAAGGGACCTCAACGCTTAAAGAAAAAATTCGCTTTATTCATGCACTTGAAAAAGACGGTAAGCTAGACCGTGCAATTGAGTTTATTCCTACAGATGAAGAGTTAGCAGAGCGCGCCGCTGCAGGTAAAGATTTAACACGCCCTGAGCTATCTGTACTAGTTTCTTACGCGAAAATGGTGCTAAAAGAGTCTTTGGTAACGGATGAAATTACTGAGAATCCATATTACCGTCAGTTATTAGTTAAATCATTCCCGCGCCCATTACGTGAGAAGTTTAATGATGCTATGGATAATCATCCACTACGCAAAGAGATTATTGCCACTAAGTTAGCAAATAATATTGTTAATGATATGGGCTTAAACTTTATGGTGCGAATGAATGAAGAAACCGGTGCAAACGAAGCTGAAATTGCATTGTGTTATTCAATCGCAAGTGAAATTTTCCAAATGCGTGAAACATGGTTATCTATTAGTGATTTAGATAATAAAATACCATCGAACGTACAAACAGAAATGTTATACCAGTTACGTCGTACAGTTCGTCGCGCTACACGTTGGTTCCTTCGTCATCGCACCAAAGCACAATCAATTGAGCAAGCGATTGAAATTTTCTCACCAACATTTGCCGATTTAAGTGAAAACTTAACTAAATACATCGTTAAAACAGAAAGCGATCGTATTGTAAGTGCCCGTGAAGAACTAACACAAAGCGGTGTACCTACAGATATCGCACAGCGCATTGTGTCGTTATCAAGCTTGTTCTCGGTAATGGATTTAACGCAAATTGCTCAAAACTCTAATCGTAAAATCGATATGGTGTCGCACACTTACTTTAAATTAGGTGCGCAAATGGGACTACATTGGTTCTTAGATCAAATCACTAATCAACCGGTTTCTAACCATTGGCAGGCATTAGCGCGTGCATCATATCGTGAAGAGTTAGATTGGCAGCAACGCACCTTGTCAGAAGTGGTATTAAACAGCTTTGAAGGTGAAAGCAGTGATGTAGATGGTCAAATTGAACAATGGATGGATAGTCAAGATCTGTTACTTCAACGTTGGAAGCAAATGTTGACAGAGTTTAAAACATCGCAAAGTCACGATTTTGCTAAGTTCTCAGTGGCATTAAGAGAGCTCATGTTACTCGGTCACAATTGTGATACATCAGCAAAGTAACAAACTGCTAATGATTAAAACTAATCGTTAAACAGTTTTTGTTATATAATACCTCAGCCTTGTCTGAGGTATTTTTTTGTCTACAATTTTAAGAGGATTATATTCATGTTCTACGATTTAGCTCGCCGTTTTATGTTTACCCGTGATGCGGAGTGGGCCCATGATTTTGCTCTTAATAACTTACGTCGCTTTGCTAACACGCCATTAAGTGCTGCATGGTCACAAAGCGTGGCAAATAAACCAGTGAACTTTTTAGGCCTCGAATTTAAAAACCCAGTAGGGCTTGCTGCAGGTCTTGATAAAAATGCGGAGTGTATTGAGGCATTCGCTCAAATGGGTTTTGGCTTTGTAGAAGTGGGTACAGTAACACCGCGTCCTCAAGCGGGGAACGATAAGCCGCGGATATTCAGGTTGCCGCAGTCAAATGCAATTATTAATCGTATGGGCTTTAATAACAAAGGTGTTGATAATTTAGTTAACAATGTTAAAGCAGCTAAATACGATGGTATTTTAGGTATCAATATTGGTAAAAATAAAGATACACCAAATGAGCAGGGTAAAGATGATTACATTCACTGTATGCGTAAAGTGTTTGAGCATGCATCATACATCACTGTAAATATTTCATCACCCAATACCCCTGGCTTACGAGACCTGCAATATGGCGCAGCATTAGATGACTTATTACAAAGCTTGAAAAACGAACAGCTTGATTTAATTGCCAAGCATAATAAGCATGTGCCTATGTTGGTGAAAATTGCGCCAGACCTAGATCCAATTCAAATTGAACAAGTGAGCGAGTCACTGTTAAATAATAAAATTGATGGTGTTATAGCCACAAATACCACCTTAGAGCGTAGCTTAGTGCAAGGTCAGCAGTATGCTGATGAGGCAGGCGGTTTATCAGGAGCGCCAGTTAGGGAGCGTTCCACCCATGTTGTTTCTGAACTCAAGCGTTTAACAAACAATCAGTTACCTATTATTGGTGTGGGTGGTATTGATGATGCTAAATCAGCAAAAGAAAAATTTAATGCGGGTGCAGATTTAGTTCAAGTTTATACCGGTTTCATATACAAAGGACCGCAATTGGTCAAGTCGATCATTAACGACTTATAAGGATCAGTTATGTAAGCTTTTGATCGTTCGATAAATGTTCTAAAAAGACGTTTTAAAAATGGTCAAAAGCAGCTATACTCTAAGCTTATTGTCTTATTTTATTTTTTAAGTACTAAGTAGGGAGGAGCAAATGTTACAAGCGTCAAAGCAATGGCAGTGGATAGCGTGTGCTGAAAAAAACCGCTTACTGCTTGATTTAAATGACGATATGCAACTTTGTACACCTTATAAGCTTAGACAGCTCACCGATTGTGCTTTTGAAAACCCATACTTCAGCCTTGAAGATGCAGCCTTTTATGAGCAAGTTTATTATTACCTTGCGCAGTTTAATTTATGGAATCCTGCCCAGTTATGCCAAATAGCGCTCAATGCAACGGCAGTTAAATTTCAATTAAAACCAGTGTTGGCAAAAAGTTGGTTTTTCAAACCGTATACTGGTAGTACACCTAGTACTGAAGCGGTTATTAATTTAAGCTCAGAATCACAAACTGGCGAGTTTTTAATTATAGAGCATTGTCCAGATGCTTCTGTGTGCATTAATTTAAGCGAAACCTTTGCACTAGATGACAATCTATCACTTGCCCAGTTTGAAGTTATCCGCGTTTTAAACAACCGAGTTCACCCCTTAATTACCTCACAGTACGATAGCCAAACAGCTTAGCCTAATTTAGTCTTTGAGGCTTGTTTAAGGCGTATTTGTACGCAAACCTATGTTATAATCCCGCGCAATTAGCTATTAAGGGTTTTTACTTTGCAATTTATCGCACTTACTTCTATCGGAATCGAAAATTTATTGGTTGATGAACTTACAGAACTTGGCGCTACGGTGTCAAAGCAAACTGTGGGTTCTGTTCGCTTTGAGGCTGACTCATTGCTAGCGCAAAAAGTGTGTTTATCTACACGCTTTGCTACGCGTGTACTTATGCTTATTGAAGAAAAAGAAGGCGTAAATGACAAAGACAGCTTGTACAAATTTGCACGCTTACAACCTTGGCAAGAATGGTTTGGCCCAACACAAACTTTTGCTGTTGATTTTAATGGCACAAACGATTCACTTAAAAATACCCAGTTTTCTGGTTTAGTAATTAAAGATGCGATTGTTGATTACTTTAACGATTTATTTGAACAGCGACCAAATGTAGATAAGCAAGATGCCAATGTGCGAGTGGTTGCACGTTTAAATCGTCATGGCGTTTCACTTTATATTGATTACTCAGGGCCGCGTTTATCAGAGCGTGGTTACCGTCAAGGTCAAGGCAAAGCACCCATAAAAGAGCATTTAGCTGCGGCAATAATAAAACGTAGTGGCTGGCTCGAAAATGTCAATCAACCACTATTCGATCCATGTTGTGGTGCCGGCACTATTTTAATAGAAGCGGCTGGAATGGCACGTAATGAAGCGCCTGGATTATTCCGTGAAGGATTCGCGTTTGAGCGTTTACCTAGCTTTAGAGTGGCAAAATTCAAAGAACTTAAAGAGCAACTTTTAGCGAATATTACTGATCCTAAATTATGGTTAATTGGCCATGATTACGATGCACAAGTACTTGATAAAGCGATTGCTAATGCGCAGCGTGCAGAGCTTGATACGGTGATTAAATTTAAGCAAAGCGATGCGACAAAACTGACGAGCGTTGCAAAATTGCCGGGTGTTGTTATTTCTAACTTACCTTATGGTGAGCGTATTGGTTCTATGGCTGAACTTGTAAACCTGCATCGTAGCTTAGGTGTTGGTTTTAAAAAGCACTTTAATCATTGGAAACTCGCTCTACTGGGCATGGATGAAAGCCTGTTTAAATTACTTAAATTAGTGAAGCAAAAACGCTATAAATTTAAAAATGGCCCCCTTGATGTTGAATTAAACCTGTATCAGCTTGATGACAAGCAAGTCAGCCTTACCTCTGATGACAAACCCGCTTTAAACTTCGAAGGCTCGATGGCATTTGCTAATCGCCTGAAAAAGAACAAGCAAGGCTTAAAAAATTGGCTTAAGCAAAATCAAGTCCATGCGTATCGTGTTTACGATGCAGATATTCCTGAATACAACGTTGCGGTTGATATTTATGGTGATTCAGCGGTTATTTTTGAATACGCAGCACCGAAAGAGATTGATGAAAAAACCTCTGAGAAGCGTTTACAAGATGTTATTAGCTTGACAGCACAACAACTTGATATTGCACCTGAAAACATTGCTGTAAAAGTACGTAAAAAGCAAAAGGGTGAAGAGCAATATACACCCATGGCTAAGCAAAATAGAACCATGGTAGTAGAAGAGTTTGGTGCTAAGTTTAAAGTTAATTTATTTGACTACTTAGACACGGGGCTATTTTTAGATCATCGCCTTGCACGTCGTTACATTCAAGAAAACGCAAAAGATAAGCGCTTTTTGAACCTGTTTGCATACACAGGAACCGCCTCAGTTCATGCAGCCATTGGTGGCGCAAAAGCGATTACTACCGTTGATTTATCTAAAACCTACTTAAAGTGGGGTCAAGATAACTTTGCGCTTAACGATATTAGCAATACACGTTATCGTTTTGAGCAAGCAGATTGTTTAAAATGGCTAGAGTATGCACAAGGGCAGTATGACCTGATCTTTTTAGATCCGCCTACTTTTTCAAATTCTAAACGAATGAAAGACGCGTTTGATGTGCAAAACGACCACATTAAGCTGTTAACTTGGGTTAAAAAAATATTGAGCCCATCGGGTACGCTAATATTCTCTAATAATAAACGCGGTTTTGTAATGGATGAAGTTGGCTTGATGGGGTTAGGGTTAAAAGCAGAAAATATTTCTGAAAAAACCTTATCTCCTGACTTTAAACGAAATAAAAAAATTCATAATAGCTGGTTAATTAAACATGGCTAAGTGGATTTTATATCACACCGACGGCTGCCACTTGTGCGAGCAAGCAGAGCAGCTGTTAAAACCGTTACTTTCATCAACCGATGAATTACAACTTATTGATATTATGAGCGATGACGCATTAATTTTAGAGTATCAAATAAGCATTCCGGTTTTAAAAAATCAACAAGGCCAACAATTATTTTGGCCTTTTACTGCACCTCAGGCGCAGCAGTTTTTAGCGCAAGCAGAATAAGAGTAAAGATTAACTATGGATTTAATTAGAATTTCAAAAGCACAATTAGCTTACGGTACACACCCATTACTTGATAATGCAGATGCAGTAATCGAAAGTGGCGAACGTGTGTGTATTGTAGGTCGCAATGGTGCAGGTAAATCAACGCTTTTAAAAGTACTCGACGGTCAAGTAATACTTGATGATGGCGAAATAAACCAAGTTGGTAGTTTAAAAATATCGCGTTTAGAGCAAGATCCACCTAAAGGGGCAAGTGGCACTGTATTTGATTACGTTGCCCAAGGAATGCCCGAAATTGCTAACTTACTTATTGATTTTCATCATGTAAGCACACAATTGCAAACAGATTGCACTGATCAACTATTAAATAAATTAGAGCGTTTATCTAATAAATTAGAGGCGGCAGATGGCTGGCGTTTTGATAGCCGAATTCAGCTTGTACTTACTCAATTAGAGCTAACTCCTGATGCGAAACTTGAGTCGCTTTCTGGTGGTTGGTTACGTAAAGTTGCATTAGCGCGTGCTTTAGTGAGTGAGCCTGATTTATTACTGCTCGATGAGCCTACTAACCACTTGGATATGACAAGTGTAATGTGGTTAGAGCAATTCCTAAAAGAATTTAAAGGCGGTATTGTATTTATATCGCATGACCGTGCATTTATTCGAGCTGTTGCTACACGTATTTTAGATTTAGATCGCGGTAAACTAATTTCTTATCCTGGTGATTATGCAACTTACTTAGAACAAAAAGCGCATGATTTAAAAGTAGAAGAAACACAAAATGCATTGTTTGATAAACGCTTAGCGGAAGAAGAAGCGTGGATCCGCCAAGGTGTTAAAGCCCGTCGAACCCGTAATGAAGGCCGTGTTCGTGAGCTGAAACAATTACGTAATGAACGTAAACAACGTGTGGAACAAGTTGGTAAAACTGATTTCAATATCGAAACAGCTGATCGTTCAGGTAAACTAGTATTTGAAGCTAAACACTTAAATCATGCATTTAAAGACAAAGTGATAGCTGATGATTTCTCTACCTTAGTGATGCGTGGCGATCGTATTGGTTTGGTGGGGCCTAATGGTATTGGTAAAACAACGCTATTAAAATTGTTGTTTGGTGATTTAAAAGCAGACAGTGGTGAAATAAAGCAAGGTGTTAACTTAGAGTTTGCATATTTCGATCAGTACCGTGAGAAGCTTGATGAAGAAGCGACCGTTCAAGATAACGTTGCGGAAGGAAAGCAAGAAGTGATGATGGGCGGACGCTCACGTCACGTGTTAGGCTATTTACAAGACTTTTTATTTCCGCCAGCACGTGCTCGTACACCGGTAAAAGCACTTTCAGGTGGTGAGAAAAACAGGTTGTTATTAGCCAAGTTATTTTTGAAACCTTCAAATATATTAGTGCTCGATGAGCCTACCAATGACTTAGATATAGAAACATTAGAGCTCCTTGAGGATATTATTAACCAATATCAAGGTACTGTGCTTATAGTAAGCCACGACCGAGAGTTTATTGATAATACCTGTTCGAGTGTTTGGGCATTTGAAGGTAACGGCAAAGTCACTGATATAGTTGGTGGCTACAGTGATTATGAAGCGTATACCAACTATTTGGCGGAGCAGAACAAAGAGTTGCAAAAGCAGCCAGTCAAAAAAGTTGAAAAAACAGAGCCAACGCCAGTTAAAAGCAATAACAAAGCAAATAAACTCTCTTACAAATTAAAACTTGAACTAGAGCAACTACCTAATAAAATGGAGCAACTTGAAGCTGAACTTGAAAAACAACAAGAACGAGTAAGTCATGAAGATTTTTTCAAGCAAGACAGTGATATAACAGCCAAGGAATTGAACCATTTAGCCCAACTTGAGTCTGACCTTGAAGCCGCTTTTGAGCGTTGGGAAGAACTTGAAGAATTAAAGAATCAGTAGTAAGGAATAAAATGAAATATAAATTACTCGCGGCCAGTGTTTTGGCTACACTGAGTACATCAGCATTGAGTGCAACGTACCAGTTAACCGAATTAGGTGACTTTGAAGCTGCAAAACATACATATGTTACTGATGTGAGTGAAAGTGGCCATGTCATTGGCGTTGCTAATGGCTTATACAACCTACCTATTGATATTAGTTATATTGATTTTACAGAAAGTTCAATCAATAGTGCTTACGACGCGGAAGTGGCAAGGTTTAAAGAAATTGACAAAGAAATAACCTTTACGCTTGATGACATAGAAAATAACGATGCGATTTACACTAATGCTGATGCGCATACTTTTATGGTTCGTTTTTTATCAAACTTGTCATCTAACTTTGAGTATCAAAAAATCAGTTCAATTATTGCTACAAATTATAATAGTGGTGTAATAACTGAGCAGCCTTTATTTGATATCGCTTCTGTTGATTACGACGGTCTGACCCGCTCGACAAGTAATTTTTATAATGGCGTTGCAGAAGACGGAACGACTGTTGGCTGGGGCAGTGCTCCTTTTGATAAAGTGAGTTTTACACCAGATGGCGAAACAGAGGAAGAAACGTGGTTTACCCGTGACTTCATAGAACGTGGGATTTTAATATCTGCAGATGGTGTTGAAGTGCCGTTTGTTCCAGAATTTACTGAACACGGTGGGACTAGTAAAGCATCTGATATTGTTGCCACTGACACAGGTTACATTGTTGTTGGTAATGTATCGGTCAGTATTCCTGCTGAGAGACAAACCACAATTACTGATAATTGTGATGGCCTTGATGAACCGGTAATGGCCTGTATTGAATCACTTAACAGTCGAAGTACGCGTGGTTTATTCAATAAAACAGCGGTTAAATGGACTCTAGATAGTGCCTATAATGTGACTTCAACAGAGCTGTTGGGTTTAGCGCTTACTCCAGAAGAAGATGAGGACACTAATCCTTTTATTAGTAATGCATTAGCGGTTAATAAAAATGATGTAGCGGTCGGTTTTTCGAACACTCGTTATTTTGACAGAGATTCGACAATTTTAACTATGCCAACTTATTTTAAAGACGGTGAAGTGGTTGATTTTATAAACCAGCAAGATGATTGGCAAGCTGGTAAAGCATTCGCGATAAATGATAATGACATTGTGGTTGGTTATGCTTCAAAAGGTATTGAAGGTAGTTTAATCGCCAAGTTCTTTCATCATAATATAAATACTAATACGACCGTATTTCCTGAAGATTATTTTACTAGCTCAAACTCATACGCGAATGACATTAATAACCAAGGTTACATCGTAGGTGAGGGTGAGGTTGGTGATACAGCCAGCACAAGACGCTCAGAAGCCTTTCTTTATAAAATTGGCGATGACAAAATCACAAACCTAAATAGTTTACTACCTTGTTTTGACAGTGATGGTGAGACTAGTTTTAGTTATAAAATGGTAGAAGCGAAATCAATCAACGAAAACAATGAGGTATTTGGTGTAGCAACTAAAACGGTTGAAAAGTTAAATTCACGAGGCGAAGTTGTAACTGATATTAATGGCAATATTCAATATGAAAGTGTTGCTGTTGCGGTAAAACTTTCACCGATTGCTAATGGTGAAGTTGAAAACTGTAAAGCTCCAGATACAGAGTTTTATGAACGTAGCTCAGCCAGTTTCTCATGGTTTGGTTTACTATTGCTGCCATTAGTTGGATTAAGACGCGTTTTTCGTTTCTAGGTAATACTATTCGTTTATAAAAAACCAACTTGTTAAGTTGGTTTTTTTTTGTCTATATTAAGGTAAAGAGCAGCCCTTTATGGAGAAGTAGGCGCTAGTTATTTCTAGATATCCAAGCTTTTCTTACTGAGCGGCGCCAAATCAAGTCAATACCAAAATAGCCAATAACACTGGCAATAGATGCACACACAAGCGAACCCACTAAAAAAGCGGGGCCAATTGTCGTTAAACTTTCTATAAACCATGCCCAACTTGCTTCAAACGCAAAATGTTGCTCAGGTTGATTTAGCACTAATGTACCAACCAAGTACGAGCCGTAAAAGATAGGTGGCATTGTAAGTGGGTTAGTGATCCACACTAAAGCAACTGATATAGGCAAATTAACTCTTAAGATTATGGCTGCGGCAGCGGCTAGCACCATTTGAAAAGGAACAGGGATGAATGCAAAGAAAAGTCCAACGGCAAAAGCACCGCGTGCTGAGCGTCGATTTAAATGCCAAAGGTTAGCATCATGCAAAAGACGACCAAATATTTTTAGTGATTTGTGATGTCTAATTTTATTTGGATCAGGTAAAAACCGTTGGATCGTTTTTTTAGCCATTTAAAGCAACCATTTACGTCTGTGTGGATGAGTCTTGGATTTGTTGTCGGTGTCGTTATTACCGTGTTTTATTATCAAACCCTTGAATTTACAATTATCACAATTTCAATCCTCATTGTGAGCACGTATTTTAAGCCGTTTTTAACTGTATTGTTAGGCTTTATTTGCGGTATTTGCTGCGTAGCAGCACATTTTATCTTGTTTTATTCATTTGAGTTACCTGAACAGCACAAAAAATATGCTTATTCAGTCGATGTTGTTGTAGAAGAGGTTATTTCTGCTACACCTCCCCAATATGTAAAAGTTAAATTAACGCGTTTGGAAGACAGTGAATATAGTCACTTTAGGGCACCTTATGCCTTATTAAGTATCAATTTTGCACAACCAATTCATTCTGGTGATGCTTTTAATGCTCAAGTGAGACTTAAAAACTATAGATCCATTAAGAATTTTACTGTTTTTGATAATCAGCTTTATGCTTTTACACAAAAGATAGCGTTTAAAGGTACGGTGCTCAATAAACAGCTTAATATTAAAAGCTCTCAAAAAAGTAATGCCGTTTCAGCCTATAGAGTTTATGTCAAAAAGTTGGTAAATAATGCTGAGCTTAATTGGCTCTATTATACGTTGTTAACTGGCGATAAGTCTTTAATGACATTCGAGCATAAAGAGTTAATGCAGAGTCTTGGGTTAAGTCATTTATTAGCCATTTCTGGGTTACATATCTCTCTAGTGTTTGGTTTTTGTTATTTTGTCACACGGTTTTGTCTTAAGTTGGTTAAACCTGAACTAAATCAAGCATTAAATGTTTCTATTGTTTATAGCGCTGTTGGTTTTGTTGTAGCTTTTATTTATGTTTATTTAAGTGATTTTATCATTTCTGCAACCCGCGCTTTAATTATGTTGGGCTGTTATTTGCTACTTTATTATTTGGCAAAGCAGTCATTGAGGTGGCGCAGTATTTTATTCGCACTGGTCATTATTTTAGCGATTAACCCATTTAGTGTATTAAACCCAGGGCTTTACTTTTCGTTTTTAGCAGTATGTATTATTTTTATTGTTTTAAAGCAATTTCCGCTTCGGGGTAACTCATTACTAGCCAATATACGAACATTATTTATTATTCAACTGGGATTATTTATTGGCTTATTACCCTTGTCATTATACTTTTTTAATGGTGTGAGTTTAGCGGGTTTAGTTTTAAATCTAGTCGCTATTCCCATTTTATCTTTTGTATTAATGCCTGCTTTATTTTTAAGTGTGTTACTGGGATTATTAACCGATTGGTACGCATTTATCGTATTATATGATTTTCCATTGGCCTATTTTTACCAAATGCTGCAGGCAATACCTCAGCAGGTACGTTGGCTTAATGTCGGACAGATAAGTATGACCACCGTGGTGCTGCTTTATAGTGTTGTACCCTTACTTTATTTTATTGAGCTTCGCTTACTAGCCTGCATTCCGATTTTGACTTTGCTTTTTAACTATTACTTTACGCAAACCAGCCTTTGGCAGTTAAACGTATTTGATGTAGGCCACGGTTTAATGGTACTGATAGAAAAAGATAAACATGCGTTTATTTATGATTTTGGCCCGAGTTATTTTAATCGCTTTAGTCGTGTCACTAGTGTTTTACTACCCTATATTAATGCTCATAACCTAACAGTAACTAACTCGATTGTAAGCCATCAAGATAACGACCATTCAGGAGGCGCTGCGCACTTTAAAAAAGCCGGTTATGCATGGAGCTTTGATTATTTTCATCCAGGTGGTGTATATAAAGACTGCATAGCGACAAAAATATACTTTCAAGGTTTGAGTATTCAAACCTTTGCAAAAGAGGAGTTTAATAACAGTAATGATAATTCCTGTGTCGTTAAAATCTCAAGTGCCAACCATAGTGTGCTTCTCACTGGTGATATATCAAAGGCGAGGGAGTCTAAATTAATTAAACGAGGGCGTGATTTACAAAGTACCGTTTTGTTAAGTCCTCATCACGGCAGTGATAGCTCCTCCAGTGTTGAGTTTATCAAGGCCGTAAACCCAACATTCGTGATTCATTCAAGTGCGTATCAAGGCCAGTGGCAATTTCCAAGTAAAGCGGTAGTTAAGCGTTACAATAAAATAAACGCCAAACAATATAGCACCGGTGATGTAGGACAAATTCGGGTTAATTTTTATGCTAAACACTTAGAGCTGAGTACCGCAAGAGGGGCGGAAAGTTATTGGTTTATCAAAGATTGACGTTTTGTTTTGCTGTTGCTAAGGATACAATAGGGGCTGTTACTGGTTTTAGAGAGTGTTATGGAACAAAGTACTACACAAATATATAAACGGCTTGTTTCTTACGTTGGCGCTTATAAGTCGATTGCCATCGTCGCGATTATAGGAATGATAGGTTATTCAGGTATGGATGCATTATTCATTCAACTGATGAAGCCGTTTATCGATGAAGGTTTAAACGAGCGTAACAGCCAGGTACTTACTTATGCGCCATTTGTGGTTATTGCGCTGGTTATCGGGCGTGGCGTATTTAACTTTATGTCATCTTACTGTTTAAGCTATGTAGGCTCACAAGTCGTGAGGGCGCTGCGCCAAGAATTGTTTGAACACATTTTACATTTACCGGTGTCCTTTCACGATAAAAACTCAACCGGCGATTTGATTTCTAAAATTACCTTTGACACCGAGCAAGTTCAACAAGCAATCACCAAAGCACTGCTTATTGTTGTGCGTGAAGGCGCTTTTGTGGTGTTTTTACTCGCTGTGATGTTTTATACCAGTTGGCAGTTGTCGTTAATCTTTTTAGTTATTATCCCGCTTGTGGCTATCATAGTAGCTGTGGTGTCTAAACGCTTTCGTCATATCTCGAAAAATATTCAGTCAGCGATGGGACAAGTTACCCGTAGTTCAGAGCAAATGCTCAGTGGTCACAAAGTGATCCATGGCTTTGGTGGGCAAACACAAGAAATTGATCAATTTTCTAAAATTAATAATCATAACCGCCAACAACGTATCAAGATGGATGCGACTAAAGCGCTAAGTGTCTCTATTATTCAAATTTTGGCTGCCAGTGCTATGGCTGTTATTTTATGGGTTGTGTCGATGCCCTCTATGATAGACAGTATTAGCTCTGGGGATTTTGTCGTACTCATCTCATCGATGATGATGCTACTGCGCCCATTAAAGCAACTTGCCAATGTAAACAGTGACTTACAGCGAGGTATTTCAGCTGCTCAGAGTGTTTTTTTAGTGTTAGATGAAGAAATTGAAAAAGACACGGGTACCTTTTCGGTTGATAAGGTAAAAGGGCATATTGAGGTGAAAAATGTGACCTTTAAATACCCAACCAAGGATGAAGCCGTGCTTAACGATTTATCACTGAACATAAAAGCCGGTGAGAGTATTGCCCTTGTTGGCCGCTCTGGCTCGGGTAAATCGACTATTTCTAACTTGTTACCCCGATATTATGACTTAGAAGCGCCAAGCGAAATTTTACTCGATGGCATTGCTCTTAATGAATATAAGCTTACTGATCTTCGCCGTCAATTTGCGTTAGTGTCGCAACAAGTGGTGCTATTTAATGACACGATTGCCAATAATATTTGTTATGGTTTACAACGCGAAATCTCTATCGAAGAGCTTCATGACGTTGCAAAACAAGCCCATGTGTGGGAGTTTGTAAAAGACTTACCTGAGCAACTTAACACTATGGTTGGCGAGAATGGGGTAATGCTTTCAGGCGGGCAACGTCAACGTATTGCGATTGCCCGTGCTATTTTAAAAGACGCGCCTATTTTAATTTTAGATGAAGCGACCTCGGCCTTGGATACTGAGTCTGAAAAGCTTATCCAACATGCTCTTGATATATTAATGAAAGATAAAACCTCTATTGTTATCGCTCATAGGCTATCGACTATTGAAAATAGTGACCGTATCTATGTGATTGATAACGGTAAAGTGATAGAAAGTGGTACGCATACTGAATTACTGACTAACGATGGTACCTACTCAGCTCTTTGTAAAATGCAGTTTGGTGAGCAGGGGTGAGTAAAATAGAGCAAAGCTGGTACAAACCTTTTAGCTTAATTACCTTATTGTTATTACCACTGTCCGCTTTTTTTGGCTGTGTTGCTCTAGTGCGCAAATACTGCTACGAAGTGGGTGTTTTTAAGCCATTTGTTAGTAATACTCCAGTAATTGTTGTTGGCAATATAAGTGTTGGCGGCAATGGTAAGACTCCATTTGTATTGTGGCTACATGATTACTTAACCGCTCAAGGCTTATCTGTTGGTTTAATTAGTCGCGGCTATGGTGGGCAAGCAGCTCATTATCCATTATTAGTAACTGCAAATACGACGACTTTAGAAGCTGGGGATGAACCGGTACTTTTATTTAACCGTTTACAATGTCCGTTAGTTGTGGGGCCAAATAGACAGCAGAATATAGAAATGCTCAATCATCAGTTTCAGCTTGATGTAATCATTTCTGATGATGGCATGCAACACTACAAAATGGCACGCAGTATTGAATGTTGTATTGTTGATAGCGAAAGAAAATTTGGTAATGGTTTTTTAATGCCAGCAGGACCACTTCGTGAAACGGTTTCTCGTTTAAACAGTGTTGATTTAGTCATTGAAAATGGTTCTGAACATGAATTTAGCTATCGCTTGCAGCCATCAATTATTAAACGTGTTGCTGATAATACTGAGATAAAAACGACTATAAAAACAGCGCATGCTGTAAGTGCAATCGGTAACCCTCAGCGCTTTGAAGCATCATTAAAAGCACAAGGTATAGCGTTGTTATCAACACATCATTTTCGCGACCATTATGCTTATACCGCCAATGACTTTGCTCAATTTGGTGAGGATTGTATATTAATGACAGAAAAAGATGCGGTTAAGTGCCGTGACTTTGCCAAGCCAAATTGGTATTACCTGCCGGTTGACGCTCAACCAACTGCAGCAGTAATAAACACATTAAATTTATTATTAAAAGAAAAAGGGATCCACCATGGCCTTTGATACAAAATTACTCGAAATTATTGCTTGTCCTGTGTGTAAAGGTAAGTTGCGCTTTGATAAACAAAACCAAGAGCTGATCAGTACAGCAGCAAAGCTAGCTTACCCGGTACGTGATGATATTCCGGTGCTACTTGAAAATGAAGCTCGTGAATTGACTCTTGAAGAGGTAGAAAAGTGGAATTCGTAGTTGTTATCCCTGCGCGTTACGCTTCTACTCGTTTGCCAGGTAAACCACTCGCTGATATTTGTGGCAAACCAATGATACAGCATGTGTATGAAAAAGCCTGTTTGTCAGGAGCCAGCAAGGTGGTTATTGCTACCGACCATCAAAGAGTATTTGATGCTGCTAAACGTTTTACTAGTAATGTTTTGATGACGCGTGAAGATCACCAATCAGGCACAGAGCGCTTAGCCGAAGTAGTGGATTTACTTAATTTAGCCGATGACACTATCGTGGTAAATGTACAAGGTGATGAACCTTTGTTATCCCCTGATAACGTATCACAAGTGGCAACATTATTAGCGCAATCAACGGCACCAATGGCAACCTTAAGTGTTGCTATTGAAGAGCGTGATGAAGTGTTTAATCCTAATGCGGTTAAAGTGGTCAGTGACATTAATAAAAATGCCTTGTATTTTTCAAGAGCGAGCATTCCTTTTGATAGAAGCGCCATGATGGCAGAGCAGCAACCACTGAATTTAGCGCCTTTCCAACGCCACGTAGGTATTTATGCTTACCGTGCAGGATTTATAAAGCAATATATTGAATTAAGCGTTTCACCATTAGAAATACTTGAATCGTTAGAGCAGTTACGCGTGCTATACCATGGTTATGCAATTAAAATAGAGCAAGCATTAGTTACCCCTCATGCAGGAGTCGACACACCAGAAGATTTAGCTAAAGTGGTTGCCCATATTCAAAGTAAAAGCGTGTGAATACAGCACAAACGCCTATATTAAAAGTGCAATATACGCATGATGATTTTTACATCATAAATAAACCGCAAGGGCTTAATTTTCATTCTGAAGAAGGCCCCGGTTTTGTGGTACTAGCTGAGCAACAGTTAAACGAAAAATTATTTGCGGTACACCGTTTAGATAAGGTCACCTCTGGATTGATTATACTCGCGCGAAGCAAAGCGGCAGCAGCAGAATTTACGCAATTATTTACTCAGCATGCTATTAACAAGTTTTATCTAGCGGTTGGTGATACCAAGCCTAAAAAAAAGCAAGGCTGGGTTAAAGGTGATATGGCTAAGTCTCGCCGTGGCACGTATAAATTATTAAACTCACAGAGTAACCCCGCTATTACACGTTTTTATTCGTTTAGCTTTAAAAGCGGTTTTAGAGCTTACCTATTAAAACCCTATTCGGGAAAAACCCATCAGCTCAGGGTGGCATTAAAGAGTATAGGTGCCGCTATATTAGGCGATGCTAGTTATTCTGGGAGTGCCGCTGATCGCATCTATTTGCATGCATTTGCGTTGGATTTTTTATGGAAAGGGCAAAAAATACAACATACCCTGTTGCCACAATCTGGTAAAGAGTATGCGCAATTGATTAAACATCAAGATTTTGATTCTTGGCAAACGCCGTGGAAATTGGATTGGTAAATGAGTGAACAAGTAACTGATATCCGCTTTGGTGGTATTAAACGACTATATGGTCAACAGCAATTTGAGTGGTTACAGCAAGCACATTTTTGTGTTGTAGGTATTGGTGGTGTAGGCAGTTGGACTGCTGAAGCACTAGCGCGTACAGGCGTGGGTAAAATCACCTTAATTGATTTAGACGATATTTGTGCAACCAATGTAAATCGTCAAATTCATGCCTTAACAGGCACAATAGGGGAAGCTAAAGTTGAGGCGATGAAAGCTCGCTGCGAGCTTATCAACCCTGAGTGTGTAGTGAGTGTGATTGATGACTTTATTACCCTTGATAATATTCAACAGCATATTCAAGGTTTTGATTATGTAATAGATTGTATAGATGCGGTAAAAGAAAAAGCAGCATTAATCGCACACTGTAAGCGTAATAAAATGCCTATAATCACCACGGGCGGTGCAGGTGGGCAAACCGATCCTAGTCAAATTACTTTTGGTGATGTGGCAAAAACGACTCAAGATCCATTGCTTGCAAAAGTGCGTTATATTTTGCGTAAGCAGTATAATTTTAGTTCTAATCCAAAACGTAAATTTAATATTGACTGTGTATATTCAACAGAGCAGCTTGTTTATCCAGGTAACGATGGCAGTGTGTGTCATGCGAAACAAAATGCAGATGGCAGTATGAATATGGACTGTAATAATGGCTTTGGCTCAGTGACGATGATCACTGGAAGTTTTGGCTTCTTTGTTGCCGCTAAAGCAGTGAGAAAATATTTAGATAAGCGTGCACGTTTAAATATTTAACTACAGGCTGCTTATCATACTGTTATAAAAAGCGCTTAACGCGCTTTTTGTTTAGCTAAGGTTTGTATTTTTTCAACCATGGCTTTTACCCCATTGCCGCGAGAAGCGCTTAAGTGGCTAATTAAGCCAAGCTTTTCAAATTCTTCATAGGCATTAATGTTTAACACCTCTTCTGGTGTTAAACCGTTATACAGAGCTAAAATTAACGCCAATAAGCCTTTTACTATGCGCGTATCAGAATCACCAATCACAACCAATGCATTTTCTGTCAAATCAAATTCAACAAACATCCACACTTTACTTTCACACCCTTGCACAAGCGCATCGTCGGTTTTTAATATATCGGCTAATGGCGGGAGTGTTTTACCAAGCAACATAATTTCACGGTATTTCTGTTGCCAGCTTGCACTGTTTTCAATGTTTTTACTTACCAGTTGGTATGTGTGAGTCATTATTTATCCAAATTAGTCTAATAAAGCGATGCATTCTTTAAGCGCAGTAATAAATTGGTCTACATCTTTAGTCGTATTATAAAATGCAAAACTTGCTCTGAGTGAGCCATTTAGTTTCAAATGGGTCATCAACGGTTGGGTACAATGATGACCACTTCGCACTGCAACACCATAGCCGTCAAGTAAAGTTGCCAGATCGTACGGATGTTCATTTTTATAATTAAAGCACAATGTACCAATGTTCGATTTTAGGTCGCTATAAATACTAATACCGTCTATTTGATTCAGTGCGTTCGCTGCATAAATAAACAACTGTTGTTCATATTGTTTTAATGTTTGCTGATCAAGTGCCATTAAATACTCAAGCGCCGCACCAAAGCCTAAAACACCGGCTATATTTGGCGTCCCTGCTTCAAATTTAGCGGGAGCGTCACGATAAGTGCTTTGCGTTAGGGTCACTTTTTCAATCATTTCACCACCTGTTTGGTAAGGTGATAATGTATTAAGTGCGCTGTAGCGGCCATATAAACCGCCTAACCCGGTTGGCCCCAACATTTTGTGAGCTGAAAACACGTAAAAATCACAATCAAGCTTTGTTAAATTAGGTCTTAAATGCAAAGCGCTTTGTGCGCCGTCGACTAAAGTTAACGCATCTACTGCCTTTGCAGCGGTGATCAGCGGGGTTAAATCGGTAATATTGCCCAGCGCATTAGAGGCTTGTGTAACAGCTAGAAGCGCAGGCTTTGTGAGTTTAATCACGTCACAGCACTGGTTAATATCAAAGGTGGCATCGTCATTGAGTGGCAGCACTTTTAACGTTGCACCAGTGTATGCCGCGAGTTCTTGCCATGGCACAATATTCGCGTGATGCTCGATTGGGCTAATTAAAATGGTGTCGTTAGTTGTTAATGTATTTCTTAGGCCATGTGCAACTAAGTTAATCGCCTCAGTAGCACCTTTAGTCCAGACAATTTCATTACCGCTTACCTGAAAATAATCAGCAACGCGTTGACGTACTAGCTCATAAGCCGTTGTAGCTTGCTCACTAAGGGTGTGACGGCCGCGATGAACATTTGCATTCTGATAGGTGTAAAACTTGTTAGTAGCGTCAATCACGCATTGTGGCTTTTGCGTTGTTGCAGCCGAGTCTAAATAAACCAAAGGGTAGCCATTGATTGTCTGATTTAGAGTAGGGAAATCATTACGGATTGTTTTAGGATCAAACAAGGACACAGACATAGGCTCATAAAGTTAATCAATTCGGGCAAGAATTGTAATCGGTTTAAGATAATTCTCAAGTAACATGTAATAAAAAAGGCCGCAATAGCGGCCTTTTAAAGCTAACTTTAAAGCTTAGCGCTTGTCAGTTGCTTTGTAATCACGGGCTGTTTCACCTGTGTAAAGCTGACGTGGGCGGCTGATCTTGTGGCCAGGTTGAGAAAGCATCTCATCCCAGTGTGAGATCCAACCTACAGTACGTGCCATTGCAAAAATTACAGTGAACATACTTGTAGGAATACCAATCGCTTTTAAGATAATACCTGAGTAAAAATCTACGTTAGGGTAAAGTTTCTTCTCAACAAAGTACGGGTCTTCAAGTGCAATTTGCTCAAGCTTCATTGCGATATCAAGCAATGGATCTTGAATGTTTAGCTCTTCTAACACTTCATGACACGTTTGACGCATTACTGTTGCACGTGGATCGAAGTTTTTGTAAACACGGTGTCCAAAGCCCATAAGACGGAACGGGTCCGCTTTATCTTTTGCTTTTGCTACGTATTCGTCAATGCGATCAACTGAGCCAATTTCTTCTAACATGTTTAAACATGCTTCGTTAGCACCGCCGTGAGCAGGGCCCCAAAGTGATGCAATACCCGCAGCAATACATGCATAAGGGTTAGCACCAGAAGAACCTGCTAAACGTACTGTTGACGTTGAAGCATTTTGTTCGTGGTCAGCATGAAGCATGAAGATTTTATCCATTGCTTTAGCTGTTACTGGGTTTACTTTGTATTCTTCAGCAGGCACAGAAAACATCATGTGTAAGAAGTTTTCTGCATAGCTTAAATCATTGCGTGGGTATACAAACGGTTGACCGATGTTTGTTTTGTATGCCATTGCTGCAATTGTTGGTAACTTAGCAACTAATTTAATAGCGCTTGTTTTACGTTGAACTGCGTCTGTGATATCAAGATCTTCATGGTAAAAAGAAGATAAAGCACCAACCACACCACAAAGCATTGCCATTGGGTGAGCATCAAAGCGGAAACCTTGGAAGAAGTTTGCTATTTTCTCATCTAGCATGGTGCTACGAGTGATTTTTGTAGCAAAATCATCGTACTGCTCTTTAGTTGGTAACTCACCATTTAATAGTAAGTAACATAACTCAATGTAGTTAGAGCTTTCTGCTAACTGCTCGATTGGGTAACCACGGTGTAGTAAAACACCTTTACCACCATCGATGTAAGTGATGGTAGATTCACAAGAACCAGTCGACATGAAACCTGGATCATAAGTAAAGTGACCATGTGAGCCGAGTGTACGTACATCAATTACATCTTGGCCAGCAGTACCTTGATAAATTGGAAGTTCGATTGGATCTAGCCCATCAATATGGACTGTGGCTTTCTTATCTGCCATCTATGTATCTCCTATTAAGATAACTATTCTGATTTTTATATTCTAAAATCTATTCTAAGCACATTTTTACATTTTAACGTGAAAGAGGGGGTTAAAGTCAATTTTTATAAGTATTATGCATATATGTATAATAAATATTCGGTATAGATTGAATATTATACCATTGGCTAATTCGCAAACGACTCAAAGTAAACAAGAATTGTAAAAGAGCCTCCGGCTATATATACTAACGGAGGTTTTTAACCGATTTGTATTTGGGTAAACTTTTTTTTACATAATATTTTTCATAAAAAGTGAACTTTATTAGTATTAATACGTTTATTTTGATAGTTCCACCAGAAACATTTGGTGGGTTTTAGAAAAACAAGTAGATGAGCCCCACTGCGGGCAAGATGGGCAAGTAACTGTGAAAAAGCAAAGACCTGTAAATCTAGATCTAACAACTATATCTATGCCGGCAACGGCTAAAGCTTCAATTTTTCACCGCGTCACCGGTGTTGCATTATTTTTTGCTTTAACGTTTGTCATTTGGGCTTGGTCAGAGTCTCTTTCTTCAGCTGAAGGTTTTGAATTCGTCAAGGGTCTGTTTAACGGATTCATTGCCAAATTTATAGCTTGGGGCACCCTTTCTGTACTGGGTTATCACCTTATCGGTGGTATCCGTCACATCATTATGGATATGGGGCATTGGGAAGAACTTGAATCAGGCAACACTAGCGCTAAAATTGCAATGGCACTTGGCGTTGTGTTTGCTGTATTGGCAGGGGTGTGGATATGGTCTTAAATCAAGCAACTCTTAAACGTGATGGCGTACAAGATTTTGTATCTCTACGCACAACGGCATTAATAATCAGTGCATATGCAATTTTTATTATTGGCTATTTTTTAGCAATGCCAGAAGTCACATATGACGCCTGGACAGGCCTATTCTCTAACCTAGCAATGAAAGGGGCGACATTAATCACCCTAGTTTGCATTATGGTTCATACCCGTATCGGCCTTTGGCAGGTTCTAACCGACTATGTAAAGGGCGCTAAATTGCGTGCTTTCTTAGGCTTTGTACTAAACCTAATGGCTGTTGCTTACGTAGCTGTAGGTTTAATCGTTTTATGGGGTGTTTAAGTGAAATATTCTGTTCGTGAATTTGACGCCGTAGTAATTGGTGCCGGTGGTGCAGGTATGCGCGCTGCTCTTGCTATTACTGAATCTGGCAAAACATGTGCACTAATCTCTAAAGTTTTTCCGACACGCTCACACACTGTATCTGCTCAAGGTGGTATTACAGTAGCGTTAGGTAATTCGCATGAAGATAACTGGGAATGGCATATGTATGATACCGTCAAAGGTTCCGATTTTATCGGTGACCAAGACGCTATCGAATACATGTGTAATACAGGCCCAGAAGCTATTACTGAACTAGAAAACATGGGTCTACCATTTTCTCGTTTTGAAAATGGCCGTGTTTACCAACGTCCTTTCGGTGGTCAATCGAAAAACTTTGGTGGTGAACAAGCTGCACGTACCGCAGCAGCTGCTGACCGTACTGGTCACGCATTATTACATCTTCTATATCAACAAAACGTTAAAAACAAAACAAATGTATTTTCTGAATGGTATGCACTTGATTTAGTTAAAAACGATAATGGCGATGTAGTAGGTTGTACAGCGATTGAAATTGAAACAGGTGAAATCACTTTCTTCAAATCAAAAGCAGTTGTGTTAGCTACTGGTGGTGCAGGTCGTATTTTTGCATCAACAACTAATGCTCACATTAACACTGGTGACGGTGTTGGTATGGCGACTCGTGCTGGTATTTCTATGCAAGACATGGAAATGTGGCAATTCCACCCGACAGGTATTGCAGGTGCTGGTACACTAGTAACCGAAGGTTGTCGTGGTGAAGGTGGTTATCTTTTAAATAAAGATGGCGAACGCTTCATGGAGCGCTATGCACCAAATGCTAAAGATTTAGCATCTCGTGACGTTGTTGCTCGTTCAATGATGACAGAGATTCGTGAAGGTCGTGGTTGTGATGGTCCTTGGGGTCCTCACCTTAAGTTGAAACTTGACCACTTAGGCGAAGAAACGCTTAATTTACGTCTTCCAGGTGTATGCGATCTTGCTAAAACATTTGCTCACGTTGATCCTGCAAAAGAACCAATTCCAGTTATCCCAACATGTCACTACATGATGGGTGGTGTGCCAACTAACGTAAATGGTCAAGTACTTAATATCGATGCCGCTGGTAACGAAAAAGTAGTACAGGGTTTATTTGCTGTTGGTGAGATTGCATGTGTATCTGTTCACGGTGCTAACCGCTTAGGTGGTAACTCATTACTTGATTTAGTTGTATTTGGCCGTGCTGCTGGTAACTTCTTAGGTAAATACCTAAATGACGTTGAAATTTCTAAAGCGGCTTCTGAGTCTGATTTAGAAGCGTCTTTAGCTCGCTTTAACCGTTGGGAAAGCTCAACAGTTGGTCAAGGTGAAGACCCAGTACAAATCAAGAAAGACCTACAGCAGTGTATGCAGCTTAACTTCTCGGTATTCCGTGAAGGTGACTCAATGGCAACTGGTCTTACTGAGCTTAAAGAAATTCGTGAACGCTTACAGCATGCACGTCTTGATGATAAATCATCAGACTTCAACACCATGCGTATTGAATGTTTAGAATTAGACAACTTAATGGAAACAGCTTACTCAACTGCAGTAGCTGCAAACTTCCGTACTGAAAGCCGTGGTGCACACTCTCGCTTTGACTTCCCAGATCGTGATGACGAAAACTGGTTATGTCACTCAGTATTTAATCCGGTAACGGATGAAATGAGCAAGCGTAAAGTAAACTACGAGCCCAAGCTACGTGAAGCATTCCCACCTAAAGCACGTACCTACTAGGAGCGAGACGATGGCACAAGTACAATTTTCAGTTTATCGTTACAATCCGGATGTTGACAACGCACCTCGTATGCAAGAATACACTTTGCAAACTGAGGAAGGCCAAGACATGATGGTATTGGATGCACTTTTATTATTAAAAGAGCAAGATCCTACACTATCATTCCGTCGTTCATGCCGTGAAGGCGTGTGTGGTTCAGACGGTGTAAACATGAATGGTAAGAACGGCTTAGCATGTATTACTCCTTTATCTACGCTACAAAAAAATGGCAAAGGTAAAATCGTAGTACGTCCATTACCGGGACTTCCTGTTGTTCGTGACCTTGTTATTGACATGAGTCAGTTCTACACTCAATACGAAAAAGTAAAACCGTATCTAATAAATGACGAGCCTGCTGCAGGCGAACGTCTTCAATCTATCGAAGAACGTGATAAATTAGATGGGCTTTATGAGTGTATTTTATGTGCATGTTGTTCTACATCGTGTCCTTCTTTCTGGTGGAATCCAGATAAGTTTATAGGTCCAGCAGGCCTTCTTCATGCTTACCGTTTCTTAGCTGATAGCCGAGATACTGCAACAGAAGAGCGTTTAGCTGACTTAGACGATGCATTCAGTGTGTTCCGTTGCCACAGTATCATGAACTGTGTTAGCGTTTGTCCTAAGGGTCTTAACCCGACTAAAGCAATTGGGCAAATAAAATCTATGTTATTAAACCGCTCGGTTTAATTTCAAGTAGACGAAAGATGGCTAATATTTTATTAGCCATCTTGTTATATAACTATTAATTTCTGCGCTAAAAAAAAGGGCTTATAAATGCACGAAGGTGTGATGAAGGCATGGCTAGAATCTTCACATTTAAACGGCGGTAACGTTGCTTATGTTGAAGAGCTTTATGAAGCGTATTTAGACGATGCGACTTCGGTGCCAGAAGAATGGCGAGAAGTGTTCGAACAATTACCAAAAGTAGATGGTGTGGATGTTGAAGTAAAACATTCAGAAGTTCGTTCACAATTTGCGGCGCTTGCTAAAAACAAGCATAGAGAAGTAGTGGTAGCAGAGGGCAGTGGCGGTGACCTTAAACAGGTTAAAGTTCTGCAACTTATTAATGCTTTCCGTTTTCGTGGACACCAAAATGCAAACCTAGATCCACTAGGTATTTGGCAACGCGAACGTGTACGAGATTTAGAGCTAGAGTACCACGACTTATCAAATGCTGACTTTGACCGCGAATTTAACGTAGGATCGTTTGCCGTAGGCCGCGATACTATGCCTTTAGGTGAGTTATACCAAGCACTAAAAACTACATATTGTGGTTCTATTGGCGCAGAGTATATGCACATCACATCAACAGAAGAAAAACGTTGGTTACAACAGCGTTTAGAGTCTGTTCAGTCTAGGCCAAAATTCGATAAAAATGAAAAGCTTCGTATCCTTAAAGGATTGACAGCGGCTGATGGTCTTGAAAAATATTTAGGGGCTAAGTTCCCGGGTGCTAAGCGTTTCTCACTTGAAGGTGGCGATGCGTTAGTGCCTATGCTTAAAGAGCTTATACACCGCGCGGGTGAAAGTGGCCAAAAAGAAGCCGTAATCGGCATGGCTCACCGCGGACGCTTGAACGTACTTGTGAATGTACTTGGTAAAAATCCATCAGAATTATTTGATGAATTTGCTGGTAAACACAAAGATACTTTAAGCTCTGGTGATGTTAAGTATCACATGGGTTACTCTTCAGATTTCGCGACCAAAGGTGGCAATGTGCACATGGCACTTGCGTTTAACCCATCGCACTTAGAAATCGTAAATCCTGTGGTTATGGGGTCTGTGCGCGCACGCCTTGATCGTCTAAACGACAAAACGGGCAGCAAAGCACTTCCTATTACTATTCACGGCGACTCTGCAATCGCAGGTCAGGGTGTAGTACAAGAAACGTTTAACTTATCACAAACTAATGCATTTAGTTGTGGTGGTAGCATTCGTATTGTTGTTAATAACCAAGTTGGTTTTACAACAAGCAAGCAAGACGATGTACGCTCTACTGATTACTGTACTGATATTGCAAAAATGGTTCAATCACCAATCTTCCATGTAAACTCTGATGATCCTGAAGCGGTTGCGTTTGTTACGCAATTAGCGCTTGATTTCAGAAACCAGTTTAAACGTGATGTTGTGATTGACCTTGTTTGTTACCGTCGCCATGGTCATAACGAAGCTGATGAGCCTAATGCTACACAGCCTGTTATGTATCAAAAAATTAAAAAACACCCAGTTCCTCGCTTAATCTATGCAGATCAGTTAATTTCGGAAGGTTCTTTCACAGAAAACGAAGTGAAAGCACTTGCAGATGATTATCGTAATGGCTTAGATGATGGCAACTGCGTAGTTGAAGAAATTCAACCAGAAACGTCACATTCTTCTGATTGGGCTAAATACGTTGGTCATGATTGGAATGTTGACTACGACGCGAGCGTTTCTGTAGAGAAACTCAAAGAGCTCGGTAACATTGTCGCAAGCTACCCTGAAGATCACAAAGCGCAATCTCGTGTTAAGAAAATATACGATGATCGTAAAGCTATGGCAGCTGGTGAAAAAGCACTTGATTGGGGTATGGCGGAGACTTTAGCGTATGCAACTATTGCAGCTGAGGGCACTGACATTCGCCTAACAGGTCAAGACTCTGGCCGTGGTACCTTCTTCCATCGCCATGCGGTTGTTCACGGTCAACAAGACGGTGCAACATACTTACCACTACAAAACATTAGTGAAGATCAAGGTACGTTTGAAGTATTTGATTCGGTGCTATCTGAAGAAGCGGTATTAGCGTTTGAATATGGTTATGCAACAGCAGAGCCGACCTCACTTGTTTTATGGGAAGCGCAATTTGGTGATTTCGCCAATGGTGCACAAGTTGTTTTTGACCAATTCTTAAGTTCAGGTGAGCAAAAGTGGGGTCGTTTATGTGGCCTGACATGTTTGCTACCACATGGTTATGAAGGCCAAGGCCCTGAGCATAGCTCTGCACGTCTTGAGCGCTTTTTACAGCTGTGTGCTGATCATAATATGCAAGTATGTGTACCATCTACACCTGCACAAGTTTATGCAATGCTTCGTCGTCAATCGGTTAGACCTCTTCGTCGCCCATTGATTGTTATGACGCCAAAATCATTGCTTCGTCATCCATTAGCTACATCATCGCTTGAAGAACTATCAGAGGGCGTATTCCACAATGTGATCGATGAAATTGATGATATTGATGCTAAGAAAGTAGAACGTGTTGTATTTTGTAGTGGTAAAGTTTACTACGAATTATTGCAAGAACGTCGTAAACTTGAGCAAGACAACATTGCTATTGTTCGTGTTGAACAGCTATACCCGTTCCCACATGACGAAATGAAGACGATTATTGAGCGTTATCAGCATGTTACTGATTTTGTATGGTGTCAGGAAGAGCCGCAAAACCAAGGTGCTTGGTACTGTTCTCAACATCACTTTATTGATGCAATTCCACAAGATGCAAAATTAAAATATGCTGGTCGTAAAGCTTCAGCATCACCTGCATGTGGTTATATGTCAGTACATACTAAAGAACAACAAGCGCTCGTTGCCGACGCGCTTACTATAGAAAAGAAAGGATAAGCAATGAGCACAGAGATTAAAGTTCCTGTTCTTCCTGAGTCGGTTGCAGATGCTTCCGTTGCTACATGGCATGTAAGTGTTGGCGACAAAGTAAGCCGTGACCAAAACTTAGTAGATATTGAAACAGACAAAGTGGTTTTAGAGGTGGTTGCACAAAACGATGGTGTAATCACTGAAATTTCACAAGAAGAAGGTGCTACGGTACTTGGCGACCAAGTGATCGGTTTAATTGGCGATGCAGATGAAGCACCGGCAACTAAAGAGTCAAAAGAAGATGACTCAGCATCAGATAAATCAGAAGACGCGCCTGCGGCGCAATCAGCACCAGCATCAGAAGGTAAAGAAGTGGATATTAAAGTACCTGTACTTCCAGAATCAGTTGCAGATGCAACAATTGCTACTTGGCATGTTCAACCAGGTGACGCGGTAACACGTGACCAAAACTTGGTAGATATCGAAACAGATAAAGTTGTACTTGAAGTTGTTGCCCAAGAAGACGGCGTTATGGGTGAAATAATCCATGACGAAGGCGATACCGTTCTTGGTGAGCAAGTAATTGGTAAGGTAAAAGCAGGCGCTGCACCAGCTAAATCTGAAGCTAAAGCGGATGCACCAGCAGCCAAAGAAGAAAGCTCAAGCGATAGTTCAGATGTGCTAACGCCATCAGTTCGTCGTTTAATTGCTGAGAAAGGCCTTGATGCTTCAAAAATCAAAGGCTCAGGTAAAAATGGCCGTGTGACTAAAGAAGATGTTGATCAATTCTTAAAAGCACCTGCTCCAGCAGCAAAAGCAGAAGCAGCACCAGCAGCACCAATGGGTGACCGTACTCAAAAACGTGTGCCTATGACACGTTTACGTAAAACGATTGCTAATCGTCTTCTTGAAGCGAAAAACTCAACTGCAATGTTAACCACGTTTAACGAAGTTAATATGAAGCCAATTATGGACCTTCGTAAGCAGTACCAAGAAGTATTTGAAAAGCGTCACGGTATCCGTTTAGGCTTCATGTCTTTCTATGTGAAAGCGGTAACTGAAGCGTTAAAGCGTTTCCCAGATGTAAATGCATCAATTGATGGCGATGATATTGTTTATCACAACTATTTCGACATCAGTATTGCTGTTTCTACGCCACGTGGCTTAGTAACGCCAGTACTTAAAGATTGTGACAAATTATCAGTTGCAGAAATCGAAAAAGGTATTCGTGAACTAGCCCTTAAAGGTCGTGATGGCAAGCTAACACTTGATGATATGACTGGCGGTAATTTCACTATTACTAACGGTGGTGTATTCGGCTCATTACTATCAACACCAATCATTAACTTACCGCAGTCTTCAATCTTAGGTATGCACAAAATCCAAGATCGTCCAATGGCTGTTAATGGTAAAGTTGAAATCTTACCTATGATGTATTTAGCGTTATCTTACGATCATCGCCAAATCGATGGTAAAGAATCAGTTGGTTTCTTAGTAACAATTAAAGAGTTACTTGAAGATCCAACACGTTTACTGCTAGATGTTTAATTAAGTAGTATGAAATATAAGCTGTGAGTTAAAATCACAGCTTTTTTTTTGCGCCTAAGGTCATACTGGGGTTTTCATGTAGCGCCATGAGATCTATACTAGGCACGCAATTTGGGATAGTTGTTTATTTGCATAAATATTCAGCTCTTTTAATATAAAAAATTGGATAAAGCATCATGAATTTGCATGAGTATCAGGCAAAACAACTTTTTGCCGAATATGGTTTACCAGTTTCTCAAGGTTTCGCTTGCGATACACCTGAAGAAGCTGCAGCAGCTGCTGAAAAAATTGGCGGCGATATGTGGGTTGTTAAAACTCAGGTTCACGCAGGTGGACGTGGTAAAGCTGGCGGTGTAAAGCTAGTTAAAACTATCGACGAAGTTAAAGCGTTTGCAGCTAACTGGTTAGGTAAAAACCTAGTTACTTACCAAACAGACGAGAAAGGCCAGCCAGTTGCTAAAATTTTAGTAGAAAGCTGTACAGATATCGCAAACGAACTGTACCTAGGTGCTGTTGTTGACCGTGCTTCTCGTAAAGTTGTGTTCATGGCGTCTACTGAAGGCGGCGTTGAAATTGAAACTGTTGCTGAAGAAACACCAGAACTTATCCACAAAGCTGAGATTGATCCTTTAGTAGGTCCTCAAGCTTACCAAGCTCGTGAGCTTGGTTTTAAATTGGGTCTTAACCCAACACAAATGAAACAGTTCGTTAAGATCTTTATGGGTCTTGGCAACATGTTCAACGATTTCGATTTCGCATTACTTGAAATCAACCCACTAGTAATCACAGATGAAGGTAACCTTCACTGTCTAGACGGTAAAATTGGTATCGATGGTAATGCACTTTACCGTCAACCTAAAATCCGTGAAATGCACGATCCATCTCAAGAAGATGCACGTGAAGCTCACGCAGCAAGCTTCGAGCTTAACTACGTAGCCCTAGATGGTAACGTAGGTTGTATGGTTAACGGTGCAGGCCTAGCAATGGGTACTATGGACATCGTAAACCTACACGGTGGCAAGCCAGCTAACTTCCTAGATGTTGGTGGCGGCGCGACTAAAGAACGTGTTTCTGAAGCATTCAAAATCATCCTTTCAGATGACAACGTTAAAGCTGTTTTAGTTAACATCTTCGGCGGAATCGTTCGTTGTGACATGATTGCTGAAGGCATCATTGGCGCAGTTAAAGAAGTAGGTGTAACAGTTCCAGTAGTTGTACGTTTAGAAGGTACTAATGCTGAATTAGGCCGTGAAGTACTTGCTAAGTCTGATCTTAACATCATCGCTGCTGAATCATTAACAGACGCGGCTGAAAAAGTTGTTGCTGCTGCGGAGGGCAAATAATGTCTGTATTAATCAATAAAGATACAAAAGTTATCTGTCAAGGTTTCACTGGTGGTCAAGGTACTTTCCACTCAGAGCAAGCGCTTGAGTACGGTACACAAATGGTTGGTGGTGTAAGCCCAGGTAAAGGCGGTCAAACGCACCTTGGTCTTCCAGTATTTAACACAGTACGTGACGCTGTAGAAGCAACAGGTGCAACTGCATCTGTGATTTACGTACCAGCACCTTTCTGTAAAGATGCAATCTTAGAAGCTATCGATGCAGGTATCGAGCTGATTGTTTGTATCACTGAAGGTATTCCTACACTTGATATGGTTGACGTTAAAGTTAAACTAGATCAAACAGGTACTCGTATGATTGGTCCAAACTGTCCAGGTGTTATCACTCCTGGTGAGACTAAGATTGGTATCATGCCTGGTCACATCCACAAGCCTGGTAAAGTAGGTATTGTTTCTCGCTCTGGTACTTTAACGTACGAAGCAGTTAAGCAAACTACAGATGCTGGTTTTGGTCAGTCTTCTTGTGTTGGTATTGGTGGTGATCCAATTCCAGGTACTAACTTTATCGACGTTCTAGAATTGTTCGAAAAAGATCCACAAACTGAAGCAATCGTAATGATTGGTGAAATTGGTGGTACTGCAGAAGAAGAAGCTGCAGAGTACATCAAAGCTAACGTTACTAAACCTGTTGTTTCTTACATTGCTGGTGTTACTGCACCAGAAGGTAAGCGTATGGGTCACGCTGGCGCAATCATCGCTGGTGGTAAAGGTACTGCTGATGAGAAATTTGCTGCATTAGAAGCTGCGGGCGTAAAAACTGTACGTTCACTTGCTGATATCGGTAAAGCACTTAAAGAAAAAACAGGCTGGTAATCAGCGTTTATTCTTTAAAAAAGGCTCGCAATTGCGAGCCTTTTTGTTATCTAGAGTTCAGATACCTAATTAACCACAGTTCAGTTTAATTAATATGGGTAACTTATATGCTGAAAAAAGCGTACTGATAAGTCTTGGCGTTGCTTATTAATTGCTAACTCATCGCATAATCCATGAATAGTTTTTTCTACTTGGTTCATAAAGCGACCATAGCCAATTTCATGTTTATTATGCTCAGCTGCCACAATGACAAAATTCAGTGTTTCGACTAATTTATCGGCTTCAAAGAATACTTTTATTTGTGGTGCTGAACCTTCTATATCAAAACTAATTTTTTGTAGCTCTTCATTTCCTTCATTTCTATCAACTTGGCTGTTGCGAATTATTGGCATTGCGCCATTGGCAACCATTGCAGCATGGGTGAGTTTATTGTCTTCACATAATTGGGTAAATAGTTTTGAAAAGTGAGAGTAGAACGGCTGATAAGTTTGGCTGTTAACCTCGCTCTGAAACTGCGTTTTAATATTACGTGTTACCGGTACCGAGAAGGTGACATAGGTCATCTCTGCGTGTGTGCTTGGTATCTCGCATTGTCTTGATTGATAACGAGGATATAAACTTCTTAATTTATAACCGTAACTTTCTTTATTGCCTTTTTCTTTAGCGAATAAGTCATAGGTCAAATGCTGATGATCACGCAATTTAAAGCTCGGTTGCTCTACAAATAATTGCTGTTGTAGAAGATCTAAAACTTTTTGTACATTATTATGAAATTGGGCGGAGTGAGCTCGAATATCATCCCCAGTGGCTAAAAACAGTAAGCGAATCTTTTTGCTTTGCTGATCTTCGGTGTAATGAAGTTTATGTGCTTCATGGTAACGAGGGTTATAGAAAAACAACATTTGCTTATCGGTTTCAAGTTGATAAGACTCATCATGAAATCGCACGACCGGCAGTTTATCATTGGCGAGTAAATGCACATTGTGAAGTTCATATTCATCACAAGCGGCAAATAGTTGGCGAGCAATACGCTGATAACACGCATTAATATTACTAAAGCTCTTATAAAACTCATCGTTTGGCGTGATTTCAGCTAATAAATAATGGTTTGCTCTAGCATTGCTTGGGATATAAACACGGTGTTGATTTAATGAAGCCATCTTTCGTTCCTGTAAGTTGGGTTTATTTTTATACTATAGAATGCTTTGATGACTTAAATATTGCGCTAAAACAAATTTTGTTCATAAACTATCCCTTATTAAACAAACTTTGTTAATTACCAGCATAAACCCGTATCTATTACTGTATGTTACGCTTGGTTTTTGTAATAATGCATTAGTTTTGTTATCACGCAATATACAGAGGTTTATACTCCTATGGCGGAAATCGAGAATCGCCCAAGTAACTTTATTAGAACCCGAATTGATGAAGATTTAGCAAGTGGAAAATATGCCACAACGCATACCCGTTTTCCACCAGAACCAAATGGCTTTTTACATATTGGCCATGCAAAATCAATTTGCCTAAATTTTGGTATCGCCAAAGACTATAACGGTTTATGTAACCTTCGTTTTGACGATACAAACCCAGAAAAAGAAGATATTAACTACGTTAATTCAATTAAAGAAGACGTACAGTGGTTAGGGTTTAATTGGGATGGTGAGATTAAATATTCGTCAAACTATTTTGATGTGCTTTACGGCTATGCAGTTGAGTTAATTGAAAAAGGTTTAGCGTATGTGTGTTTTTTAACTGCCGATCAAGCGCGTGAATACCGTGGCACATTAAAAGAGCCAGGTAAGAATAGCCCTTATCGCGATACTTCGGTTGAAGAAAACCTCGCATTATTTGAAAAGATGCGCAATGGTGAATTCAAAGAGGGCGAATGTGTACTGCGCGCAAAAATTGATATGGCAAGCTCATTTATGGTGCTACGCGATCCAATTATTTACCGTGTTCGTTTTGCACATCATCACCAAACTGCGGATAAGTGGTGCATTTACCCAATGTACGACTTCACGCATTGTATTTCTGATGCGCTAGAAGGTATAACACATTCATTATGTACCTTAGAATTCCAAGATAACCGTCGTCTTTACGACTGGGTTCTTGATAATATCAGCCTTGAATGCCATCCACAGCAAATTGAATTTTCACGGTTAAACCTTGAATACACAATTATGTCAAAGCGTAAGCTTAATGACTTAGTGGTAAATAACAAGGTAGAAGGGTGGGATGACCCGCGTATGCCAACGATTGCGGGTCTTCGTCGTCGAGGTTATACACCGGCTTCAATTCGTGAGTTTTGTTTACGTATTGGTATTACTAAACAAGAAAATATGGTTGAAATGGGTATGCTTGAAGCGTGTATCCGTGATGATTTAAACGAAAATGCACCGCGTGCGATGGCTGTACTTGATCCGGTTAAAATCGTGATTGAGAATTATCAAGCCGACACTGTTGAAACATTGTCAGTTGCTAATCACCCAAATAAAGAAGAAATGGGTCGTCGTGATGTGCCTTTTACCCGTGAAATTTTTATTGAACGTGAAGATTTCCGCGAAGAAGCAAACAATAAATTTAAACGTTTAGTACTTGATAAAGAAGTACGTTTACGTGGCGCTTATGTAATTAAAGCCGAGCGTGTTGAAAAAGACGATAACGGTGAAATTACCACTATTTACTGTACTTACGATCCTGAAACATTGGGTAAAAACCCAAGCGATGGGCGTAAAGTAAAAGGGGTGATCCATTGGGTATCTGCACCAGAGTCGGTAACAGCAGAAGTGCGTTTATATGACCGTCTGTTTAGTGTGCCTAACCCTGCAGCATCAGAAGATTTTGAAAGCACATTAAACCCAGAGTCGTTAGTTGTTATTAATAATGCAAAACTAGAACCTTCACTGGCAAATTCACAGCCTGCGCAAGGTTTTCAGTTTGAGCGTACTGGTTATTTCTCACGTGATACTAAATCAGAGAATGTGGTATTTAACCAAACTGTGGGTCTTCGCGACTCGTGGGCTAAAATAGATCAGAAGTAATTCTGTTCTATTTTAGACACAAAAAAACCTGCTTTTAGCAGGTTTTTTTATTAATTGCATAAAAATTAACTGTTGTTTTGTGCAAACGCCTTACATGCATCTTTATCTTCACACTCACCGTATAGGTAAAGAGAGTGGTTAGTTAGCTTAATACCGTTTTCTTCAGCAATCTCAAGTTGACGACGTTCAATCAAGTCATCTTCAAACTCAACAACCTTGCCACACTTTAAACACACTAAGTGGTCATGGTGAGTACTGCCCGAAAGTTCAAATACAGACTTGCCACCTTCAAAATGATGACGGCTAACAATACCTGCATCATCAAATTGGTTTAAAACACGGTAAACAGTCGCAAGACCAATTTCTTCGCCTAGATCTAATAAAACCTTGTAAACATCTTCAGCGCTTATGTGTTGGTTATCTGGAGATTGAAGAATCTCTAAAATTTTAATACGCGGTAAAGTTACCTTTAGCCCGGCTTTTTTAAGTTCCAAGTTATGATCAGTCATTAAATCTGTCTCAATTTTATTTAGTTATACTAGACATCTTGCAAGATGTACTCGTCACAATAATAGTTAGGATAACGTGCCTTAGCAGGAAGTGCAAAGAACAATTGATCTATATCAATATTAACGCGGAAAATGCTAACTGTTTGATAATATTTTAAACAGTTAGCATAATAAGGGGGGATTAATCTGCTAACTCACTTAAGCACATTTCATCATATACTTGAGCACACCATTGTTTAACGCGTTGCTCGGTTAGTTCAGGCTGACGGTCTTCATCAATACCTAAGCCTACAAAATGCTTGTCATCAGCCATGCCTTTTGATGCTTCAAAATCATAGCTGTCTGTTGGCCAATGTCCAACAACAATAGCTCCACGCTCTGTTACGATATCGTTGATCATACCCATTGCATCTAAGAAGTATTCTGCATAGTCTTCTTGATCGCCACAGCCAAAAATAGCCACTAGCTTGCCTTCAAAGCTTACTTCTTCAAGCTCAGGAAAAAAGTCATCCCAATCACACTGCGCTTCGCCATAGTACCAAGTTGGAATACCGAATAAGATCAGATCAAATTCAGCAATCTCTTCTTTAGAGCTTTTTGCAATGTCATGCACAGCAACGAGCTTTTTACCCAATTCTTTTTGGATCATTTTTGCTACGTGTTCTGTGTTACCTGTGTCACTTCCGAAAAAAATGCCTACACTTGCCATGGATTTAAACCTTTTATCTATCAATAGCCAATCTTTCTTGTAAAATTGTTTCGATCAACGCACTACGGCTAATATTTTGTGCATCTGCCATATCACTCAAAGCCTGATACAACTGTGACGAAACTTTAAATTCAACACGCTTTAAACCACGTGCTTTATCTCTTTTTATTTGATTACGTTTATTGACCTTTAACTGCATATCCCGTGGAAGGGGATTGGTTTTCGGTCTACCTGGACGTTTCTCGTATTCAAATAAATCAAGCGTTGTTCTATCTGTTTCTGACTTGGCCATGCTTAACCTACACCCGCACCTTGCCAAAATACCTGAATAAGTCCTTTGGCAATAAAGCCAGAGCAACCTAAAAAAAGTACCAGCCACACAATATAACGACCAAATTTAGGCACATTGCCGCTTTTCAGTACATCTTTAATTGCCAAGCCGATAAAAATAAAAATACCTGCTAAGCCAAAATACAACCCTAAGGTATCAAATTCGTTAATAAACTGACTGACCATCGACGTATAACCTTTAAATTAAACGGCGCGTACTATAGCACATAAATCTTTAATTATTTAGTGTGATAAATCAAAAACACGCCACAAAAATAACTTTAAATTGCCATTAAAAAATCATTGATTGCTTTGTTTACAGCCTGTGGTTTTTGGGCGTGCAACCAATGACCCGCACCATGAATGATTTTTGCACTTACATTTTTAAACAGCGCATTAATTGCTTCACGATGCTCAGCTAATATGTAGTCAGAGTCATTACCTTTAATAAACAGAGTTTCGCATAAACAAGAATTATTTGCATTAATGTTGTCGGTAATTGTTGAATATTTATTATCAAGTACTGATAAATTGAATCGCCAAACAAATTTCCCTGCATCATTTTTATATAAACTCTTTAGTAAAAATTGACGTACACCTAACTCTTCTATATACGGTTGCATTACTAAATCAGCTTGCTTTCTATCACCAATATCGGCATTTTTTACTGCATTTAATGCCTCAATGATTTGGGTATGACGAGCCGGGTAGCTAACTGGGGCGATATCAAGTACCACTAATTTATCGACCAATTCGCTATGGGTTAATGCAACTTGCATAGCCACTTTACCGCCCATGGAATGCCCTACAAGGTGGGCTTTTTGTATTTTCAATTTCGCCATTAATTCCACAATGTCATTGGCCATGGCTAGGTAATCCATTTCACCACTGTGTGGGGAAAGGCCGTGGTTACGTAAATCGACATTGGTTACGCAAAAGTGTTCACTTAATGGTTTTGCAATCACATTAAGGTTTTCTAATGAGCCAAACAGTCCATGGATCAAAACAACATCAGGACCTTGACCAATTTGTTTGTAATTTAATTGCATAAACGTCTCCCATAATTTTGCGCATAGTTTGCCGAGCATTAACTAAAAAAGCAAAAAATACAGATATTATTTAAACGCTGGATGCAAAATACCTAGCTCTCTGATTATTTGGTCATTATTAATTATATGTTTAGGGTAGCGTGGGTTGTAACTCGCATTTCTAACTGGATTGGGTATAATCATATCGAAAGAAAAATGTGACCCGTAATGACAGGAAGAACATGAAACAAATCGACATAGACGACGAGTTATATCAGTACATTGCTAGCAATACCCAGAGTATTGGTGAAAGTGCATCGACTATTTTACGTCGTTTATTAAATCTCAGCGGCGAAAAAATTCACACTACAAAATCAGACACTGATCATAAAAATGAAACTGTTAGTGTGTCTAATCCATCTGAAGAACAACAAGTTGCTGCCGTTGAACAGCCAGCCTCTGTGGCGAAACCGCCGGTAAATAAAAAGAATGCGAACGTATTTAATATTTTAAATAAAGAAGAGCTGGCAATGCAAAAAGGTGTTGTTGGTCGTTTCTTATTTATATTAAGTGCATTTTACCGAACGCACAAAACTGACTTTTCAGCAGTGCTTGATATCAAAGGCCGCGATCGTGTTTATTTTGCGACCAGTAAAGAAGACTTAGTGAATAGCGGTAGTAGTATGAACCCTAAAAACATCACCGATAGTGAATATTGGGTGATGACTAATTCAAATACTACACGTAAAAAAATGATGCTGCATGAAGTTGCACTTAGCTTGGGCTATAGCAATGAGCAAGCTGAAAAAATTCGTGATTATCTTTAAGGAAATACCATGGCAATTCATTCCGGCGCAGGGAAAACTGCACCACAATCGGTTTTAGTGAATGTACCAAAGTTAGTGTCTGCGTATTATTTAAATGAGCCTGATCTAGAGCAAAACCCTGAGCATTGTGTTGCCTTTGGCACCTCAGGGCATCGTGGTTGTGCATATGATGTGAAATTTAATGAATCCCACATATTATCAATCACCCAAGCTATTTGTGATTACAGAAAGCAAAACGATATATTTGGCCCATTATTTTTGGGTAAAGACACCCACGCATTAAGCGAAGCCGCCTTTAACTCAGCGATAGAAGTGCTGGTTGCTAACGAAGTGCAAGTGATCACCCAAGAAAATGGCGACTTCACACCAACGCCGGTAATTAGCCACGCTATTGTTAGTTATAATAAAAATCACCCAAATGAATTAGCCGATGGTATTGTTGTTACTCCGTCTCATAATCCTCCTGAAGATGGCGGGTTCAAATATAACCCACCTAATGGCGGCCCTGCAGATACAGATGTAACAAAATGGATTGAAGATAGAGCCAATCAGCTTTTAATGGAAGACTTAGTTGAAGTAGAACTGTTTCCATTTGCTAAAGCGTCGCGTTCTGGTTTTATCCGCTATGAAGATTTAATGACACCGTACATTAATGATCTTGAAAACATTGTTAACTTAAAAGCGATTAGTGATGCTGGTATTAAAGTAGGTATTGATCCATTAGGTGGTTCAGGCATCAACTTTTGGCCAGTGATTGCGAAAAAATACAATCTAGATTTAACCGTTGTAAATGACAGTGTTGATCCGCGTTTTGCATTTATGCCACTTGATAAAGATGGCAAAATTCGTATGGATTGCTCATCACCTTATTCAATGGCGAATTTAATTGCCCTTAAAGATGATTTTGATCTATCGATAGGCAATGACCCAGATTATGACCGTCATGGCATAGTAACACCTGATGGATTAATGAATCCAAATCACTTTTTAGCAGTAGCCATTGATTACTTACTAACGCATCGTGACTGGGATGCCAGCGTTGAAATTGGTAAAACCCTCGTTTCTAGCTCAATGATTGATAAAGTCACTGAGCGTAATAAGCGTAAAGTAAAAGAAGTACCTGTTGGTTTTAAATGGTTTGTTGAGGGGTTAAATAAAGGCAAGTTGGCTTTTGGTGGTGAAGAAAGCGCTGGGGCAGCCTTCTTACGTTTTGATGGCACCGTATGGTGTACAGACAAAGATGGCTTTATCATGGGGCTACTTGCTGCTGAAATTCTTGCAGTTACAGGTAAAACACCGTCTACGTTATATAAAGAACTAGAGCAAGAATTTGGTGCACCAATTTATAAACGTTTAGATGCGCCAGCGACGCCTGAGCAAAAATCACGTTTAAAAGCGCTCAGTGCTGACGATGTTAAAGCCGATACCTTAGCCGGTGAGCCAATTATGCAAAAGCTTACTCATGCGCCAGGTAATAATGCAGCAATTGGTGGATTAAAAGTAGTAACTGAAAGTGGCTGGTTTGCAGCGCGTCCGTCAGGTACTGAAGATATATATAAAATATATCTAGAATCATTTAAAGGCGAAGAGCATTTAGCCTTATTAGAAAAAGAAGCTAAAAAACTGGTTGATTCAGTAATTAGCTAATCTGCAATTAAAATTAAAAACGGCTGATTTATTCAGCCGTTTTTGTATCTACAATTTATAAAACAAAAAGGGCTTTATAGTGATGTCAGCCACTTCAGAATATATTAATCAATTAAAACATGATGGTGATTTTTTAACGCTTTCTCGAAACCATGAATGGCATTTGGATGCAGGCCAATTTACTCTTAATAATAATACGCAAGTAACCGTGCATGATACCGGTGTAATTGAATTTGAGCCTGATTGTATAACGTCAAAGAATGTGGTGCTTTCAAGTGCAATTCATGGCAATGAGACAGCCCCTATAGAAATTTGCGATGAACTGATTAAACACATTATTAGTGGAAAACTTGAATTACAACAACGGGTTTTATTTATTTTTGGTAACCCTCAGTCAATTAATATTGGTAAACGCTTTGTAGAAGAGAACTTAAACCGCTTATTTAATGGGCACCACACTGTTGATGGCATCGCGATGAACGACGAACGTATTCGTGCTGCAAAACTTGAACAGTACGTTAGCGATTTTTATGCACGCTCAGAGCAGGACACGTATCGCTGTCATTATGATTTACATACCGCTATTCGTGGTTCTAAAAATGAGAAGTTTGCTGTTTACCCATTTTTACATGGCAAGCCTTGGAAAAAGTCGCAACTGCAGTTTTTATTGAGTTGCGGAGTTAATACGGTATTAATGATGAAATCACCCGCTACCACGTTTAGCTACTATTCATCGTTTGTGCATGGGGCTGATTCGTTTACCGTTGAGCTTGGGCAAGTAAAACCCTTTGGTGAAAACGACATGTCGCGCTTTGCAAAAACTAAGCAAACATTAACTGCATTAATTAGTCAAAAAGAAGTGGAATACCCTAAATTTAATGCAAGTGACTTTGAGTTGTTTTCTGTTCATCGCACAATTAACCGCACAGAGCAAAACTTTAGCTTCCCGTTTTCTGATGATGCCGAGAACTTTACAGGCTTTGCAAAGGGTGAGCTTTTAGCAACTGATGGTGATAATGCAATTTATGCGGACGTAGAAGGGGAAGCGATTATTTTTCCTAACGCACAAGTTGCTATTGGACAACGTGCACTATTAACGGTTGTGCCTATGCAGGTGGATAGTCGTTTTAGCTAATTCAACACATCAGACCACTTGTTATGAAAGTTTAACCAACTGATTAATAAGTGGTTAATTATATGTATAGTTAACTTGCCAGTTTTTTGCTCAATATTTACTTTTGTTTGGTCACAGTTTTGTTGAATAACACTTTACGTTAACGTAAAGTGTTGGCAGCTTTAATTAAATACAGTGCAGATGTTGCAAAGTTTATTCAGCAACAATCACCCATAATAACAATTTAAAGGGGCACTGTGATACCGACAACAAGAGAAGGTAGGTTATGAGTAATCCCAATAACGTATCGCTGAATATTAACCATGAGCTTGAGTTTATCGACGGTCACGCGCTTAATATTCCAACCCTTAGTATTTTAACTGAGGACGGCGACATTCATCCTAGTGCCCCTGCACCTGACATTTCTAAACAAACCGCTATTAAATTATACGAAACCATGCGTTTTATTCGTTTATTGGATGAACGTATGCAGGGTGCTCAACGCCAAGGCCGTGTTAGCTTTTACATGCAGTGTTTAGGTGAAGAAGCGGCGGTAACAGCCTCTGCGGCAGCCCTTGATCAAGATGATATGATTATGGCGCAATACCGTGAGCAAGCGGCGTTGCACTACCGTGGTTTTACGCTTGACCAATTTATGAATCAGATGTTTTCTAACGAACTAGATCTTGGTAAAGGCCGTCAAATGCCGATCCATTACGGTTCTAAAGCACTTAACTACATGACAATTTCATCGCCATTAGGAACTCAAATCCCACAGGCCACCGGTTATGCATACGGTCAAAAAGTAAAACATATCGATGCTAAAACAGGTGAACTAGCAAGTACTATTGATAAAGTCACCATTTGTTATTTTGGTGAAGGTGCTGCTTCAGAAGGTGATTTTCACGCAGGTCTTAACATGGCTGCAGTGCACAAGGCACCGGTTATCTTTTTTGCACGTAACAATGGTTATGCTATTTCTACCCCAGCTGATGAACAATTTAAAGGTGATGGTATTGCATCGCGTGGCGTAGGGTATGGTATTAAAACCATACGTGTTGATGGCAGCGATGCACTCGCTGTTTATGCAGCAACTAAAAAAGCCCGAGAAATTGCAGCAACCCAAGGTGAACCTGTACTTATTGAATCGATAGCTTATCGTTTAGGCGCGCACTCAACGTCAGATGATCCTAGTGGCTACCGTTCAAAAGATGAAGAAGCAAACTATAAGGCGTGCCCAATAGAGCGCTTTAGAAAATGGCTAGTAAAACAAAACTGGTTAGATGACGCAGAAGATATAAAAGCGAAAGAAACAATTCGTGATGATATTTTGGCGGCACTTAAACGCGCTGAAGTAATTGATAAACCAGCCTTAGAAGAGCTGATTTCTGATGTGTACGATACACCAATTCCATCTTTACAACGCCAATATGATGAGCTTAAAACACATATAAAAGCCCATCCTGATGCCTACCCAACAACAGCAGGGAGAATTAAGTAATGGCTAAAATGAACATGCTACATGCAATTAATTCTGCTTTAGATATCACTATGAATGAGCACCCTCAAGCGTGTATTTTTGGTGAAGACGTGGGTTATTTTGGCGGTGTTTTTAGAGCAACATCAGGCTTACAAGAAAAATACGGTAAGCACCGAGTATTTAACACGCCGCTTACAGAGCAAGGCATTTTAGGTTTTGCTAACGGATTGGCCGCATTTGGTGCACCAGCGCTTGCTGAGATTCAATTTGCTGATTACATCTTTCCTGCGTTTGATCAAATTGTGAATGAATCTGCTAAGTTTCGCTACCGTAGCGGTAATGAATTTAACGTAGGTAATCTAACAATACGAACACCTTACGGCGGCGGTATTGCTGGTGGTTTGTATCACTCGCAATCGCCAGAAGCATATTTTGCTCATACGCCAGGGTTAAAAATTGTCGTGCCGCGTAATCCTTATCAAGCTAAAGGCTTACTTCGCGCATGTATTAAAGACGATAACCCTGTGCTATTTTTTGAGCCAAAACGTTTATATCGTGCATCTACGGGTGAAGTGCCAGAAGAAGATTACAGCATTGAACTAGGCAAAGCTGAGGTAGTTCAAGAGGGCACTGACGTTACTTTATTGGCGTGGGGGGCACAAATGGAAATTGTAGAAGCAGCTGCTAAACAAGCCAGCGAACAAGGTATAAGCTGTGAGGTAATTGACCTTCGCAGTATTCTACCATGGGATGTTGAAACGATTGCTAAGTCAGTGACAAAAACAGGCCGTCTTATTGTTAGTCATGAAGCACCTATTACCAATGGTTTTGGCGCTGAAATTGCGGCAACTATCGCTCAAGAGTGTTTCTTACATTTAGAGTCGCCTATTTTACGTGTCTGTGGTTTAGATACACCATATCCGCTGGCGCTTGAAAAAGAATATGTTCCAGATGCATTGAAAGTAATGGCCGCAATTAAACAATCAGTGAACTTTTAGAGGTTTCCATGGCTAAAGATTTTATATTACCTGACATTGGTGAAGGCATTGTTGAATGCGAAGTAGTCGAATGGCTGGTACAAGAAGGCGATACAGTAAAAGAAGATCAGCCTATTTGTGATGTGATGACAGACAAAGCCTTAGTACAAATTCCTGCGGTACACGATGGAGTGATCACTAAGCTGCATTGCAAAAAAGGCGATATTGCTAAAGTGCATGCGCCGTTATTTGCAATGGATGTTGCCGGGGAAGCACCCAGCGAAAAGACTGAAACATCATCTGCACCAACATCTACTCGTGAACACTTAGAAGATTTTATCTTACCCGATATTGGTGAAGGTATTGTTGAGTGTGAAATTGTAGAGTGGTTAGTAGCAGAAGGCGATGAGATTGAAGAAGATCAAGCTGTTTGTGATGTAATGACTGATAAAGCGTTGGTACAGATACCGGCTAAATATACCGGTACTGTACAAAAGCTATATTATCAAAAAGGTGAAATTGCCAAAGTACATAGCCCGTTGTTTCAAATGACCATAGCAGGTCAAGCCGCAAAAGAAGATGTTGATGTTAATCAAGCGGTCGTAAAAGCACAAAGCAATGCAACTACCGATTCACCGGCTAAACAAACACAACCACAAACTGCGATTGTTAACGAAAAAGCAGTTGCCTCACCTGCGGTTAGACGTAAAGCGCGAGAGCTTGATGTAGATTTAACTTGCGTACCAGGCAGTGGTAAAAATGGTCGTATTTATAAACAAGATATTGAAGCGTTTATAAAAAATGAAGTGCCATCTGGTATGGATACTTCTGAGCTTAATAAACCACAAGCTTCTGAGAGTAAAAAAATCAGCAGCACTGAACATGTAACGAGCACAGGTGGAACGCGAACAGAAGCGATTAAAGGCATTAAAGCGGCAATGGCAAAACAAATGGTGGCGTCGGTTTCAACTATTCCACACTTTACCTACAGTGATGAAATTGACTTAACTGATTTAATTGCACTTCGAGCAGATCTAAAAGAGCAATATAAAGCTCAGGGCGTTAAGTTAACTATGATGCCATTCTTTATTAAGGCGTTATCGTTGGCAATGAGTCAATTTCCAGTACTTAACTCAAAAGTAAATGATGATTGTAGCGAAATTACTTACTATGACGATCATAATATTGGGGTTGCGGTAGATTCTAAAGTGGGCTTATTAGTGCCTAATATTAAAGCTTGTCAAACTAAAAGCATTGTAGAGGTTGCTAACAGTTTAACTCAGCTTACTGATTCTGCTCGCGAAGGGCGAGTTGCACCTGATGATTTAAAGGGCGGTACTATTAGCATTTCTAACATTGGTGCAATTGGCGGCACTATTGCAACGCCAATCATAAATAAGCCAGAAGTCGCGATTGTTGCACTTGGTAAATTACAGCACCTTCCACGCTTTGATCAGCATGGGCATGTAGTTTCACGTGCAATTATGCAAGTAAGTTGGTCAGGTGATCACCGTGTAATTGATGGCGGCACGATAGCGCGCTTTAATAATTTATGGAAAGAATACTTAGAGCAGCCAGCTAAAATGATGATGGCAATGCGCTAATTTTTTTCATTAATAAAAAACCAGCTTATTAGCTGGTTTTTTTATATCTTGAAAAGTAATGAATAAAAGGTAGATCGATTTAGCTGAAAAAATACAGTCCATATCCAACTAATAACGCCGGAACTGCGGTATATAGTGTGGCAATAATGGCCGCTTTGGGTGCCATAGCAATGGCAGGGAAAAGCGCATCGCCATCGTTGGAAATGGCGTTCGCTGCTAAAGCACTAAACGGTATCACACCTTGAATGTATAACGTGGTGACAATGATTTGCGGCCCACAACCGGGTAAAAAACCAATTAATACCGCAATTAAAGGTGCTAAATAGGCATAATTTAAAAACCATGTTTTTAAATCAAGACCAAACACGCTCACCAGTAGTTCAAACAATATAAAGGAGGCAACCACCCACGCGGTTACAAAATGAGTATCTTGCAGTACTTTTGTTATTTTTGAAGGCGGACTGCATACATCATCTTCTGAGGTTACTTCCTTATAGCTTTCACCTTTTGATGATAGCGCCCACATAAACACCACAAACAATGCCATTACTGCGCCAAAAAAACTGACCGCATTTACTACATGATTACCAAATTGGCTTAAATCAATATTAAACGCCAGTACAAAAGCAATCAGTAACCCTGGAATAATAGCAATTAACCAAATAGGCTTGCTCAACTTTATTATTCTGGTTGGCAATACAGTCACTGGTTGTGTTTGCTTTTGATTGGTAGGGCATAAATAACCTGTTTTATGCAGTTTATTAACCAGTAAGCCTGTTAGCGTACCAACGACTAAGCCTATTGCCATTATTGTTAAGCCGTCAGTAGGGCGAGTAGCTAATAATAAAAATGCGGCATCACCCATTGTAGCCGTTAATACCGCAACAATAGCCCCAAAACTGGCTTGTCCCTTAGTAAATTGGGTAACCACAATGATTGCACCACCACAGCCTGGCAGCATTCCTAAAAATGCAGCAAAGCTGACCTCTAACACAGGAGACTTAGCATTTAGATAACGAAGCTCTAGTTGGGGTAAATAATCAATCGCGTAGTAGTAAATAAATAGGGTTGCAGCAACAAACACACTGACTTGAAAAAAAGCATCACTAAGTGCAGTGATTGTTATAGTGCGTAAGCTGGGCAGGGCTAAACAAACTAAAATTAACAGGGGTAAAATTAGGCGTTTATTTTGATGAAAAACACGTTTTGCAGCTGGCGAAATAACTCCTAAATGTTTTGTTAAAAGCATAAAGTACGACCTAATAAATAAACTAGATCGCACTGTACTATTTTATTAAATGATAATCAATATCATTTAAGTGGTTGCTTGAAAAAGCTTATTTACGTTGAAACTCCGAGTTTTCATTCCAAGTAGGCCATTGATTTTGCTGTGAAATATCAAAGCCTACTTTATAAAATAGTTGTAAATCTTGAACCGCACCTGATAAATCCCACTCATCACGATATCTATCACAAGGCTGGTGGTAACAACCGCGCAATACTAAACTCATACGCTTGCGATAATTAGCCGTTTCTTCATCAAACGCTTCTGAACCACCACCAGCATACATAGCAGGTACGCCCATATTGGCAAAGGCAAAGTGATCAGAGCGGTAGTAACCACCTGAAGATGGCTTAGGATCGCCTGATACTGTTCTGCCTTGCTCTTTAGCAGCCGTTGCTAGTATTTCATCCATTTGCGATTTACCAATACCCACCACACTAATATCTTTTACTTTTCCTAATAGGTTTAAGCTATCCATATTAATATTAGCAACGGTTTTATTTGCTGGAATAACCGGGTTAGCGGCGTAATATTTTGAGCCAAGCAAACCTTGTTCTTCAGCGGTTACCGCTAAAAAGGTCATTGAGCGGTCAGGGCGTTTACCTAGTTTAGTAAAGGCTTCAGCCACTTCGAACATACCGGCTGTACCTGTCGCATTATCGTGGGCACCATTATAAATTTGATCGCCTTTACGATTTTTATCCGTTCCTAAATGATCCCAATGCGCAGAGTAAATAATATGCTCGTCTGGCGTTTTACTACCAGGAAGAGTGGCAATAAAGTTATAAGATACCGATTTTTTGATGGTATTTTTTACATTCACAGTGGCAGCTAAATCGCCCATATCTACATGGTAAGCGCCTTTAGCTGCTTCTGCTTTAGCAGTATCAAAATCAAGGCCTGCTTTAGTAAATAGCTCTTTTGCTACATCAACAGTAACCCAACCTTCAACAGCAACACGATCCATGTTGTTATTATCTTTTACAAAACCAAACTGCTCGCCACTCCACGAGTTCTCAACCACTGACCAAGGGTAAGACGCCGGTGCTGTTTCATGAATGATAATAGCGCCCGCTGCACCTTGACGGCTTGCTTCTTCGTATTTATAAGTCCAACGGCCATAGTAGGTCATGGCATCACCGGTAAATAAATCAGGATCTTTAGTTGCAAAACCAGGGTCGTTTACCAGCATTACGACGGTTTTGCCCTTAACATCTAGGCCTTCGTAATCATTCCAATTATATTCAGGTGCGTTAACACCGTAGCCGACAAATACCAGCTCTGAATTTTCAATTCCTTCTTGTGCACTGATGCGGCTACTACCCATAACCATGTCTTTTTTGTATTGGTAGTCTTTACCGCCAATATTAAGCACCATGTCAGAGTCTGCTTCTAATGACACAAGCGGGACTTCTTGAAAAAAACTATCACCGTTACCCGGTTCAAAGCCCAATACAGTAAATTCTTTTGTTAAGTAGTCAAGCGTAAGCTTTTCACCTTCAGATGAAGGAGCACGACCACCAAATTCATCAGAAGCTAACACTTTTACATGCTTAGCAATTTCATCGGCTTGAATGCTGTTATAGCCTTTCGCGACATCGTCAGAAGTGATACTTGTTGTTGCACAACCCGCTAGAATCGCGGTTGTGATTAAGGTCAAAGAAAAATAACGTTTCATATTGGCTCTTTTTTTGTTCTAAGTGGCCCTAGTATATGAACTTCTGTTAATTAGAACCAGTTTTTGCGGTAAACTGTTAGGGATAAAAATGTACAGTAAAGGTAACAATGAAGCGTTTTACTCCCCCAGAACAATTCCAAGCAACGAGCCTAAACACAGGGGCATTTGCTCACTTACGTCAGCTGTTTAAAATTCATCAACAAACAGACTGGCCAGAACCTGCGTATTTTGCCCCGTACTTAAATGCCATAAACGCACATAATCTCCCCATTCGTTTTGTCGATGATGCCAAGGTTGACTTTGCTGAGCGCTATTATGAACAAGTAATTTTTGAAACAGGGGAAGTCCCCACGCGCCAACAAAACTGGCATGATCTGTTTGGTGGTTTTATTTGGTGCTTATTTCCAAAAACAAAAGCCCTAATCAATCAGCGTCATGTAGATGAAATAGCAGTGCATGGTTTAAAACAACGCAGTAAACATCGTAACGCATTAACCCTGTTTGACGAGTGTGGCGTAGTTTTAGCTATTAGTGATTCAAATTGGAAAGCATGCTTAAGAGACCACCAATGGAAAACAGCATTTATAATGCATAGAGAGCAGTGGGGTAAAACTATAGCGCCATTCATGTTTGGCCACGCTAATTACGAAATGTTGACCAAACCTTATATTGGGCTCACAGGCAAAGCATTATTTGTGAATGTACCCGATGAAATATTTTGTAAAGATTTAGTAAAGCAATATCAGTACCTAGATAAGCAACTTTATGAGATGATTAAAAATGATGATTGTTTAGCCGATAATAAACAGCTTTCACCCTTACCCTTATTAGGTGTTCCTGGTTGGTGTGAGGAGAATAACAATTCATCATTTTACGACAACACGGACTATTTTAGACCGAAACGAAGGACACGAAAATGATAGAAGTCACCGCGCTTAAGAAGAAGTTTAAGCTCACTAAAGATCATAAAAAAAATAAAATAGATGAAGTAGACCCACGCGAAGATAAAGACTTTTTTCATTCAGTAAAAAATGTCAGCTTTAGCTGTGCAAAAGGCGAAGTATTAGGGTTGTTAGGGCCTAATGGCGCGGGTAAAACCACCACCTTAAGAATGATTTCAACCGCATTAAAACCGGATGATGGCAGTATTACTATTGCTGGAAATGACATAATTAAAAAGCCACTCATTGGGCGTAAATCTATCGGGTTTTTGTCTGGCTCTACTGGTTTATATGGCCGTTTAACGGTAAAAGAAAATATCGAATATTTTGCAAAGCTACATGGCATGAGCAAGCAGGCAATCAAGGCACGCTGTGAAGAATTATTTACCTTACTCGATATGCATAAATTTATTGATAAGCGTGCTGAAAACTTATCAACCGGTATGAAGCAAAAAGCCAACATTGCGCGTGCTGTGGTGCATCACCCAGACGTGGTTATTCTTGATGAGCCAACTACCGGGCTTGATATTATGACCACGCAAACAGTGATTAACTTTATTAAAGGCTTAAAAGCACAAGGCACTCCTGTTATTTTTTCTACGCACCATTTAGATGAAGTTGCGCTTTTATGTGACCGTGTAGCGGTTATTAATGAAGGTGTAAGTTGTTTTGATGGCACCCTCGCTGAATTTAAACAAGCGGGTAACAGCGAAGAATTAAACCAAGCGTTTATGAACATATTAACGGAGAAGCAAGATGTTTGAAGTTTTTAAAAAGGAATTAACCGAGCTGCTACGCGATAAAAAAACCTTGTTGTTCGTGGTAGTATTTCCGATTGTGGTTTTTCCGTTGTTATTTGCTGTGGTTGCGTTTATTTCTTCGCAAGCCGCGCTTGATGCAGAGCAAAAAGTGAATACTTATGCGATTATCAATGGCGACTTTGCCCCAGAATTTACTGATAAAGTGTTTTATCATAAAAGCTTTGAGTTATATAAAGGCGATAAAACCTTCAATAGTGTTGAGGAGCTAAAAGCAGGCGTAACTGCTGGCGATATCGACATGGGCATATACTTACCAAGCGATGCAGTGCAAACATTAGATGATAAAAAGCAAAGTGAATGGCAAGTTGTATTTAATGATTCAAAATCAATTAACTTCTTATTTGAGCGTGTAAAAGAGCTTGCTAAAGAGTACAGCGATACACTTCAAGAAAGCAAACTATTAAGCTTTGGTATTGATAAAAGCGCACAACAATCTATCTTAAAGCCAATTAATGTGGTTAAAGTTGATACTGCAGACAAACGTGAAAACTTAGGTGAAAAGATGGGTGGGCTTTTACCTTATTTACTTATCCCGTTAGTGCTAATGGGGGCAAGTTACCCAGCAATTGATTTAGGCGCTGGTGAAAAAGAACGTGGCACGTTAGAAACCTTACTACTTACACCAATTACTCGTACCGAGCTCGTATTGGGTAAATTTATTACTCTACTCACTACTTCAATCGCATCAACTACTATTACGGTGATTAGTATGGGTGGGTGGATAGCCTTAGCACTGGCATTTGCTGATCTAGAGTTTATTAAAGCTGCGTTTAGCACTTTAGGCATTACAGACTTGCTAATGATTTTTGTATTACTATTGCCAGTTGCAGCCATTTTTTCTGCATTAGCATTGGCTATATCAATTTATGCACGTTCGTTTAAAGAAGCACAAAATTACATGACGCCGTTAAGTATAGTGGTGTTTTTCCCAATTGTTATTTCTGTTATGCCTAATATGGAACTTACTACTAAAACAGCCTTTATTCCGGTTACTAACGTCGCCTTAGCGATTAAAGAAATTATTAAAGGCACAGTCGATTACACGCTGGTGGGATTGATATTTTTGGCTACGGCACTGATAGCTGGGGCGCTACTAGCATTTTGTGTTAAATGGTTTAACCGCGAAGACGTGTTGTTTAGATAACCATTTTAATTGCAAAGTATAAAAAAAGGTCGCACAGCGACCTTTTTTTATAAATTATCATTAAGAGAGAGTGCTATATGCTTAGCTTTAGTGTTTATCTAGTACTAGATAAGCGAACCTTGGTTTATAAGCTATTAATAAAAAAACCGCTGTATGAAAAACCATACAGCGGTTTTTTAATTAGATTATTATTTATGATTTAAATTGCGCTTTAATAGTTTCAATCGCGCTATCAATATCTATCATAAGTTTTTCACCGGTGCGACGGTTTTTAAGTTCTACCTTATTCTCATCAAGGTTACGCTCACCAATAACAAGTGTGTAAGGTACACCAAGTAATTCCATGTCGTTAAACATAACACCAGGGCGCTCTTTACGGTCATCAAATAACACGTCCAAACCTGCATCTTTTAAACCTTGATAGAGGTTATTAGCAATATCAGGAATACGATGCGATTTATGCATATTCATTGGCACAATTGCTAAATCGAAAGGCGCGATAGCTTTAGGCCATGTAATACCGTATTGGTCGTTATTTTGCTCAATAGCTGCAGCAACAATACGTGATACACCAATTCCATAACAACCCATAGTCATTATTTGGTTTTTACCTGATTCGCTCAGTACACCTGCTTTTAATGCTTCTGAGTACTTAGTACCTAGTTGGAAAATATGACCCACTTCAATACCGCGTTTAATTTGCAACGTGCCTTGACCACACGGGCTAGGATCGCCTTCTACAATATTACGGATATCAGCAACTTCGTAGTTTGTTACGTCGCGATCCCAGTTAATGCCACTAAAGTGCTCATCATCTTTGTTGGCACCGGCTACAAAATCAGCCATTACATTCGCTGTTCTATCAACAATAATAGGCATGTTTAAGCCAACAGGCCCTAAAGAGCCTGGTTTTGCGCCAATGGCAGCAACAATATCTGCTTCGGTTGCCATTTCAAGTGGAGAATCAACCAATGGGTGCTTTTCAGCTTTGAGTTCATTAAGTTCATGATCGCCACGCAGTACTAATGCAACAAGCCCGCGTACGCCGTCTTCATTAGGAGTACCATAAACCACTAATGTTTTAACACCGCGATGGGGTTTTACGCCATAGTGTTTTTTAAGCTCATTAATTGTTTTTGCATCAGGCGTTGGGAATGCTTTTAACTCTTTGCTTGCTTGTGGGCGCGCTTCAGTTGGCGCTAATGCTTCGGCTTTTTCAATATTAGCGGCGTAGTCGCTGGCATCACTAAAAGCAATGGCGTCTTCGCCAGATTCAGCAAGTACATGGAACTCATGCGATACACTACCGCCAATAGAGCCTGTATCTGCAATTACTGGACGGTAATCTAAGCCTAAACGTTCAAAAATATTACAGTAGGCTTTGTGCATAACTTGATACGTTGCATCTAAACATTCATCGGTTAAATGGAATGAGTAGGCATCTTTCATAGTAAATTCACGGGCACGCATAACACCAAAACGTGGGCGGCGTTCGTCACGTACTTTAGTTTGTACTTGGTACAAAGTAATTGGTAGTTGTTTGTAGCTGTTAATTTCTTTACGAACAAAATCGGTGATCACTTCTTCATGGGTAGGGCCCATGGCAAATTCACGATTATGACGGTCGGTAAAGCGCATTAATTCAGGACCGAACTCACTCCAGCGGCCAGACTCTTCCCATAAATCAGCAGGCTGAATAACAGGCATAAGCATTTCAATTGCGCCGGCTTTATCCATTTCTTCGCGTACTATGTTTTCTACTTTTCTTAGCACACGTAAGCCAGAGGGAAGCCAAGTGTATAAACCCGAAGCGACGCGACGGATCATTCCGGCTCTAAGCATTAATTGATGCGAGACAATTTCCGCATCGGATGGCGTTTCTTTAAGTGTAGCGAGTATATATTGACTAGTACGCATGTTTTTTCCGAAATAGAGTGATATGTTCTTTTAATTAAGGCGCTCAGTTTACCAGCGGTTGCATTGACACTAAAGCGCTAAGTGATTTTTTATCGAATTTTATAGCCATAGCAGGGCTTTAAAGTTAGCTTAACTGAGCTCTATATGAGTAACCAGGTGATGAGAATCAGTCACTTGCCAAGTAATGTTGTATTCATACAAATTCATACCATAGCTTTGCACGCCTTGTTTTTGCTTTTTGTAGGCAGGGCGTGGATCTTGTTTTAGCACATTACTAATAAACGCTTGTAGCTCAGGGTAGTGGCTTTGTTTATTTATAAATTCTAAAGCTTGCTGGCTAAATTCAACACTCATTTGAGTCTCTGGGCGCGTATCGGCAAATCCAGCGCTTGCATCGGGTAATGAGTCTGAATAGGGTAAATAAGGTTTTATATCTACGATGGGTGTGCCATCAAGTAAATCAATACCGGCGAGCAATAACGCCAACTGGCCGTTTTTATACTCAATTCCCTCTAACTTTACTGCACTCATGCCAATAGCATTTGGACGAAAAGTAGCACGAGTAGCAAATACGCCTTTACGCTCATTACCGCCAAGGCGCGGCGGGCGAACCATTGCTGAATAGCCTTTATCAGCAGTTTCATGAAAACGAAATAACAGCCAAATATGGCTAAATTCATCTAATCCGCGAACAAACTCTTCACGATTAAATTCTTTGGCAAAAATCAGTTTGGCTTTAGCCTCGGGTACTAATCTAGGTTGCCTAGGAATGGCAAATTTTTGTTTATACGGAGATTGAATATGGCCAATAGCCGAAATTTGATAATCGCTCATAATGCTCGGTTATAGAAAAAATAGAGCGTTATTCTACCTTTTATTGACGTTGCTGGCATTAGCTTAATTTGGGGGGGGTATTTTTAGACTGATAGGTTTAAATGTAAAATAAAAAAGGTAAGGCTAAAAATAGCCTTACCTAACGTTTTAATAATTGAGCTATTATTAAAACATGTATTGGAATGATACTGACGCAACATCCATTTCTGGATCAATGTCATCTTCTAATTCGTAACGCTCATACTCTAAACGCACTTGCATGTTGGTTGTAAATGCATATTCAATACCTGCACCGTAAAACACGTCGCCGCCATCTTGAGATGCGCTGATGCTGCCAACCGGTAGTTCTTGAGTAACGTCTGCATCCCATTCAAACCAACCACCTTTTGCATAAACAGAAAAGTCTTCAGTGATCGGCGCTGCAAAACGTGCTGCTAACGATACGCCATCAATTTCAGCTTTGCTGTCTATATCACTCACTTCATCAAAATTTAGATAGGCAACCTCAAGACTTAAATGTTCATTAAATTGGGTACCAATGTAACCTTTTAACATTTGCGCGTCGTCATCAAAGTCGGTGTCGTTTTCGCTATCTTCAAACTGAAATGAATATTGGCCATAACCAATACCAGTGTAAATACGCGGAGAGTCCATGTCGGTAACATCAGCTTGTGCCGCTGAATTAAAACCCAGTGTTGCTAAAGCAAGTGCAGAAAGAGAAAGTGTTTTAATCATTATATAGCTCCTTTAAAAAGTAATATCGATGAATTATTTCATCAAACGTCGATTTACTAATTGCAGTGAGCGTGCCAAGTATTATTTCGCATAATATCTGGCCTTTATGTGTGTTTGTTGAGCTGTTTTGTTTTTTTTGGCACGCAAAACAATCAGGTGTTCAGCGTGCAGTTAATCCATAAAAATTAAAAATTGTAGCTTTTACAAGTTGTTGTAGTTTCTACATACCTATAAAAGCAACTAAATTAAACTTTATCTAATAAGTTTTCTGTTTCTATGGCTATTTGCTTCATTTTAATTGCGTAGTTCTCAAGCTTTTTGTCTTCGTCGGTAACCGATTTAAATTCTGGTACCGCCACAGGGTAACCCGTTTCATCCATAGCAACAAAGCTAATAACACAGTGATTGGTTTCAACTAGGTTTTGCGTTTTCGGGTCGCCACAGCGAACTTGAATAAAAATTTGCATGCTGGTTTTGCCGGTGTGTGCAATTTTTGCTTCAACCTCAACAATTTGGCCAACTAAGATAGGGCGGCTAAACTTAACGCCTGCAACCGATACCGTTACACAGTAGTGGCCGCTCCAGCCCGCAGCACAGGCATAACCCGCTTGGTCAATCCACTTCATGACCACACCGCCATGCACCTTACCACCAAAATTTACATCGGTTGGTTCTGCTAAAAAACGAAAAATTACACTCGACGACGCCATAACACACTCTCATTCATTCATATTACTTAACAGCATAGCGCAAAAAAGGGGCCGAAGCCCCTGCAATTTAGGATAAGTTTATAATTTCTATAGAAAGGTTGTTACATATTGGGATAGTTAGGGCCACCAGCACCTTCGGGAGTTACCCAGGTAATATTTTGGCTCGGATCTTTAATATCACAGGTTTTACAATGCACACAGTTTTGCGCGTTGATCACAAAGGATTGCTCGCCTTCTACTTCTTGTACTTCGTAAACGCCGGCAGGGCAGTAGCGCTGTGCTGGCTCGTCAAATTTAACTAAGTTAACGTTAATCGGAATTGATGCATCTTTTAGTTTTAAGTGACACGGCTGCGATTCTTCATGATTAGTATTAGATAAAAATACCGAAGAAAGCTTATCAAAACTGAGTTTGCCATCAGGCTTAGGGTAGTTAATTTTTTCAGCTTGGTTAGCGTCTTTTAAAGTTGCATGGTCAGGTACGTTATCTTTAAAGCTAAACGGTAGGGCACCCTTAAATATATTTTGATCAAGCGTGTTATATGCGCCGCCTGCAAATTTACCTAAGGTATGCATAGCAGGGCCAAAATTACGAGACTGATACAGCTCTTTATACGCCCATGACTTTTTAAACTCAGCGGTGTACTGGGTTAAATCATTATTAGCTAAATCGTTTTGTAGCGCATTAAAAATAACTTCAGCGGCTATCATGCCTGATTTCATAGCCGTATGATTGCCTTTAATTTTTGCAAAATTAAGCGTGCCAGCGTCACAACCTACTAATAAACCACCTGGGAAATGCATTTTTGGTAATGAATGTAAACCGCCTTTTGCAATAGCACGTGCACCGTAAGCAATGCGTTCTCCACCTTCAAGCGTATTTTTGAAAATAGGGTGATGTTTTAATCGTTGAAATTCATCAAACGGGCTTAAGTGTGGGTTAGAGTAATTTAAATCAACAATTAACCCCACAACCACTTGGTTGTTTTCGCTGTGATACATAAAGGCGCCACCGCCAGTGTCACCGCTTAATGGCCAACCAGTTCCGTGTACAACTTTACCCAATTGATGTTTAGATTCATCAACTTGCCAAATTTCTTTAAAACCTAAACCATAATGCTGTGGTGAACTTTCATCGTCTAAAGCAAACTGATTGATCAGTTGCTTACCTAGATGACCGCGACAGCCCTCAGCAAATACTGTGTACTTAGCGCGTAGCTCCATACCTGGCATGTAACCGTCTTTTTCATTGCCATTTTTATCTACACCCATATCGCCAGTAATGATGCCTTTTACAACATCATCTTCAATAATGACTGAATGCGCACTAAAGCCTGGAAATATTTCTACTCCAAGGTTTTCTGCTTGCTCTGCTAACCAGCGACATACATTACCCATAGAAACAATGTAGTTACCCTTGTTATGAAATGTATTTGGTGTAGCAAAGTGAGGAATTGAGGTTGCTTTATGTTCGTTGTTAAACCAGTAAATCTCATCATTTACCACTTTAGTCGAAACAGGAGCGCCGAGTTCCTGCCAATTTGGCAGTAATTCGTCAAGTGCTTTGGTTTCAAAAACGGCACCTGATAATACATGTGCACCAACTTCTGAGCCTTTTTCAACTACACATATCATGCACTCTTGTTGTTTTTCTTGTGCTTGCTGCGCGAGTTTAATTGCTGTTGAAAGCCCCGCTGGACCTGCCCCTACAACTACAACATCAAATTCCATGGTTTCGCGTTCAATCATAATAACCTCTTTATCTATGACGGACTCACCTTTGCATTATTTGGCAAAAAGTAAGCTAAGCAACCTGTTTCTTTGTTATGCAAATTAATCGTTACAGGTTGTGAATAGTTTAAGGTTATTTTAGGTTGACGTTTACGTCAACAGGAAGTAGTCTGATTTCATAAAATAAATAGGTTGACGTAGACGTTAGCTTATAGGTTTAAATAATTATGGAGTCCCTATGAAAGTTCTCGTACCAATAAAAAGAGTGATCGACTACAACGTAAAAGCTCGCGTTAAACCTGACAACAGCGGTGTTGATTTAACTAACGTTAAAATGGCCATGAACCCATTTTGTGAAATTGCTGTAGAAGAAGCGATTCGTTTAAAAGAAGCGGGTACTGCAACTGAAGTAGTTGTTGTTACTATTGGCGCTAAAGCATCTCAAGAACAATTACGCACAGCACTGGCTTTGGGCGCAGATAAAGCGATTCATGTTGAAACAGAAGAAAACTTAGAGTCTTTACATATAGCAAAATTGCTTGCCAAAGTAGTTGAACAAGAATCGCCTGAACTGGTTATTTTAGGAAAACAGTCAATCGATTCTGATAATAATCAAACAGGTCAAATGCTAGCGGCGCTGACTAACCGTGGTCAAGGTACGTTTGCTTCTAAAGTGGTTATTGAAAATGACAAAGTAAATGTCACTCGTGAAGTCGATGGCGGTTTACAAACCGTTGCACTTAATTTACCCGCAATAGTCACCACAGATTTACGTTTGAATGAGCCACGTTATGCGTCGCTACCTAATATTATGAAAGCCAAACGCAAACCGTTAGAAGTTATTGCGGCTGATTCGCTAGGTGTAGATTTAGCCCCGCGTATTGAATTGGTCAGTGTAGAAGAGCCAGCAAAACGTAGCGGCGGGATTATTGTTGAAGATGTTGCACAGCTTGTAGAAAAACTTAAAACAGAGGCAAAGGTGATTTAAATGAAAACTCTTGTAATTGCAGAGCACGATAACGGTGCCTTAAAACCAGAAACCTCAAAAACGATTAATGCCGCTAAAAAATTAGGCTTTGACGTAGATGTATTATTAGCAGGCATAAACCTTGGCGCCATGAGTGAGTCACTCGCGAGCATTGAGGGTGTTGCGAATGTTTTACTTGCTGATAATGCAGTTTATGAGCATCAAATTGCTGAAAGCATGACAGATCTAGTGTTATCACTTGCAGATAGTTACAGCCATATTATGGCAAGTGCAACTACTACAGGTAAAAACTTTATGCCGCGTGTTGCCGCATTATTAGATGTAGCGCAAATTTCAGAAATTATTGATGTAATTGACGCTGATACATTTAAACGTCCAATTTACGCGGGTAATGCTATTGCAACGGTTAAATCGCTCGATAGTAAAAAAGTGATCACAGTACGTGCAAGTAGCTTTGATTTACAAGGCGAGCAAGCTCCAGCTAATGTAACCGCTGTAGATGCAGTCTCTGATTCACAGTTAAGCAGTTTTGTTAGTGTTGAACAAACTGAATCAGAGCGTCCAGAGCTAACGGCTGCAGATGTGGTTATTTCGGGTGGTCGTGGTATGCAAAATGGTGAAAATTTTGCATTATTAAATGGCATTGCCGATAAACTCGGTGCCGCTATTGGTGCATCACGTGCAGCGGTTGACGCGGGCTTTGTGCCTAACGATATGCAAGTAGGGCAAACAGGTAAAATTGTCGCGCCTAATTTATATATTGCTGTGGGTATTAGTGGTGCCATTCAGCATCTTGCAGGTATGAAAGATTCAAAAGTTATTGTTGCCATTAATAAAGACCCTGATGCGCCAATATTCCAAGTAGCTGATTACGGTTTAGTTGCTGACTTATTTGATGTTTTACCACAGTTAGAGCAAGCACTATAAAGGAAAGCAATAAACCGCTCCTAAAGTAACAAATTCTGATTTAAAGCCGCCGTTTCATTATTGATTCTGCGGCTTTTTTAATTCAACAACTCCACTTATCTAAATTACTTGCGATTTAAGTTTTTTTACTACAAAGTGACAGCGTTGTCATTTGTAGAAATACAAATTATTAAATAGGAGCCAAAATGACAAGGTATAAAGCACTTGATGCTATGCGTGGGCTAACCATAGCGTTAATGATACTGGTAAACACTCCGGGATCGTGGTCCCATGTGTATGCCCCTTTACTTCATGCAGATTGGCATGGCTGTACCCCTACAGATGTAATTTTTCCGTTTTTTATGTTTATTATTGGCTCTGCGATGTTTTTTTCGTTCAAAAAAACGAACAGTGCAGCCAGTGCTAGCCAAGTATTAAGACTAGTTAAACGTGGAGCAATTATATTTGCCATTGGTCTAGCTTTAAATATTTATCCCTTTACTACCAATATTGAAAACTTGAGAATATTAGGTGTACTGCAACGTATAGGGATAGCCTATATTTTAGCGTCTATCTGTGTGTTGTTTTTAAATAGGCGAGGGGTGTTAACGCTATCGGTTATTATCTTAGTTGCTTATTGGTTATTACTGTTAAGCGTTGGCGCTGAAAACGCTTATACACTCGAACATAACCTAGTTAGAGCGGTTGATATTGCCGTACTAGGTGAGTCGCATTTATGGCAAGGCAAAGGGCTAGCATTTGATCCAGAAGGGCTGATCAGTACGTTACCCTCTGTGGTGAGTGTCTTGTTTGGTTTTGAAGTGACCCGCCTGTTAACGAGCACAAGTAGCCAGTGGACAAGCATTAAGCGTTTATTAGTTATTGGTGTAGTTGCAGTTGTTATCGGGCAATTAACCTCAATGGTTATGCCAATTAATAAATCACTTTGGACCAGTAGCTTTGTTATTTACACATCCGGGATTGCTTGTTTTGTGTTGGCATTTTTTGTTTGGCTTTGTGACATTGTTAAACCTGAGCGTCTTGTTAATCCATTAATTGTGTATGGATCAAACCCACTGTTTATATATGTATTATCGGCTGTGTGGGTACTGAGCTATTCACTGATTAATATTGGAGAGCTAAACTTAGGGGATTGGATGTATCAGCAACTCGCCTTAGTTATGAGCGCTAAATTGGCATCGTTCACCTTTGCTTTATTGCATGTTATTGGCTTTTGGGTAATTTCGAATATGCTTTATAAACGAAAAATATTTATAAAGATTTAGTATTTATAACAATTTGCTTCCCTAAGCGGGAGGCAAATTGTTCAAGTATTTATGCAAATTAATATATCAGACAATAAAAAACCAACCCGCGGGTTGGTTTTTTTATTTAACGTTACAAAGCTTAGCTTAGTAAGTTGCGCTGCCTTTAGTACGTGGGAACGCAATTACATCACGTACGTTACCCATACCGGTAACATAAGCAACTAAGCGCTCAAACCCTAAACCAAAGCCAGAGTGTGGCACGCTACCGTATTTACGTAGATCGCGGTACCAGCTGTAGTCTTCTTTGTTTAAGCCCATCTCTTCAAGGCGTGCATCTAATACATCAAGACGCTCTTCACGTTGTGAACCACCAATGATCTCACCAATACCTGGTGCTACTACGTCCATAGCAGCAACAGTTTTGCCGTCTTCGTTTTGGCGCATGTAGAATGCTTTAATATCACGCGGGTAGTTTTTAATAACAACCGGTGCTTTAAAGTGTTCTTCAGCTAGGTAGCGCTCGTGCTCAGACTGTAAATCTACACCCCATTCAACGTCGTACTCAAATTTCTTGCCACACGCTTTTAAAATCTCTACAGCGTCGGTGTAGTCAACTTGGGCAAAGTCTTTTTCAACAAATTCTTCTAAACGGCTAATGGCTGTTTTTTCAACACGTAATGCGAAAAATTCCATGTCGTCACGGCGTTCTTCCAATACGGCTTTAAACACGTACTTAAGCATGTTTTCAGCCAGTTTTGCGATGTCTTCTAAATCAGCAAACGCAACTTCTGGCTCTACCATCCAAAATTCAGCAAGGTGGCGTGAAGTATTAGAGTTTTCTGCACGGAACGTTGGGCCAAAGGTGTAAATTTTTGACATTGCTGAAGCGTACGTTTCACCATTAAGTTGGCCAGATACCGTTAGAAAGGCTTCTTTACCAAAAAAGTCTTCGCTGTAATCAATCTCGCCTTTGTCTGTCATTGGCAGATTTTGCATATCAAGCGTTGATACGCGGAACATCTCACCTGCGCCTTCACAGTCACTTGCAGTAATAATTGGCGTGCTGATCCAGTAAAACCCTTGCTCATGGTAAAAGCGGTGGATTGCTTGTGCTAAACAGTTACGGACACGTGTTACTGCGCCAATCATATTAGTGCGAGGGCGAAGGTGAGCGTGTTCGCGTAAATACTCAATGCTGTGGCGTTTAGCCGACATTGGGTAGGTGTCTGGGTTTTCAACCCAACCCAACACAGTCACTGAGTTAGCTTGAATTTCGAAAGATTGACCTTGTCCTGCTGATTGTACTAATACACCGGTAACCGACACAGAACAGCCTGCTGTTAAGCTTGTAACTTCATCATAATTATTCAGTGAATTAGGAACTACCGCTTGAATAGGATCAAAACACGAACCGTCATGAACGGCTAAAAATGATATTCCTGCTTTTGAATCGCGGCGTGTACGGATCCAGCCTTTAATGGTTACTTGGCTGTCTACCGCAACATTGCCTTTTAATAGCTCTGAAATCGCTAAATGGCTCATCTTCACTCCAATGATATAAGTTGCCTAACTATATAAATTAACTGTGCGTTACTCATGCTTTTTAGCATTTGAGGTCACTGCACTTGAACCTTGTATAATACCTAGTAAAGTAAAATAAAAAAACTGTTGTGGGCAACTCTTTAAAAGTTTTTAGTGGTACGTTGTTTTTTTAACCAATTTTTGCAGTTAAATAACCACTATTACCATTTGTTGCTCTGAAATTTCATCAATTTGTGGCATTATTACTAAATAAACCGAAGTGACGTATTAATAAAAAATGGATGCTATGAAACAAGTTTTTATTTTACGAGGGCTACCAGGCAGTGGTAAGTCATATTATGCGCAAAATCTCGCCGAGGAACTTTCCGGAGCAGATGAAAGCCAATATTTTATTTGCTCAACAGATGATTACTTTGTTAACGAGCAGGGTGAGTACCATTTTGATAAGTTTAAATTATCGCAATATCATAATTTAAACTTGGCCCGTTTTATTAATGCCTTAGCACAAGGCATTGAACTGGTAATAGTGGATAACACCAATATCAAAAAGTGGGAATTTATTGCCTATTCACAAGCAGCCATTGCTTTAGGCTACCAGGTAAAAGAAGTGATTGTTGGCGAAGTGAAAGATAAATCAATGCAACACTTATACGCTAAACGCAATAGCCATAACATACCGTTAAAAACCATTAGTAAAATGGCCTACATGTTTGAGTGGTAATTATTAAATTTTAGCTAATACGTCTATATCAGAGTGTGTAATGGCATCTAAATGAGCGGTGATTTTTTCACTGCTCCAGTCCCACCATGCAATTGCTAAAAGTTTATTAATTGTCGCATCATCAAAACGCTTTTTTATCAATTTTGCAGGGTTACCGCCAACAATGCTATAGGCGGGCACATCAGACGTTACCACAGATTTACTTGCTATAATGGCACCATCAGCAACTTTGACCCCAGGCATAATAGTAGCGTTGTAACCTATCCACACATCATTACCTATTTCAGTATCACCTTTAAAAGGTAAATCACCTTGTTGAGGTGCAGATTTTTCCCAGCCATTGCCAAATATAAAAAATGGATAGGTAGAAAAGCCGGAGGTTTGATGATTAGCCCCATTCATTATAAAAGTAACGTCTTTAGCTATCGCACAAAACTTACCTATGATAAGACGGTCCCCGATAAAATCGAAATGGTAAAGTACATTTTTTTCAAAGTTTTCAGGGCCATCAGGGTCGTCGTAATAGGTATAATCACCAACCTCTATATTCGCAGAGGTGATAAAGTCTTTTAAATAACATACTTGAGGAAACCCTTCCATAGGTGATGGATTGTTTGGATTTGGTCCGTTCATAGTTTCCTCCAAAGTAGAATATATAAAGCGCTAGCTTTTAAATGCCGCCAGTGGATGAGAGGTACTAAGCGATACATGTACGTTATCACCAGGATTTACCACTACTTCATGACTCACGCGACTTGTAACCACAGTACCACAGGCTAGTTTTATGGCGCATAATCTGCTGCCGCCTTCAAAGCGAACCCAAATTACTTCGCCATTATTTCCTACACTGCTTTGTACTAATAATACATCATCTGGACGAAGTAACACCTCTACCTCACCGTTTTCACAGTCAACACCATGAGCGGGAACATTACCAATATCGGTAAGTGCTTGGCCGTTATTCAGCGTTCCTTTTATAAAACTAGCTTCACCTAGAAAGCGTGCCACAAAGCGATTGTTGGGTGCACTAAAGCATTGCTCTGGGCTATCAATTTGCTGTATTTTTCCGCCTTTTAGTACACCCACGCGATCGCCCACCGAAAGTGCTTCTTCTTGATCGTGCGTTACCCAAATAGCGGGTACGCCGGCTTCTTTAAGCGCATTACGTATGTCCCAACGTAGCATGTCTTTTAAAGCCGCGTCTAAGTTTGATAGTGGCTCATCAAGTAATACAAAGTCTGGCTGGTGGGCTAGGGTGCGCGCTAATGCAACACGCTGTTTTTGCCCCCCTGAAAGTGTCGCTGGTTTTTTATGTCTAAACGCATCTAAACCGAGTAGCTTTATCCAATGATCAGCAGGGTTTGTGTCTTTTAGTTTAAAACACACATTTTGCTCAACCGTTAAATGGGGAAACAGCGCAAAGTCTTGAAACACCATACCCACACTGCGTTTTTCAGGGGCTACAGTATACTTTGGTGTAGCAGTCCATTTAGCAACTTTAATTTCACCCTCGCTAATTGGTAAAAGCCCAGCTAGGGCTTGTAAAATAGTACTTTTACCACAACCTGTTGGACCAACAAGCATTAAAATTTCGCTTTCACCTAAAGTGAAATTTAAGTCACTAACAACACGATTACTGCCATAATCTATAGACAACTTACTTACAGATAGCATTTATATAAAATCCTTAATGTTCAAACTGGTTGCGTTTCTCGCCAGACATCATAATAGCTAAAGCCGCCGCCGAAATCACCACTAACAATAAACCAGGTATTGCTGCGCGGCCAAAATAACCAGCTTCGTAAACACGCCATAAATACGTAGATAAGGTTTCAAAACCAGTTGGACCCAATAATAGTGTGGCTTCTAATTCACGCATCGACTCTAAAAAGACTAAAGCGGCCCCTGCAATAATACCACGCATAGTCAGTGGTAAAGTAATACGTGTGAAAGCTTCACGTGGGCTTGCGCCTAACACACGGGCTGATTTTACTAAGCTTGGATCAAGGTGCTCGGTGCTGGTACGCACAGAGCCAACCGCAAGCGGTAAAAAACGTAGCATATAAGCAATGATCAACAAGCCCAGTGTTTGATATAAAAATGGCAGTTGTAAGCCGCCATATACAAGCGCTGTGCCCATAACAATCCCCGGAATACCAAAACCAAAGTAAGTAACGCGTTCCATTACTTTACCTGCTTTTCCAGTTAATGCTGCATGCGCTACAGGAATAGCCACAATAACTGTAACAATAGCTGCAATGGCTGAAGCGTAAGTAGAGTGCCAAGCAATACTAAAATCAAACGAACTAAAACCATCACGCATTAGCCAAAGTGTAAATACTGCGAGTGGTAAGCCAATAGCAAGTAATAAAATTGGTGCAAAGGTGGCAAACATCGCGCCTAATTGCCATTTTTTTGGGAATAAAATAAGGGGCCGGCCTTGGCGTTCAGACGCAGTTTTAATTTGCGATTCAATCATTAGTAAAAAGCCAACAATCACCATTAACTGCATAGACAGCATAGCCGCACGGCTCAGTTCAAAGGCGTTATATTCTACATAAATAACGCGAGTGAAGGTATCTAGACGCATTATTGCCGGTGTACCAAAGTCTGATAGCGTATATAAGGCAACGAGTAACGAGCCCGCAGCAATACCATTTACAACACGGGGCAAAATAACTTTAAACACGCTTTGTGTCATCGACATCCCCAATGTACGCGCTGCATTGACCATGCTCGCATCTAAGCTAAGTAGGGAGGAGCGGGTTGTCATCATTACAAACGGGAAGGTATATAGGGTCATTACAATGGCGGCGCCAGTTAAGCCATACATAGAAGGGGTTTCAAAACCAAGTAAGTTATGTATTTCACCACCAGGGCCAAATGCAGCATAAAGCGTAAATGCACCAATATAACTTGGTATAGCTAAAGGGGCGGCAAATACTACTAACCAAAACTTTTTAAATGGCAGCTGCACATAAGCGCTAATAAACGCCAGTGGCACACCAATTAAAATTGAGCCTAATACAGTTAAGCCCATTAACGACAGGGTATTTCCTAAAATGGTTAAATTATGGCTATCAAAAAAAGAGCTTGCGTCACTGGCAAGCGTTATTAAAACAAAAATAGGGGTAAGGGTAACAAGCGCTGCAAGCAGCGCCATAGGATAAGATGGTGGTATTCGCATTATAAAACGCCGCTGCTGCGCATTAAGTCAATAGTTGGACGTAAGTCAGCCAACTGGGTTAAGTCTATTTTAGGTGGCGAAATACTGGTTAATTTAGGCAAGCCATCAGGTTGCTTTATGTCATTTACTAGCGGAATTTCATACGCTTCGCTCGCTAAATAACTCTGTACTTCAACGCTGAGTAAATAGCGCATAAAGTTAGTTGCTAGTGGGTCGTCAGATAGCGATAAAATACCGGAGGCATTCACTAAACAACCGGCATCTTGCTCTGTAAATGCAAGATCGAGTTTAGCGTCGGGCTTACCAGACTTCAAACGTAACGTGTAGTAGTGATTAGCAAAACCAATATCTACTTCACCACGTTCAACGCCCATTACTACACCGAGTTCGCCAGCGTAAGTTTTTGAGCGTTTTTGCACTTTTTTAAGCCATTTAGCAGTTTTATCATCGCCTTCTAAAATTCGCATAGCGGTAACAAACGATTGAAAAGAAGCATAAGCGGGTGCCCAACCAATACTTAAATCACTGTCGGCTATTTCCATAATGCTTGTTGGAATTTGCTCTTTGGTTAAACGCTCAGTATTAAATGGCAAAGTACGTATACGACCAGTTACAGGTGCCCACTCATCATATCTAAACTGTGGTTGTAGTTGTGCAGATAAATCACTAGGCATAGGTTTAGCAAGCCCTGCATCGGTTACTAAACCAATAGCGCCCGAATCGACAGCCCAAAATAAGTCTGCACGTTTAACACCCGCTTTAGCTTCGGCAACAATCGTATTAGCCAAAGCTGCAGTTGGGCCGCGTCGAATAGCTAGGTCTAAATCCGGGTTCTTTTTTTGAATGGCTTGTAAAACGTTTTCGTATAAGCCACCTTCACCACGTCCCAAATAAAGGGTGAGTGCGCCTTTTAGTTTAGGTAATGTATCTACCGACACGGGGTTGGCAATATCAGCGGCAAACGCGTGTGAAAGCGATAGCGGCAAAGCGCCAGCTATCCCTAACGCAGCTAAGCCTTGAATAAAGGTTCTGCGTTCCACTTAAAATACATCCTTACGTGACTTTTCTGCTTTTTCAATTAGCGTTTGTGCACGAGTTAACTTAGTTTGCATATCAACAACTACGTCACGTACTTGGTCTACTGTTTTATTAGCTGAAATAGCCTGCGGTAGGGTTACGTTAAAGTCTTTTTCAAGTACTTCTACTAAGTTAGCGTCTTGCTCAATGAGTGTGCCTTCAACGCCTTCAAATAAATGCAAGTAAGTATCGTGAACTATGCTGGTTGCTTCATCGCTTAAACGTTCTGCGTATTTAGCAACCACTCGGTCTAATTTGTGTTTAATTTCGTCAATGGTCGCGCTTTGCGTCATTTCTTTTGTTGCTGTGGCTTTAACGCTTTTTAATAACCCTTTTTGTTGAAACTGAGCCGCTAACTTAACTGCGCCTAGGCCTTGCCATAAAGCATTGTTCATTGCTTGTTGCTGCAAACGTACTTCTGAGGCTGGCTTTTTGTTATCAATAGCCATTTTTATGCCATACAAACCTTGCCATATAGAGGCATACACAGGAACGTAATTTGTTTCTATAGCGCTGTGAAATTTAACCGATTCCCAGTACTCAATTAAGTCATCAGTGTTAACTGCTTTAGCGCCTTTTTTCTCGTAATCGCTTACTAGGGTATCAACCTTTGAAACCATCCACTCAACGTCTTCGTTGTAGGTTTTTAAATTAGCTTGAAGGTGATTAACATGCTCACCAATTGGGCCGTTAGCAAGTGCCGGTTGTGCAAAAATCGCAGAAGCGAGTAAAAAAGTTGCACTTAATGTCTTGGCAGGCTTAAGTAATATTTTCATAGCAAGTGAGTCCATAAATGTTATTGTAAATGATAGTCATTATCATATCCCTAAACATCCCTTAGATCAACACACTAAATCAAGCCAAAGGGTTAAATTTACTAAACTTTACAGAGGAATAATAACTAAATAGAAATATCAATTTAATTTTAACTTTAGTGGCTAAAATAATTAACCATCTATACGTAATGTTTACCCTTTATGGCGTTATATATAGCATCGCAAAGCTGTTTAATACTGGCATCGTCACTTATATACGGTGGCATTAAGTAAATTAACTTACCAAATGGGCGTATCCACACTCCTTGGCTAACAAAATAAGCCTGTATTTTAGCTACATCTACTATTCCTGCCTCATCTGTCAGCTCTACCACGCCAATTGCACCTAAAGTGCGCACATTAGCTACATCAGTAAGTGAGCCACACTGATGTAATTGTTGAAGTGCTTGGTTTACTTCACAAATTCGTTTTTGCCAATCTTGTTCAAGCAATAAGTCTATACTGGCACATGCCACAGCGCAGGCGAGTGGATTGCCCATAAATGTAGGTCCGTGCATCAAAACACCGGCTTCACCTTCGCTAATGCCTATCGCTATTTTATCGGTCGTTAACGTGGCTGATAAGGTCATGGTGCCGCCGGTGAGTGCCTTGCCAATACAAAGTATATCTGGCTGTACATTGGCGTGCTCTACAGCAAACATTTTACCTGTACGGCCAAAGCCTGTGGCAATTTCATCACAAATGAGCAATACATCGTATTGAGTACATAACTTGCGCACACAGGCTAAATATTCAGGGTGATAAAAGTTCATTCCTCCTGCGTTTTGTACTATGGGTTCAATAATAAAGGCGGCAACATGCTGGTGGTGTTTTAAAAAATAGTGTTCTAGTTCATCCGCCTCGGCTTGATTAAACTCGTCATGAAATTGGCTAACAGGTGCAGGTACAAATACATGCTCAGGTAAAAAGCCAGAGTACAAGCTATGCATAGAATTAACCGGATCGCACACACTCATGGCCGCAAAGGTATCGCCATGATAGCCCTTAAACGGAGTCATTAACTTTTGTTTAGTATTAATGCCTTGGCTTAACCAATACTGCAGCGCCATTTTAATCGCTACTTCAACACTTACCGAGCCGCTGTCGGCTAAAAATACTTTATTTAAATGCTCGGGCGTTATTGCTACTAGCTTTTTACAAAGCTCCACTGCGCTGTAATGGGTAATGCCGCCAAACATTACATGGCTCATTTTATTGATTTGCTCTGTCATCGCATTATTTAAAACGGGATGATTGTAGCCATGTATTGCGCTCCACCAAGAGGCCATACCGTCAATGAGTTTCTCGCCTGTTTCTAGGTGTATAAGGTCGTGATTGGCGTGTGTAACAGGATAAACCGGAATTGGTTGAGTCATTGATGTATAAGGGTGCCAAATGTGATTTCGGTCAAAATCAAGGTCTATTGTGTGTTTTGTGTTCATATGTAAACTTTAATTAAGTTAGCTTCGTTGACAATGGTACGGCAATACGTATTCTAAGCCAATAACACCAAGAGCAAAAAATAAAAGAGAGTATTATGGAGCTTGCAACAGTTCGCCACGATTGGACCCATAGCGAGGTTAAAGCCTTATTTGAAATGCCGTTTAACGATCTGCTTTTTAAAGCCGCGACCGTACACCGTGCTAATTTTAATCCTAATCAGGTGCAAATTTCTACTTTACTATCAATAAAAACAGGTGCTTGCCCTGAAGATTGTAAATATTGCCCGCAGTCGGGTCATTATAAAACCGACCTAGAACGAGAGCGCCTGCTAGAAGTAGAAAAAGTAGTAGAGCAAGCACGCCTTGCAAAACAAAAGGGTGCAACCCGTTTTTGTATGGGCGCTGCGTGGTCAGATCCTAAAGACCGTGATATGCCGTACATTTCAAAAATGGTTAAAGAAGTAAAAGAGCTTGGCCTTGAAACCTGTATGACCCTAGGTAAGCTTACCAATGAAAAAGCCCATGCATTGAGTGATGCAGGGCTTGACTACTATAATCATAATTTAGATACCTCACCTGAATACTACGAACAAATTATATCTACCCGTACCTTTGCAGACAGACTAAACACTATTGATCATGTGCGTGATGCCGGTATGAAAGTTTGTTCTGGCGGTATTGTCGGTATGGGTGAGCAACCCAGCGATCGTTATGGGTTATTAATGCAATTGGCTAATTTACCGCAGCAACCAGAAAGCGTCCCTATTAATATGCTAGTAAAAGTAAAAGGGACACCGCTTGAAAACGTAGACGACTTAGATCAGTTTGAGTTTATTCGTACTATTGCCACCGCGCGTATTATGATGCCGCATAGCTATGTACGTTTATCGGCAGGGCGCAGCGCAATGAATGAGCAAATGCAATCGATGTGTTTTTTTGCCGGTGCTAATTCCATTTTTTATGGTGATAAACTCCTGACTACCGAAAACCCAGAAGCAGATGCCGATATGCAATTAATTAAAAAGCTGGGTATGAACCCTGAAACGGCGGAAGACTATTCAGATGAAGCCGTTGCTGCGTCGTTATCCTCTAAAGTGGCCGATAAAGCCAGTTCAGAATTGTTTTATCCTGCTTAATATTGTGTATTGCTATGTCATTTGATTTTATAAATAGCCATTTACAAGCGCGCCAGCAAAGCGCGCTTAACCGCAAGCGTTATGTTATTGAGCAAGCCAGTGCGCGTGAAATTATAGTTGATAATAAACGCTATCTTAACTTTGCCAGTAACGACTACCTAGGCTTTGCCGATGAACCCACTTTGCTTGATGGCATGCAGAGCCTAGGAAGTCATAGCTCTGCTTTAGTAACAGGCTATCAAGGTGCGCAGCAACAGCTCGAAAAATACTTATGTGCTCAGTTGGGCTATAAAAATGCCATGCTGTTTAATTCGGGCTTTAGTGCTAATAGCAGTGTTATAAAAGCGCTATTTCAAGATAAAGCCATTGCTCAGCAAAGTGCGATTTTTCAGGATAAACTTAATCATGCGAGCTTAATCGACGGTGCACTGCATGCAAACGCGGCACTTGTACGCTTTAACCATAACGACATGAATCATTTACGTTCACGGCTCGAAAAGTCCAATGCTAAGTATAAATTGATCGTGAGTGAGGGTGTATTCTCGATGGATGGCGACCAAGCACCTTTAATTGAGTTACTGAGTTTAGCTAAAGCACATAACGCCTGGTTAATGATAGACGATGCGCATGGCTTTGGCGTACTGGGTAAATCGGGTTTGGGGAGCTGTGAGCCACTTATAGCGGCAGAGAATTTGCCAGATATTTTAGTGATCACCTTTGGTAAAACGGTGGCAAGTAGCGGGGCGTGTGTATTAGGTTCGAGTGAATTTATTGATTACATGCTGCAGTTTAACCGCGATTACACTTATTCGACCGCAATGTCGCCTTTTATTGCTTCGCATACATTATCAAGAATTAAAACCATACGTGATGCTAACGACAAGCGAGCAAAATTAAACGCCAATATTGCTTTATTTAAACGTTTAGCCAATGAGCACAAAATTGCCTTAATGGATTCGACCACTGCCATTCAACCCTTAGTTTTAGGGTGTGCCGAACAGACTTTAAAAGCCTGTGAGCAGCTCAAACAACAGGGGATTTGGCTAACCGCTATTCGTCCGCCCACGGTGCAGCATAATACCTCAAGGCTACGCGTTATTTTAACCGCCGCCCATACCGAGCAAGATATTACAACATTGGTAAATTGTTTAAAAAAGGCCATTGCATGATAAGCGCACACGCTGCAAATACGAACTCGCGTATAAAGTCACCGTTAGCTTGTTTAGCTGTTAATAGTTTAAAGCAGGTAACGCAACGCAAGTTTTCAACGGCGGCAAGCCAATATGTAGCCCACGCACATGTGCAAAAACAAGCCGCAATTGATTTAATTAAACTCATTAAGCTTGATGTGAGCACAAAGCACAAACACTGTGTTGATTTAGGCGCGGGGCCGTTAGTGAATACCGAAGAGTTACAAGGAATATATAAACAGGTAATTGCCATGGATTTAAGCCTTACCATGCTTAAAAATAGTGCAGTAAACGCCCCGCGTATTTGCGCCGACATGGATAACTTACCATTTCAACAAAATAGTATTGATGTGGTATTTAGTAATTTTGCGATGCAGTGGTCGGCTAATTTTGAAATGCTAATGTATTCATTACATTCAGCTTTAAAGCCTGGCGGGCAGGCGTACATAAGTATGGTGGTTGAAGGCTCACTACATGAAATAAAAACGGCGTTTGCCACGCTCGATTCGCATAGCCACATTAATAACTTTTTAAGTAGCGATAATATAAACCAATCGGTCAAAAGGGCTGGGTTTATTATTAATAACGCGACAGAGGTTATTTATACCGATGAGTTTACCAGCCCCCTTAAAGCGATTAGTTCAATTAAAGCCATTGGTGCAACGTCGAAAAATAAAGCAAGCCAACGCCCTGGTCTATTAACTAAATCGGCGCTACAAAAAGTATGTGCGGCGTATCCGCTTATAAACAACCAAGCCCATGTATCTTACCATGTGGTATTGTTATCATTAGAAAAAGCAAAAATTTAAAGGTAAGGCAATGCAGCAATTTTTTATTACCGGTACCGATACCGACGCTGGTAAAACCCACGTAACTAGTTTGCTATTAAAATTACTCGCCCAACATAAGCAGCGTGCAATAGGTTTTAAACCGATTGCATCAGGGTGTGAACTTGCGTTTGAACAGCTTGTGAATGCCGATGCCTTAATGCTAATGGAAAGCGCAACTGTGAGTGCTAAATACGACATAATTAATCCGTTTGCTTTTGAGCCCGCCATAGCTCCGCACATTGCAGCAGAGCAAGTGGGAGTAACCCTAAGCGTTGAAAAGCTACGTACCGCTTATAAAAATGTGAAGCAACAAGGTGCAGACTACCTGCTAACAGAAGGTGCGGGCGGCTGGGCATTGCCAATTAATAATAACGAATATTTATACGACTGGGTAAAAGCAGAGCAACTACCGGTAATATTAGTGGTAGGGATGAAACTAGGCTGTATTAATCATGCATTACTCACTGCAGCACATATGCAAAGTATGGGTGTTAATTGCATTGGCTGGATTGCTAACCAAGTTGATTTCACCATGGATGAATACCAAGCAAATCTAGATTCGCTTAAAACACGTTTACCATTCCCGTTGCTTGCTATAAGCCCCTATACCGAGCAAACCCCTAAATTACAAATTTATAAAACCCTGCTTACTGCACTTGCTATAAATGCCTAAACTATACTGCTTTGTAATTTTATAAATATACAAAGCAGTTTATATATTAAATACACCGGTTTAATAAATATGTTTAGCGCCTTGAAATACACACCTTGTATGCATATATAACGCTAATTACACAGTGCTATTGTTACTAAGGAAATAACAAATACCATGACCCACCCATTTATTAAGAACTACGCTTATAGTACGCAGGTTAAGGCCGAATCAGATCTAGCAAAAAGTGCTCTGCCTAAAACCCATGTAGGTATTTTAGGTGGGGGAACTGCAGGGGCAACAATTGCGATTCGCCTTGCGGCATTGGGCATAAAAACGACTATATTTGAGAAAAAAAAGTCACTTATTGACGGCCCTCCTATGTGTCATCTGCACGCCGGTGGTAATTTATACCGTGAAATTCCAGATCAAGACTGTATAGATTTACTTAAACAATGTATTGATATTTTACGACTATATCCTTACAGCATAGATGTACGCCCAACTGTATTTGCTGTGCCAACGCGTGATGATGATTCACCGGATGATTTACTGCCAAGGTTAGACAAGCTTACTAACGCATATAAAGACTTAATTGAACAAGATCATAATAATAAAGTTCTTGGCGAGCCTGATAATTACTATCAGCTTTATAGCCATGAGCAAATGATAACCTTGAGTAAAAAAGAGCAGGTTACTGAGCCTAAAACGCTAGATGAGTGGATGATCCCCGTTGCTAAGCATTTAAACTTAAACAAAGTAAAATACCCACTTATTGTTGTTCAAGAATACGGTTGGAATATATTTAGATTATCAGCAAGTGCACAGCTTGCGCTTGCCCAGTACGAACACGCTAACGTGCTTACCAGCACAGAGGTAAAGCAAGTCAGCAAAGTTGAGCAAAGTAGTGCTAAAAATCAAATGCCAAAATGGAAAATTGAATATCAAAACAACCAAAGCAACAAGACCCAAACAGCAGAAGTAGATTACCTTATAAACGCCTGTGGCTTTCAAACCGGTATTGTTGATGACATGGTAGGCGTAAAGCCCAAGCGTATGGTCGAATTTAAAGCCTCATACATTGCACACTGGCAAGGCGCTGGCGGGAAAATACCCGAAATTATTATTTATGGTAACCGAGGCACACCCGAGGGCATGGCACAATTAACGCCGTACACTAATGGCTATTATCAAATTCATGGTATGACTAACTCAATTACCTTGTTTAACGATGGCCTAGCAGATACAGTCGAGCAAACGGCACAGCCACAACTGCCTACTAAGTACTTGAATTATATAAATAATGGTTGGGATCGGCAGGTGCTAAAAGCACGTGGTCAAAAAGCGATTGATTATGTGGCTGAGTTTGTACCAGCATTTAAAAACGCTAATACGCAAAACAATGCCTTGTTTGGCGGCCAACAGATCCCAGGCGAAGACGACACCTTGCGCGTTGCAGACGTAAGCTTATATTCGCATATTAGCTACGCACGAGCCGAAAATGTAAAAGCGTCATCAACTTTGATCGCTGCTGACGAAATAGTAGCTGAATTTATAAAGCTTGGTTTAATTTGCACAGAACACGACAGTAATAACCACCTTAAGCATCACCAATGGGCCTACCTTAAGAACAGTTGTAATGAAGATATAAGTAAAATTGCACAAGTACTTGCAAAAGAGCGAGGCTTCCCCACAGATATGGCAAATGTGAATCACGGTATATATAAAAGCGTATAGTATAAAAATAAAATAACGTATTGAATTATATTGTTTTTATAAGTGCATTTTTACTGTTAAACAGAAAAAACCTAAAAAGCTTAACTTAATTAAATATATATAAAACTTTAAAAATATCCCTTGCGTTATGACATAGTTTGTCACAAAATAGCGTTGACGTTATGACATAGTGTGTCATGACGCAGTAATTGCTATGGCCGATCAACAAAAAGAAATCGCTCAGCAATAAATGTTATTTTTGGAGACCATGTATGAAACGTGTATTTTTGTTTTTATTAACTAACCTCGCGGTTATGTTGGTATTAGGTGTTGTGCTTTCAATCATAATGAGTGCGCTGGGCTTAAGCCATCGTAGCCTGGGTGGTATTTTATTAATAGCTGCTGTATTTGGTTTTGGTGGGTCATTTATTTCTTTGTATATGTCGAAATGGATGGCGAAAAAATCAACCGGTGCGCAGGTTATTACAAAACCAAGTAACGAAACCGAGCAGTGGTTAATGAACACGGTTGCCGCGCAAGCTAAAAAAGCCGGTATTAATATGCCTGAAGTGGCTATTTACGACAGCCCAGAAATGAACGCTTTTGCAACCGGCCCGAGTAAAAATAACTCGCTGGTGGCGGTAAGCACGGGTTTATTACATAACATGAGCCAAGATCAAGCCGAAGCTGTGCTTGCGCACGAAGTATCGCATGTGGCTAATGGCGACATGGTAACGCTAACGCTTATTCAAGGTGTCGTTAATACCTTTGTTATTTTTGCCGCAAAAGTGTTGGCGGGCATTGTAGATAATTTTATAAATAGCGATGAAGAAGAGGGCGGCAGCAGCTGGACTTACTTCTTATTCGATATGTTATTCCAAGTATTATTTGGTGTACTAGCAAGTGTGGTGGTTGCCCATTACAGCCGCAAACGTGAATTTGCAGCCGACAACGGTGCAGCTCAGTTAGTAGGCGCAGACAAAATGCGTTCAGCCCTTGAGCGATTAAAGCAAAACCACCCATCGCAATTAGAAGGCTCAATGATGGCCTTTGGTATCGCAAGTGGTAAAGGCATGGCTGAGTTGTTTTCATCTCACCCACCGCTTGATGCACGTATAGATGCACTACGACGTTAAAAAATTCAAGTTTTTCACAGTACTTGTAAACAAAAAGCCTGCATTTGCAGGCTTTTTTATGTTTAATAGGTTTTATTGCGATTGAATAATGTCTGTAATGCCCTCTGGCGAAAGTATTTCAATCCAGTAACCATCAGGGTCTTTAATAAAGGCAAGACCCTTCATTGAGCCGCCATCTGGCTGTTTTACAAACTCCACATCGTACTTAGCAAAGCGCTCACAGGCAGCGTATACATCGGGCACGCTTATACCAATATGGCCAAATCCTTTTGGTTCTTCATTACCACTGTGATAACCGCTAAAGCTGTCGTCGTTTTCAGTACCCCAGTTATGGGTAAGTTCAATCAGCGCAGGGCGGCGAAACACCCATTGAGTTTTTTCTTTATCATCGCCTTTAGGCATATCTTGCTCATAGCCTAAAAAGTACAAAGTAAACTCCATACCAGGAAAGTCGTACTTTCCTAACAGCTTCATACCCAATACATTTTCATAAAATGCCAGCGACGGTTTTGGATCTTTAATACGCAACATGGTTTGCTGCATCACATAACCCTCAGTGGCCTGTGCAATTTGCTCTGGAGATTCGTTATAGCTAGACATGAAATAATCCTTAATAAAATGACTGAAAAACCTTAATGGATTTAAAAAGGCAGGGAATACGCACATCATAATCAACAGCAGCAAAAATTAAAACCACCTAGCTAAATTACCAGCCAGTGAGCTGAATGTTTTATAAGCGAAAAATGGCATATTTAGCGATACTGTTTGTTTATACAGTAGTGGTGTTTTGTCTAATATTACTGATCTCCACCATTTTGGGGTATCTCTTCATTTATGAAGTATGAGCTGTAGTTAACTAGTTGTTTACAGGTGTTTATTTGAGGGCTAAGATAAATGCAATGTAATATACGGACATTTGTCGGTTTATAAAACGACAAATGTCGTAGACAAAGTTGTTAGGTGCTAAATCAATTTAGCAGCCAATTATTATTTTGGAGTAGTAATGGAAGACGAAAAACTAAAAATAACTTGCCCTTTATGCAGGGAAAAACACGAGTACTCTATAAATGTAGATAGGTCTTTTGTTCTCTATCAAATGACGTCAGATATGGGTACATCTTTGCGAGAAATAAAGCAATTTAAACGAGCTTTTGTTTGCCCTGATAAGAAAACTAAATTTCAAGCTGTCATCAAAATGGAATATGGGTTTGGTGAAATAATCAATGATGTAATAGTTAGAGAAAGTGTGGTTAATTAATGGCAAGTTTTGAAGTAGAAGACGTAAAACCTATTACTCCACACACTGAAGCTATTTTGAACGCTGGAAGTCGATTATTAAGCGAATCAATAGAAACAGGTCGTGAATTTTGTAAATCTATGATTAGCTTTTCAATTGCTGCTATTCCAGCATATATTGGCTTACTCAAGTTATTCATACCTAAAGATACGTTAATATCTAGTATTGTAAGCCCAATTTGGCTACTTCCTATTTTATTATTTATTCTATCCGCATCTATATTCGTTTTTGGGTACTTACCTGTAAGAAAACTTGTTTCTCTAGAGCTTCCCGATGCCATTGAAAATGCTATAGAAAAACAAATAAATAGACGGTTTTGGCTGGGTGTAATTGGCTTTGTGCTTTTATGCGTAGGTATTGCATCAGGAGTCGGAGTTATAGCTTGTTTATAGGTAATCATAAATAGCACCTAACAAGTCGTTTAAAAGGACAATGCTCCTCACCCGTTTTAGTGGACACCTCCTCATTACTTTGAGGAGGCTAAAATGCCTAGATATACCCAACCTAGAAAGACATGGTTTTACCCAGTTAATTTTAAAATCAAAGCAGTCGAACTAAGCTTACGAGACGATGTCATGTCAAAGGACGTTGCCGAGGCGCTAAATATTCATCCGTTAATGCTGAGTCGTTGGCGAAAAGAGTATCGAGAAGGTAAGTTTAAAAACGTACCGCGCTATCAAAGCAACAATGAAACAATGAGTAAATTCCCAACAAAAAAAGAGCTGGATAACATTCAAAAGCTTAAGAAAGAAAATGAGCGTCTTAAGCAGGAGAATGACCTGCTAAAAAAGTGGCAACGGTATCTGGCGGAAGTACATCAGAACGATTTGGATTCATCCAAAAATTCGGACAAGCCTTAGGTGTAAAATACTTGTGTTCTTGGCTTAATGTTTCGCGTAGTGGGTTTTATGCTTGGCGTGACAGAACAGTGTCAGCTAGAGCGCTGTCAGATGCTAATATGTTGTTGAAGATAAAGCACGTTTTCAATGTAAATCATCAAACCTATGGTAGCCCACGCGTATTTCATGCGCTAAAAAAAGAAGGTATAAACACAAGCCAAAAACGTGTTGCCCGCTTAATGCGAGAAAACGGTTTAAGAGCCAGAGCCCTTAAGACTTACAGCAAACCGGCGAAGGTGAAGTTCTTTTATAAAGAGATAGAAAACAAACGCAAAGATAGTGAAAAGGCCACGGGGATCAATCAGCAATGGTCTGGCGATATTACGTATTTAAAAGTCGGCGCTCGTTGGCATTACCTTGCTGTGGTTATCGACTTATATTCACGTCGAGTAATCGGCTGGGCGTTTGGTAAAAACAAAACAACAGACCTTACGTTAAAGGCGCTAAGGCTTGCGATAAAGAAACGACAGCCAACAGAGAGTGTATTATTTCACACTGACCGAGGCGCAGAATACCGTGCTCACGTTGTACAAAAGTATTTGGCTAGCAAAAACATCAAAGCCAGTATGAATAGGCCTGGGTGCTGTACTGACAACGCAGAAGTCGAGTCGTTCTTTCATTCGCTTAAAGCAGATTTAATTCGAGGAAATAAATTTGAGAGCAGCGGTAAACTATTATCAAAATTAAAGGTTTACCTAAATTATTTTTACAATAGACAGAGATTGCATTCGAGTTTAGGATATAAATCACCTGCCGAGTTTGAATTGGCAGTTAATTGAAACGTGGACGGTGTCCACTTTATCGGGTGAAGATCACAAAAAACAGTTGGCTTTTGCTCCTTCGTCGCTAATTTTAGCCAACTATTTTATTGCCTCTTAACGAGGCGTTGGTATGACTCCCACTGTCAAGTTAAGCACACTGATCCTTGCCTAACTTTTTAAGCCATAATTACTTTAGCTCGAATTAGAGCGAGTTAATACATAGGATGAAGCAAGTAATGTCGTCGGTTATCTTGCTGATATTCGTTGGTTATTACTATTTCTAGTAACAGAGCAGACCTTACTTATTTCGTCGTGGCACCTGTCTTCAGTCTATGTTCGTGGTTCAATGCAGCGTTAGCTGCATTGCCATCCTAACGCCGTCGGTGGTTGTGCCACACCCGATGCTTGATCCCATGCATTAACTCTAATTCGTTTATCATGCGGGTACTCTTGCCAATCTCAGTTTTGTATTCACTGGCGTAAGCACCACTTCTTTAGCAATGGCCCATATGTACGCAATCATTTCTCGGGCAATTGCAGTGACAACAAGGTTGTAGTGTTTCCCTTTGGCTATCATTTTTTTATATCGCTTGCAGAGCCTAAGCTGTGCTTTCCACGCAATATCAATAATGTCCTTTGGTAAACCTTCTTGTCGTTTTTGCATATCTGTGGATATATTTGCTGCATAGCGATAAGTATGTGCACCTTCCACAAGAAGGCGCCTTGCTCGGCCGTTCCCGCATTTTGTGATGGCGCCAATATGGCGTTTGCCACCACTCGAGTGTTCACTGGGTACAAGACCGAGGTAACTCATTAATTTGCGGGGATGGTCGAATCGCGATAAATCGCCAAGCTCAGCCACAACGCCAGTGGCGACCAACAAACGAACACCACGCATAGCTTGTATTGCTTTTACTACAGGGTAATATCGCCATTGATGGACGTGATGTGTTAGCTCATTGTCTAGCCGTTCAAGTCGGCTTATTCGTTCATTAATCGTGTGAAAAAACTCTTGTAAAACGATGTGCTGCGCGGGATGTGGCAACACAAGCTCAGTGAGCCAACGTAAATGCTTTTGTGACCAATTTGCAGTGCCTTTGTAATTAATATTATTACGAAGCAGCAGTGCTTTTAATTGATATTTAGCATCTTTTAAATCTTTCATGGCTACTTCGCGTGCGCGAGATAAATCACGTACAGCTTCATCTTCAGGCTCGGGAACATAAATAGGTGTTAAATCTTCAGATTTAAGTAATTTAGTGAGCTTAAGGGCATCACGTTTATCGGTTTTAATCTTCTCGCCTGGTTTTTTAGGAATAAGAGACGGGGCAACCACATAACAGCAATGGCCAAGGCTGGTAATCAATCGATAAATCCAATAACCACAGGGACCTGCTTCATAAACAAAGTGTAGCGTTGCGCCAGGGTATTTAGATTCGAACTGACGAACAAGCTTTTGAACGGCCACTTTTGAAGAGGGAATTTGGCCAAGATGAACAGGTTGAGCGCCTCTATGTTCTTCAATATAGGCGACTTCATTGAATTCTTTATGTGTATCAAGACCGATAAAAAGTATGCTATGTTTATTCATGTTAGCCTCTGCTGTATAGTTATTTGACAAACTAATTATGGCTCTGGCTTTGAATTAAGCTAACCCACGAAAAGCGGAGGCTAACACCGTGTGGGAGTCATTATGTCTATATGCCATAGAAGAGTCTCACTATGAATCTAGACGATATTGAATTGGTTGCACCAGGGGTTTCTGATTTATCACAAAATGAACATGAGGCATTGCAGCGTTTTACTTTGTTATGGTCTTTATTTGAAGCACAAAAATTAGATGAAAGAGCTTCCGTTAGAAAAATATCAGAAAAAATAGATCTTTTAGATGTAGAGCTAGATTGGTTTAAAGAGCAATTAGATTATTTTAAGAATCGCTATATCGATGAGGGTAATTCAAATCATCACTATGATAATTTGCACTTACGGCCTAACGATAATCCTAAAAGAGTCCTATCTGTACTTAAAGGTGAAAATTCTGATGCAAAAGATCAATTAATAACGTGTCTAACAATTGTGTACAGGTTTAGAAATAACTTTTTCCATGGCGTCAAATGGGCATATGGAATAAAAGGTCAGCTAAATAACTTTACTCATGCAGCAACCTTGCTTAAAAACTGCTTGGTTAAGTTATAAAACGGCATATAACAAGCTAATTAATAAGGACAAAAAACAGTTGGCTGTTTTCGTTCCTCAACATTTTAGCCAACAATTTTTTGCCCATTATTAGGGCGTTATACCTTTCGGAGGTTTAGGTGAAAGTTGAATTCAAAGAAGAAAATAATAACCTAACCATTTCTGAAGATGGGGTTGAATTACTAACAATTGAAAAGCAAGATAAAGATTCATCTGTATTAGCGTACTATTCTGAAGATTTTACTGATGAACTTGCAGTCAAGGTTTTACATTGTGACGCAACTGAAATTCCTATGGGGCTCCAGTTTTTTTCTAGTTACACTAATAATGATTTCGAAATCATAAATTGGGTTGATATACAACGTGATGGTGAACCTGTCGAAATCGAGTTATCAATAACATTTGACTGGGAAAAATGGGATAAACCTATTGTCATAGGCAAGTTCTTGGAACTATACAGCACTGAATTGGAAGCTTTTGGGTTTAAAACTAGGATACTTAAAGAAACCACGGACGCTTGGGCATCGGTAAATGTTATTATCTATATCGAAGCAGGTTGCTTAATAGACTATGTAATATCTAGCAGTCGCAAAGCTAAAGATATTTATGAGCAATTGCTCATAAATATAATAAAAAATGATGCGCAAAGCTCGTTCGTTAAAATATTTAATTTTCCAAAAGAGTATGAAGTAATCTGTAGCCAATATATCCTTTGGTTTGGTGAGCTACTTAACACATTAAATATAAACGCAAATGTGACTACTGAAATTAAAGAAGGTAAAACATCAATAATTGTATCTCCAACTGATGCTCCTGAATTATTAGAGGAAATTGAAAGGCTCTTTTATCAGTACCTTGCTCTTCCATACTCTGAGTACTTACCTTGTGAAACGGATACTACTTCGCATATTGATGAAGCTACATTTCAGCTTTTAGCCAATCAAGTAGAGAACTTTAAATTACAAATTCAAATGAAAGAGTCAATGATTCAATTTAAAGACGCAACGATATCTTCCTTGGCGTTTGAGAACCAGAAAAAAGATAATGAATTATTGTTATTAAAAAGTATTAAAAACCAAGATGAATTGAAAGTTCTCAATGGTGCAATTAGTGTAGGAGAGCTTAAATGGGGCGCGGTGAGAATAAACTTTAAAAAAATCGCAGATATTTTCACTAAAAAGGTATAACAAGGCCATTAAGAACGGACACGTAACAGCTTGCTCGGTTCCGCTTTGCTTCACATTTTAGCAAGCTATTACATAGCCGCTTATGGCGGCGTTAGGGTTTCTTAGGAGGATGGCCTTGAATTCAGATGACACGTCAAAGAAATTGCTGGAGGGATTGGGCTTTAGTGTCACGAAAATTCCAGAAAACAATGACAGGAAAGAAGCAGATTTCTTGGCTAAATTTGGTGGCGATAATTTTCTAATTGAGGCTAAAGTAAAATCAGACTCAGAGAGTGAAATAAATAAGAAGGAGGATACTCTTTCAAGGGGCGACGTGTTTATATCAGAAGCTTCGCTAGGAAGGGATGAAACAATTTCTACAATAATTAGACATGCTTCTAAACAGCTCAGGTCATCCTCAAGCTTTCATGATCATAATTATAAATTGATTTTTATATTTTGCGTTGATATCAACACAAAGACAAAATCAGATAAAGTCATCGACACGTTGTATGGAAGAACCCAAATTATTGAAATGAACAAGCCCAACCCTGTTCTAAAACCATGCTATTTTTTTAGGCATGCAGATCTATACCGAAGAAAAGATGATATTGACGGTGTTGTTATTGGCTACGAAGATCTGCAAGGTAATGCTAATTTTCAGCTTTGCCTGAACACCTACTCAGATAACTACAGCAAAATTAAGGGCAGTTTACTTGTAAGTGAATTTGGCGCTGCGTTAGTAGATCCTATTAGTGAAGAAGAAAATCAGAAAGCCTATATTCCAGACATTAATATTCCACGTTCAAAGCCGAATGAGAGTTACTTGACACCGCTTTATAACCCCATGCTTCATCACCTTAAAGAAAAGTACGGGACGGAATTACTGATGAACGTAGACTTCGATTCTCCTGAATTTTCAATTAGAGGCTGCGGAGATTAACCTTAACAAGTCAATCAACTACGCGCCTTTGGCGCCGGACAGCCTACATAACCAAAGGGGTCAAATCTTGACTTCAGACATCAAATTCATGCGGCAATCTTACAAGCTGCTTTAAAATAAAATGCTGGTGGCTCACTAGCTAATTAATCTCTAAGTTAAATTTAAAGTAAAAGGAAGTTTTTATGAAAAGTATTTGGGGTTAGTATGCAAAAAAAAGAAGACTCTAAAAAAGATGACAAATAGATATCATGTTCAAGCTAATTAATAAGAGCGTTAGGTTTTGAAGGAAGATTATGGACATGAAATTTATTTAGATATTGTTACTATTTTTAAGTTTTAATGCACTTGCAAATAGTGACGCTAAGCCTATTAAACTGATTTAGAAAACTAAATTAAACTGATTCGGAATAGGCTGGATTTCGTCGAGCAAATGGATTCAGCAAGCAATTCAGATATAAAAGGCTTAGAAAAAGCAGCCAAAGATAATGCACTCACTTTGATTCTATTTGCTTTCTTTTCTACATGGTGGGCTAAATCAATCGGTAGAAGTGCATTAGGCTGGTTCCAGTATTTCAGTAATCGCTTTTTGTGCTTGGCAGCGCCGAGCAAACATCAACTACTGCAAGAACTACTCGCATAGAGTCTAATTTATCTAATAATTACTTTAACTACATAGAGCGGGTATTTCTGTGCGTGAGATTTAAGTTTTACAACGATATTTACTTAGTTAAGGCTGAAACTTGTTTTAATAGTCATGAGAAGCCTACTCCCGAGCTGATTAGTAAACTATGTGACACAATTTTAATATATTAATTATGGGTGTCACTTTATGTTTTTGTTTAAAACATCATGTGCTAAATTTATTACAGCTATATTTACAGGGAAGATAAAATGACAAAGCGATTACGTTTTTTATTACCATCAGTATTATTTTGTTTTGGAACAAGCGCGCTAGCAGCTGAGCCGGTTTTATATTACGGCGGAGATATCCTCACTATGGAAGGAGAAAAGCCGCATTATGAGGAAGCTTTAGTTGAGTCAGAAGGGCGGATTGTTTACCTTGGCAGCTTAGCGAAGGCCAGAGAAAAGTTTGACAATCTACAAAACAAAGACCTTCAAGGGAGAACACTTTTACCTGGTTTTTTGGATGCCCATAGCCATATGTACAATACGGGTTTAATTGCGCAATTGGCAAATTTATTACCTCCTCCCGATGGCCCCGGTGCAAATTTTAATAGTTTAGTGACAACAACTAAAAAGTGGATGGAGTCTGCTGAAGGGAAATTCATTATCGGAAAATTTGGTTGGGTGTTAGCTAATGGGTATGACGATTCGCAGCTTAGCGAAAAACAACATCCAACTAAAGATGTTCTAGATAAAATTTCGTCTAAATACCCAGTGCTTATAATGCATCAATCGGGTCATCTAGCAAGTGTCAATTCAAAAGCTCTAGAAGTGGGTGGCTACACAAAGGATACCAAAGACCCCAAAGGCGGTGTAATTAGGCGCTTGGCCGACAATAGTCCTAATGGCGTGCTTGAAGAAGCGGCTTTTTTTAATCTATTATTGCCTATTGTTGCCACTAAATCTGATGCTGAAGTACAGCAAAGGTCCATTGAGCTTGCTCAGCTGGAGTATGCTAAAAATGGATATTTAACAGCTCAAGATGGCCGCACCACAGCGGATGCGACTGCGGCATTAGAAAGAGCAGCTCGTGAAAAATCGCTATTCATTGATGTTGTTTCATACCCTGACATTGTTTGGAATAAGTCAGCTGTTAAACCCGAATTTTATAATTCAGATCGCAGTTATGTTAATCGATACCGAATAGGGGGTGTTAAATTAACTTTAGATGGTTCACCACAAGGAAAAACGGCTTGGTTATCATCACATTATCATACGCCGCCTGAGGGTAAACCGCTGGACTATAAAGGTTATCCTATCATGAGTGATGAGGTGGCCATTAAACATATAAACACGGCGTTTAAAAACAAATGGCAGATTATTGCTCACACCAATGGTGATGCAGCGATTGACCAATATATTAAAGCTATTAAAGTGGCTAAAAAAAGTTATGGGTATGATGATCACCGTAGCGTGATGATTCACGGCCAGACTTTACGTAAAGATCAAATCCCGGATTTAGTCGATTTAGGGATCCTCCCATCGTTGTTTCCTATGCACACTTTTTACTGGGGCGATTGGCATGTAGAGTCTGTTTTGGGGCACCCAAGGGCAGATTATATTTCGCCATCACGAGATGTAGTTGAGGCTGGTTTAACGGTTACTTCTCACCATGATGCCCCTGTGACATTTCCAAACTCAATGCGAGTGCTCGATGCAACGGTTAATCGTATTACGCGTTCGGGTAAAGTATTGGGGCCGGATCAACGTTTAACGCCTTATGAAGGGTTAAAAACATTAACGCAATGGGCTGCTATTCAATACTTTGAAGAAACAAGTAAAGGTACGCTAGCTGAGGGAAAGCTCGCGGATTTCGTCATTTTAAGTAACAACCCTTTAAAAGTGGAACCACTTACTATTAAGGATATAAAAATAGTGCAAAGCATTAAAGAAGGTCATGTTGTATATTCAAATTGATATTCAACATGAAACAATTTTAACGCTTAACTATACGACTGCTTTAGTCGCCGTCGTATTAAACCTCAGCCTTGAGGTGCAACAGTGAAGTTTGAGATTTAATGAATATTAACCAAAGGGATCAAATCTTGACTTCAGACATCAAATTCATGCGGCAATCTTATAAGCTGTTTTTGAAATAAAATGCTGGTGGCTCACTAGCTAACTAATCTCTAAGTTAAATTAAGGAAAAGAAAGTTTTTATGAAAGGCATTAATTGTAAAAGGAATTAAACGTATTTGGTTCATGCTAGTTGTGTGCCCAATGTTAATTATTTTAGGTGTAGCTACCTTTGCACCGTTATTAGGGGAGTATATGTATTATTTGCAATGCTTAAAAAGTAAAACACTGACGGATTAACATTTAATATCCGCCAATGTTTACACTTTATTTAAAGGAGTACATCAATTTGTGATAGTCAGGCTTAACCTTTTCTACGGTTAAGACTTATCAAACATATCGCTAAAAGTAATGTTGCAATCATACCAGAGGCACCTGCAACACCTGATGGCAGAAATCCATCACGTCCAAAAGTAATTAAAATGGCATTGGCTAACATTGCAACCACGCCTACAAAAGCTGTAAGCCCTCCTAATGCTTTACCGCCTCTGGCTATATAAGACAGTCCAAAAACAAGTGCCGCTAATCCTAATAATACTTTGGCTGCGTAGTAAATCATGAATGACAAAGCAACCACGCCATTAATTAAAGGTTGTGCTCCTTCTACTGAGCCTGCAACTTTGCCAAATGTTGAAAATAACGTAAGGCCAATACTCACTTGAACTATGTTAAGTACCGCGCTAAACGTAATAGCCGACCATCCTAGTTGAGCGTTTTTTGCTTGCACCATAGCTGAGCCTGCAAAAGCAACGAGCAAAGTAAATACCAGAGCTTCTAGTCCCCAAGCAAACTGCCTTGAAAAGCTAATTTCAGCACTGTAAAGGGCTGAAAAAATAGCCTGTGATATAGCCAATACCAACAATAAAGATGCTGAAATTAGGATGGTGCGTTTATTCGTAAACTCCATTATATACCTCTTATAATTTTATATTTAACGCTTTAAAAAGATGCAGTAGCTTTGAAAATACAAAACATATGAAACTTTATATAACTAGCGTTCACTCTTGGGCCTGTTTATCTTTAAAGGTTAAATTTGCAACAGTCTATTTGATCTTTTAGCAAGGCCTATGTGGTGTGGTTATTCCCCATAAATTGGCGATAACCTAGTATAAATACCAAACAAGCGTTGCCCGAAGGGGTCTTCCTCTGGGAAATTTATTCATTGTTACTCGGTTTATACTTAGCCCACTAGGTTACAATCTCACACCGCGATTAAATCCCCCTTAGATTGAACAAATTTTAAGTCTGAAAGATCAACAGGTCCTCAAGATACAAGACAGGTGAAACTATTTAATTATTTCACTTAAGTTGAAATAAATTAGACACCTGAACTTGTTAAATAAACAGAACTAATAGTGCGAGAGGAAAAACGGGGGCTTTATTAACTTCATTTTTTAGATGGAAAATAAAGAGGTTGCCTAACTGACTGTTTAGCTTTTGGAAAGGTGAGATATACGGATACACAGTTTTTTATACATAGGTTATAAAAGAACCAATAGAATAGTAATTAACTATAGCTATGACTTACAAAACTAAATGTAAGGCATAAACCCAGTTTTATACTGCCATAGCGATTTAACGAAAATTTATAAAACTTCTAACGGTTAATTTTTTGTAAATATTTGTACCTTTTTTGTTTACTTTTTAATTTCATATGCTAATTTTTAAATGCTCGGTTGAGCGAATAATAATCAAATTTAAGGATTAAAAATGAAAAACATACTAAAAACACTATTTATTTGTGGTGCTGCGCTTACAGCTAACTCTGCTTTTGCAACTGATCTAGTTTGCGATGTATATCCAAATGGTTCAGGTGGAAACTCGATGAACGGAAGATCAAACTGCTTTACCATAGATTTTAGTTTTGGTAACCAAACAACAGGGAAGTACTATTTACAGAATATTTCAAAACCGATTAACAAAGTTATTTGGCAAGGCGATGCATCTTGCACAGGCGGTACATCGTGTAATATGACTGTAAGAGCTTACAGAAGCTATAGTGCATCTGCTTTAATTTTGTATAAAGATGGGACCTATGAAACGACAAATACGTCTCGTATGAGCTATGAAACAGGCCATTAGTAATCATCGCTTATAATAGAAGAACAATATAGATCAGTATTTATTGTGAGAATGCATGTAGCGGCTTATTTTAGTCGCTATTTTTTTGGATAGCGTGTTAAACATATACAGATAAGGAGATACGATGAGACTGGCAATGTTGATGTCGTTTATGTTTTTTTTAATTAGTTGTTCGAGCTTAGCGACCAATAGCAAAGAATTAAGTAAATCTAAGCAAACTGAAGAGTTTATTACTCTTGTCAGTCATGCCAAAACCTATGACCTGTCTCATAATTGGGATGAAAATTCCCCAATAGCGTCCGTTAACCCAAAATACTCAATGGCACTTAATGCAACCCATGCTGATACACGTGGTACATTTGGTGATAACAATCAGCTCTCATTCACCTCCGAAATAATGCAATGGAGTGGTCACCATGGAGGTCCAACTATTGATGCGTTAGGTCATATTGGTCGAGATGGTTTACTGTATGGTGGAGTAGATGCGGCGCAAGCGACCAATGATCGTAGAGGAATAGGACGCAGTGGTGTAGGGAGTGACTTAGGAATTGATCATTATCCTGTAAACTTATTGAGTAACCGAACGGTATTACTTGATGTGGCTCGCTTTATTAACGGTGACGATACCCCATTGGCTGCAGATTTTGACATAACAGCGTCACATTTAAAAAGAACAGCAAAATCGCAAGGTGTAAAAATTAAAAAAGGCGATACTGTGTTTATTAGAACGGGGTGGGGGCAATATTTTGCTAATAACCCACTGCAATATATTGCAGAACATGCTGCAGGCGTTGGTGTAAGTGGTGCACAGTTTTTAATAAAGGCTGGTGCAAGTGTTGTGGGTAATGACACCCTTACTTTTGAAAAACGCCCACCTATTGCTACAGAACCCTCATTTCAGGTTTTTCCGGTACATATGATGTTATTAGCAGATAACGGTATTTACATAATAGAAAACTTGTTCCTTGAGGAGCTAGCTAAAGAAAAAGTCTATGAGTTTATTGCCATTGTGCCGCCGCTTAAAATACGTGGTGGCACTGGCTCGGCATTACGCGTATTTGCACTTACAAGTAACTTATAGTTGAATAAAGAGTAAGGTTAATAGTGGCTACTGTTTTTATATACAGTGGTATCGTTTTTTGAAATAAGAAACATACACAAAGAGTATTTTTCTTTATCATGATAAAAGTACTGGCTGTAAAATTAACAATACTTATATGGACGACTCAAGGATGAACAAAGGAATATTAAAATCGTGGAATGACGATAAAGGCTTTGGCTTTATTAAATCAAGCACACTGCAACACGATACCTTTATACACATATCGTCGCTCAAACATATGAGTCGTAAACCTAAAGTGGGTGACATTATCTATTTTGAGGTTGCGACTGAGCCTAACGGTAAAACTAAAGCTGTAAATTGCCGTATTGAGGGCGTACTAGCACAACCACACATAAAAGCTTTAACAAGGCCGGTTAGATTAAGCAAAACCTCAGGTAAGAACTCACCTTTAATGAAACTCATAACGTTTGGTATTATTGTTAGTATTGGCTTTAGCGTGTATAAAACCGGTTTTTTAAATACCAAGCAAACACCTGTAGTGACTAACGCTAATTTAGAGTCATTTATGCCCGCTAGTTCAAACTCACTTACTAAAACACAGCAAGCATTTCGCTGTGATGGCCGCCAACATTGTAGCCAAATGACCTCGTATGCAGAGGCATTATTTTTTATTCAACATTGCCCAAATACTAAAATGGACGGTGATAAAGACGGAGAGCCCTGTGAACGGCAGTTTGGGAATAGGTAGTTTTTATATTGAGGTTATTAATAAACTAAAAATTAGTTTTGGGCCCTTAGGGGGAATACAATTTTTAGTAATACAGTTATAAATAGCTGGTGGATTTAAAGCCATTTATCAAGGAAGTTGTTATGTTTAAAGTAATAATTGGATGTGCTGTTATATTTTCGTTTGTTTGTATGTTACTCGCTGCGGCACCTTTTACGCCTGCAATATCAGGTTCATTTATTATGCTGTTGTTTGCAGGGGCTATAGGTTACAAGGGCTATCTGCAATCAAGCTTAATACTGCTGTTAATTAATACGCTTGCAGTTATTGGCAGCCCAGCTACAGATATAGACAACACCCAAACATTACTGTTTTTACCAATATTATTTTTAATCTCATTTGGTGGTGTTTTATTAGGCGTAAGAAAGTTAACGAAATTGTAAAAGAAGATGCCGAAGGGATATATGATTATATTATGGAGCAGGTTAATAAATTATGAGTGATAGAGAAATTTGGGTCGCTATATTAATTATGTCATCTATTATTTCTGGGATCCTTTATGTGGTTTTTGGCCAAATGACCGTACGTAAATTAAGAAAAAACCCTAAAACAAAAGATATACTCGGTCTAGAGGTTATTAGTGGTTGGGATATTATAAATGTTGCTCAAGCATTCTCCTTGCCAAGGCGTTGGTTACTTAAAATTGAAAAAAGTAAGTTTTCTTTTATGTATGCGCACTCTTCGTTGTTATTTGAAAATACAACCAAATTCGATAGATTTCTTGGATGTATCTTTTATTGGTTATTAACACTTTCGGGTCTATTTGGCGCTTTACTCGTTGTACTTAACTTATTTGGCGTTTTTAGTTAATTGGTGTAAATATTGAATTGGCTAGTTATGTGACTAGCCAATTCAATTATCAACTTTATTACTACAAAAATGATTTAGCTTTACTCATTAAAGCGCTTCAAAAATGGCTGCTATGCCTTGCCCGCCACCAATACACATTGTGACTAGCCCATATTTGCCTTGAGTTCGTTTGAGTTCGTACAAGCATTTAGTTGATAAAATTGCACCCGTTGCGCCAACAGGGTGGCCTAAGGCAATTGCACCACCATTCGGGTTTACCTTATGGGCAGGGAAATTTAACTCGTTAGCAACGCACAGTGCTTGTACTGCAAAGGCCTCGTTAGACTCAATCACATCCATATCGTCGATGGTTAAGTCGGTTTTTTCAAATACCTGTTGTACTGCAGGAATAGGGCCGATACCCATTAAAGTAGGATCAACGCCTGCTCTGGCATAACCCACTAAACGAGCGAGCGGTTTTAAGCCTTGCTCATTTGCTTTTTGCTCTGACATAAGTACCAACATGGCTGCACCATCGTTTATACCTGATGAGCTTGCTGCGGTAACGGTGCCATCTTTTTTAAAGTAGGGCTTTAAAGATGCAAGTTTATCGGCTGTGGTATCGGCGCGAACATGTTCGTCGGTGTCAAAAATATGCGTCCCTTTTCGCGACTTGATTTCTATTGGCACAATCTGCTGTTTAAAATGACCTGCAGCAATGGCTTTTGCAGCTTTATGATGGCTTTTTGCTGCGTACTCGTCTTGCTGCTGACGGCTAATTGAATATTTTTCTGCAATGTTTTCAGCTGTTATTCCCATCGGGTTATTATCCCATGGGTCTTGTAAGGTCGTGGTGAGCTCATCAACCATAGTGCTATTACCCATTTTTTGCCCCCAGCGGTTACTTTCGAGGGTGTAGGCAGAGCTACTCATGCTTTCTGCTCCGCCAGCAAGGGCTGCATCTACATCACCTAATTGAATTTGTTGTGCCGCTTGTATGATTGCTTCAAGCCCAGAACCACATAAACGATTAAGCGTTACAGCGTGGCTGCTTATAGGTAAACCCGCATCTAGCCCAATGATTCTTGAAAGGTATGCGTCTTTAGAGCCGTTATGAATTACTTTACCAACTACAGTTGAGCCAACTTGGTTGGGTGATAGCTTGGCTCTGGCTAGTGCTTCTTTCGCACATAGAGTGCCTAGCTCGGCGGGCGTGAAATGTTTAAGGCTGCCACCAAAGCTGCCGATAGCGGTACGCACTGCGCTTAATATAACTACGCTATTGTTATTAAGTTTTGTCATTGTTTTCTCTTATTATTTTTATGTTTATAACCACTTTGTGCTGAGCTTGTGTTGAGTAGAGCCAAAGAGATTAATAGTTTTATTAATGCATCAAAGCATAATTTTTAAATAAACTAAAGGCGAGGTTGTTTAAGCTGTATGTGTTATTTAATAAAGTGATGAGTAAAATAGGTGTGTGGCAATGATACTTTTAGTTTTAATGTATGAAATAGGGCTCTCAGTATGAAAGCCCTTGGGGGTTATAAATCAATCATTTCAATATTAACAACTACATTTTTAAAACCAGCATCTTCAAACTCTTTTTTTAACTTTTCTGCACTTGAGTAATCACTAGCTGAAACACTTCGTTTACTTCTTTGGTTAGTAACAAGTGGGGTTTCATCACCAAAATAAACGCTACCAGCAAATTGGCTTTGTGCATAAAAGTGACCTGTTAGGGTTGTTTTCTTAGGTCTTAAAACATGGCTTAAATAGTATTGCATTGTTGATAAGCTTGTTTGTTGTATCATCCAAGGCCAATCCCATTTTTTATTCTCACCTGGTATGTAACGGTGTTCCCATTGATATTCAATGCTCTTATCTTGACCTGCCCAGCGGCCAATCACAAAATTAGCGGTGTCATTAGGTCTGTTTTCTGGGTGGCTTAATAAAGCATTGCCTCCCCACCGCATAAAGCCATTTATAGATAGATCGTAGGTAATATCAGCATCGAATGAATAAGGATACGATATTGATGATTTAAACAAATCGACCTTTGCATTAAGCTTCGTGAATGCTGGCACATTGGTTCTTGCTTGTACCACAACTCGCTCAGCTTCAGAGCCGCCATTACTTGTTCCCCATGCTTGCTCTGCTGCTATTGTGACAGATAACGAAGTGTCTGAGCCACCAGTAACAGAGGGAGACTTCCATGTATTAGATAATGTAACAGACTCAGAAATACTGTAATCATTGGTTTTAGACCAGTTGGTTGCCGCATCGTATTCAATGGTAACGACTGACATTTGAGCTGCTGACGTGTCATTCACTGCAGGGACTGTTAGCGTTTTAATGAGTTCTTTGTCAGCAGCAACAATATCACCAGTTATTTTATATGATTCGTTATCCATCACATATTCAAAGTTAGATACAGTAATAGCTGACTTTTCATCACATCGGTAACCATCACAACTTCCACCATTGTAACCTTGTATTTTCCATCCTGAGCCCGTTTTGGACACCTCCATGTCCTCACCAACATAGCTTGAGCGATTTCCACCAACCCACGCAAATCCCATTGTATGGGCAAGGTATGAAAGGGGTTTTATAAAACCCTCTTTTTGATTTACTAAGTCCCATTCAATTTGGCTTTGACTGCCAGGCGATACTTTTACGGGGCTTAAAGTAGGAATTTCATTAATGGGATCGGTAGGGTAGCACCAAGAATTTGCAGCAGTCCCTTGTTTGATTTCACCTGCGTAACCAGAGCCCATAATGACCCAGCCGTTAGCCAATCCCGTTATTTGCCACTTCCCCATTTTGTTTACAAGGTCGTTTCTGTAAGTTTGCGATTCAGCTTTTGTAATTAATCTATTATCAGCTGAGCATACTCCTGCACCTAAGCTTTCATTTTTAAGTTGATCTGGATAAATTGCAGTTGTATTAGCATTTACAAAACTTGTGTGTGACAACAGCAATAGAGGTATTATTTTTTTCATTAAGTTACATCCTTTAAAATCATATTTTAATTAGGCCCTAATTAAATAATCTAATTTTGGACCGATTTTGATTCTAAAGAACTCGCTATATTTTTATAGAGTGTTAAATGAAAGTTGATTTTTCAAAAATATTAGTTGCTTAAATATTACAAAAAATCATTAAGGCAATAGTGCTGTTGTAGCTACATTTTTATCCCCTTGAGAGAGTACTCTAAAAAATCGATTAGATAGCGTGTACTTTTTGGGATTAGTTTATCAGGCCATATTAGGTTTACATCTCGCTTAACGGGTGTGTACTGTGTTAATACTTCAACCAAGCTTTCATCTTTTATATAAGGTAATAAACAATATTTTGGGCCATAATAAACACCTCTTCCTTCAATAGCAGCTAAGGCACACATTTCTATATCGTTAGAAATAAAGTTAGGTTGAGGTTTAAAAATAACCTTCTCATTTTTATTTGCTTTAAAAGACCAATTTTCGAATGGCGAGCACGATATGTGGGGGAGTTCAGCCAAATCGTTAAAATTACTTGGCATACCATATTGCTTAATTAAACTCGATGAGCAAGCTAAAACAAAGCTCATTTGGTTAATGACTTTACATATATTTTGTGAGCTATCTAATTTTCCAATTCTAATAGCTAAATCAAACTCGGTGGCTTTTAAATCAAGACGTTCATCTGATAGCATCATATGAATCTTAATATTTGGATAAAGTAGGGTGAATTGATTTATAACGCCTGAGAAGTACACGCTCTTTATAAAGTTTTGCGGCGCTATTAATTTAATTTTACTCACTTCATTTTCACTAGAGTTCTTAAAATTGCACAGCGTACTTTGTAAACCCTCTACGTGAGCTAAGCAATGGCTATAAAAGCTTTTTCCAGGCTCAGTTAATCGCAAACTTCCTTTTTCACGATAAAACAACGCTAAAGATAAGTCTTCTTCAAGTTTTTTTATTTTTCTTTGTAAGGTGGGCAAAGGAATATTTAACTTTACTGACGCTTCATTAAATGTTTTGTAATCATTTACTTTTATAAAAAGCGCGATGATATCAAGCAAGGTAAATCTCCTGTATAAATTTGAGGTATAAAATCGTATTTAGTACTTAATTATTGGTTAGATTCATAAAACTAATCATTTATTTAAAGTACCCATTAGTCCCTTTTGTGGCAACAAAAATTTTACCTTTGTATTAGAATGTTTAATAAATTATTGTGAGCGAAGGTGTACTTACTTGAGGTATTAGTAATTAAAGATTCTACAAATAGCGCGTTTTTGAAAATAAAAACTCAGTAGAAACAATCCGTAACATTTTACTATAACGTTTTAATAGACAAACAATAAGCTAGTAATTACGCTAGACACACTTTTTTGGTGAATAATCATGATGCATAGGATCTGATTACCTAAATGGAATTTGCCATGATAAATCAACAGAACCGAAGGTATTAAAGATGAATATATTTATAAAATGGTTGATTTTAGCTGCATTAATTATTGCCGCTATTACGTGTTATTCGTATGGTAGCACTACTGGCTTATTTATTTTTATTATTGCGGGCTTTGTTTTTGAAATGGCGTTTATGGTATTTCCTATAAAAAAGAAATCGTCATTGTAGAAAGCTATTTAACCGTCTTGAAAAATTAATTTTTTTAGTTAGCGAGATAAGGGAATAAATAAAAAGGCTGCATTTTTTACAGCCTTTTTGGTTTAATAAACTTAATGGGTAACTCTATCGCCCCAAATGTCTTCTAGGCGGCTATCACGGCCACAGCGCCAGCGATAGGTATTATAACGAATAGGGTTATTTTTATAGTAATCTTGATGATAACTTTCTTTGCCCTTTATCGGGTAAAAGGTTTTCGCATCAAGAATAGGGGTTATCACTGTTTGCTTAGTAAACTCACTAATAACAGCTTGTTTAGATTTTTGAGCTAGCTTTCGTTGTTGCTCATTAGCTACAAAAATTGCGCTACGGTAGCTTGGGCCTTTATCACAAAACTGACCTTTGGCGTCAAAAGGATCAATGTTAACCCAGTAATGGTTTAAAATATCTTGATAGCTTAATACGTCAGTGTTGTAGGTAACCAGAACGGCTTCGTAATGGCCGCGATGATTACCATTGTAAGTAGGATTTTTAATTTCACCGCCAGTAAAACCTGAGATCACATCGGTTACACCTTCGAGTTTTTCAAAGTCACTTTCCATACACCAAAAACAGCCTCCTGCTAAAATAGCTTGTTCGGTTTTAGCGTACGTTAATGAGCTAAACAAAAGCCCCACAGAGGTTAATGCTAGCGCTAATGTGTGTTTCATAAAATTTATCACCTGTAGTTATGAATAAATACTTGTATAGTAAGACCCGCTAACTTTAAAAACTCTTTCATTACAATGTGGCTGGGGGGGTTGAACTTACTTTATATAAAACGGATGCTATGTATGAAAAGTTTAATGACGACTGATAATTTGCATGATGAATTGCTAGTCGTTCTACAAAACAACTTTGTTTCCTCAGAGTATAAACTTCCAAACGCTGATGAGTTAATACCTCATAATCAAAATGCTCAGTACCATGGGTATGCATTCACTATAAACCATAATCGAATAATTTACAGAAAAGCTAAAGTTACACCAGACAGACCAGGTGCTTTTTTAGCACTATGGAAACGCCCAGCGGATTGTAGTAATTCTAAGCCAATTCCTTTTACCAATGAGTTTGACTACTTATTAGTGGCGGTTTCAAGTGATGGATTAACCTCTAGTAACAACCAAGTAGCAAATTTACAAAGTGGTTTATTTATATTTCCGGTTGAGTTGTTAGTTAAAAAAGGCATAGTTACAGGTACGAACCGTAAGGGAAAAACCGCTTTTAGGGTGTTTCCACCTTGGAGTGAAAGTAGGGCTCTGAGTGGTTCAGGCGTATTTAGTAACGCAGCTAAAAGCACACAGCGTTGGCAATGTGATTATTTTTTACAGCAGGACCAATATGGCTTAGTTGATTTAATTAAGTTAAACAAAATTTTAGCTAATGCTGTTTAAATTTGAATTATTAAGTCACTTTACCAGCATTGTTTTATATAGGGTTATTTACTAAAGTGAGATCATACAGTCATACGAATAGTAGGTAAGATATGAACCAGTTAACCGAAAAGTCAATTAGTTGCCCTTACTGTGGCGAATCTATAGAAGTATTAATTGATGTGGCTGATATTGATGAGCAATACATAGAAGACTGCCAAGTGTGTTGCAGGCCTATTTCGTTTGTCGTATTTGAAGATAACGATGAACTTAATGTAAATGTATACAGTGAAGATGAGGCGTTTTGAATTTTTAGTGAAAGTTGGTGAACCGAACTTTTACACAAATCTAAGCTGAAAATTCAGTAACTTTAATTTTTCTTAATAATATTGGTTGTATATGTTACCAAAGTGTTTTAAATGCCATGCTAAAATTTCATTATCGTGGTTTATTCTATCTTTAATGTCGACTCGTAATAGATGTATTCGATGTGGCTCATTATATGAATTCACAAATCGTCACCGCTACTTAGGCGTATTTTTCGCGGTACCGCTAGTTTTTTTAGTTATTATGCTAGAAGGTTTTATAACTTCAGCTCTACTAAGAGTAATTTTGTTAATTTCTGTTGCTATAATAATCATGATCTTAATACCTGGACAACACCAGTTAAGTGTAAAAGATGATTTGGAAATTAAAAAAAAGGAATAGTAATTGATTAGCAAATGAGTGGTTCTAGTTTTAATGAAAACTTGGGCGATAATAGTCAGAAGGCTGTAAATACTTTCAGCCTTAAGATAACATCCAACTTGACTAGCTTTGCTGCTGTTCACGCGCTAATTGGTTAGGCAGCAACTCCTCCACAATTTCTCTCGCTGGTAAGGTGTAACGTACGCCATCAAACATAACCGATGTGAACTCATCAATATTAGTAATGCCGGTAAGGGTCCAACCTTCACCACGTTTTGGGCAGTAAACAGTAGTAGTTGGCTGTATTACTTTAAAATTGTCGCTCATAGTTTATCTTAATTAATGCTTGTGAATACGATATGGTAAGTTAATAATGACGTTCTATAAAGTGCTATTTAAAGCGCGTTTACTTTATTTGGCATAGGCATGTTTAAAACGATAAAATTACCCCGCGTTACCTTGCGTTTAATTACCCACAAACATGGCGCAGCGCTATTAACAATTTTAAATAATCCCCTCGTTTATGAGTTTAACGATTATAAAACGCCGCTAAATAAAGAGCATGTTAAGCAATTAATTCAAGATGATATATCGAGTTATTATCAAGGGGAAGGTGTTCGGCTTGCGATTGAACATAATATGTCTGGCGACTTAATTGGTACTTGTGGTTTGTATAACATTAATAACCAAACTAAAACTGCTTATTTGGGCTTTGAGCTTGATCCTTTTTATTGGCAACAAGGCTTAATGCATGAAGTACTTAAAGGTTTTGTCAGTGAGATACATCGCTCTTTAAACATTGAACATCTATACGCAGAAATTCATGGTAAAAATGTACGCTGTTATAACTTACTCACTAAGCTTGGCTTTGTATTTAACCAGCAACTTAATAACGGTGTATGGCATAAGCAATTAACTAAAATGGATGGCGCATGAGAATTAAAAAAGCGATTATTTTAAATATGTTGCTTACGGCTAGTGTATTTGGGCTTGCAATAACTGGATTTAGCTATTATCAAAATGATGTTTCAGAGTTTGTTGATGTAACCCTAGATTCGAAAGTGCTTAAAGAGTCACGAAAAGTATTTATAAGGTTACCCGATAGTTTTGACAAAAATAAAGCGTATCCACTTATTATAAAAACAGATGGTAATTTTAATCTAGCTAATTGGGATAAAGCCTTAAAAGCATTAAATCATGAAAGTACATTAAATGAGGCTATTTTAGTTGCTATACCAAATCAGTTTTTTACTGATACTAGAAATCGTGATCTTGTGCCACCTTATGCAAGGAAGGACGTTAATACAAATCCTCGACCTAAACATGAAAGTTCGCCTGAAATTTTTGGTAAAGCTGATTTGTTTTTAGCTTTTCTAGAGCAAGAGTTACTTACTTATTTAGAGGCCAACTACACATTAACTGAAAATCGAATTTTGACCGGATTTTCAGCTGGGGGCAGCTTTACTTTATACACGCTGCATACTAAACCAAAGTTATTCAATGGTTACTTTGCATTTAGCCCAGCCGCTTGGTATGACGATATGACAGTGACTAAGCGGTTTGATGCATTTTTAAAAACAAATATAAATTGTATAAAACAACCGACATTTTTATATATCACTGTCGGTGGGGCAGAGCACTCTTTAATGTTAGGTGCATACAATAATTTAGTTACTAGTTTAGCAAAACATCCAAACGACTGGCTTAAGTGGGGAAGTACAATTAATAGTAATGCTGAACATAATCAAAACCCTGCACTGAGTGTCGATAAAGCACTGTTAAATTATACGGCGTTCTTGAGCTCGCAAATTAACACGCCTTCTGATTAATTAATGACGGTGATCAATTAAATATAGTTTGCATTGATTTTTATTGCTTTACTGCTGGTGGAGCATCCACTCTAAAGAACACATCATACTTTGTTTAATTTAAAACAAGTCTTAGCAATAGGTGAATTTTTTAAAAATATAATCAGGGAGGGGGGAAATTGTTGGCGTGTATTGGGCGTTTTTTTTAACTTATATCTACGCGTTTTATTAAGTGAGTTGTGTAGGAACAGGAAAACCAAATTAAACAAAGCAACAATGTAATTGTTTAGATGTTCTAAGTTAGACATTTTAATTGCAGCTAACATCGGGTTTTCCATCAATGGTTCAGTAATACACAGACTTAAACTCCAGCTTTTTATAATTGACGTTACAACAATGCAATTTTGTTGCTCAGTTGTCTCAGCATGGCTTCTGCATTTGGTATCTCGTCGTTTAAGCCTGTGATCAGGGTCATAAAATAGCAGTCCATCATCACACTTGCTTTTGTTTCATCAAAATCTGGTTGTTCACTAAATAGCAGTTTTTTAAATTCATCCATTTGTGCTTTAAAAAAATCAGCACGCCAAATAATGTCGCTAATTAGTAATTTACTAAATTCACTGTTTTCACAATAAAAGGAATATAGAGGGTGAGCGTAGTGGCGTAATTTCAATCGAGGAGGGCGCTGAGTATCTGATTGCTTTGCTTGCTCGATAATAACTTTAATTTGTTGCTGCATACCTGCCATAAGCAGATCAATTTTATTTTCAAAATGACTAAACACAGTACCAACTGCCACATTAGCTGCAACAGCAATTTCTCTTGTCGATGTGTGGTCATAACCTTGTAGTAAGAAAAGCTCCCATGCTGAAGCTAAAACTTTATCCCGTGTTTTTTCTTTTTTACTCATAGTATTCAATGCTTTATAATTTTGTTGGATGTTGAGCTTAAATCAGCACTTGATTGATTGAGCGCGCTCAATTAAATTTATGAGCATGCTCAATTAATCAAAAGGTGATACATGGAGTTTATCAAACGTGTTATTGGTTATGTACTTTTTATTCCACTTATTTATTTTTATTCTTTTATTCTCGGCCCAATCCTAAAAGCCGTTTTAGTCCCAGGTGGGGTTACCTTTTTGTGGCTTATTTTAGGGCCACAAGAGGGAACACGTGCGTTAAAAAAAGCATTTAAGAAAAAGTAGTTAAACCTTCTGCAAGAACAATAAAAAAGCCCTGCTATTTTGCAGGGCTTTAGTCAGTTTAACTTTGCAAATTTAAACTTGAAAGCTTAACAGGCCATTAAAGAACGTATCTAAAACCAAAAGCAATACCGTCATCTTCCGATTGTTCCATTTGTGCTTGCTGCTGTTTATTATCACTTTCAAAATCACCAAAATCTTTTCGTGCTTCTAGATACAGCTGGGTGTTTTCATCAATTAAATAATGAACACCCATAACTGCAAACTGACGTTTAAAAACATCATTAGGATCGGCGTTAAAGTTTGGTTGAATTACGTAGTCATCACCTGCATCAAACAAGTTGTAGGCAATAAATGGTCTAAAGTCGTTTTCAAAACGATACGATACGAACGTTTCAATACCAATTGCATCTTCAATTAAGCGACCAATGTTATCTGTGTCGTGGTTTTCGTTTTTGTTGATATTAGCGGCTACATATAAACCTGGCGCATCAATATTGCCCCAAATAACACCTGCACCATAAATTAAATCGTCAACAGAGCGGGTTGTTCCGTCGCCATAAGTTAATTCAAACTCGCCGCGGTTAATACCCGCGGTCAGTTTTAGCTTATTAGTCACGTTATAGGTTACTGCACCGCCAAATGTATAGTTAAATTCAACTTGTTGCGCAGCAGTATCGCCTGACTCAAAATTAGCCCGGCATTGTGATTCTGTAATATCACTTACATCACAGGTATAAAAAGCGCTGTTTTTTAACTGAGTTTGCACACTAAAATCAAAATCACTGTAACTATTACGGTATTGCAATGTTTTATCGCCACGACCAGTACCATTTACAGCACCATCGTCTTTGTTGTAGGTATAGACACCTGCGGCGTTGCCATCCCAAACATAGCTGTAGTTAGTTGCATATACTACGTCAAACCACGCACCCCATTGTTTACCAATAGTAATTTGGCCGTATTTATCGTGTTTTAAACCAGCATAGCCTAACCGGTTATACAAAAATTCGTCTTGAATCGATTCAAAACGGTTGTTGTATACAATATCGCTACTGCCAACAGGGTTTACACCCCATTCAACTAAAGCCATTGCTTCCCAGCCATTCTTTAGTTGGCGTTTAAAATCAAAATTAATTCGTGAGGCACCATTAACCACTTCATTTTGACCTTGAGTATTAATTACTCGCGCATCTATATAACCGCCAATTGCGACTGTATTTTTTTCATCCTTAAATACTTCGATTGCTGAAACACTCGGTGTTGTTAAAACACCTGCAATCGCGAGCGATACTAATTTTATTTTCATTGTGTGTGCCTTGCCTAAAAAAGACGTTTTTATAATTACTAAATTCGAAGTCGTGCAGACTAGCAAAGCAATAAAAGGCTCAAAAGTGAAAAATTATCAACGATAATTAATACGAAATGCGCTGCTTGTTCACTTTAAGTTAATACTGTTTTTATTTTGTAGCCGTATAAACTGCTATTTAATTTTGGAATAAGACATTAGGCTTAAATGCAGGAGAGAAAGTGTTGAGTTTTTTTCATAGTTGCTACTATCGGCATAGGTAGAGCTAAAACTCTAATACTATAAAAAACGTTAATATAGCCGTATTAAATGTTAATAAAAGTAAAATGCGACCAAATAGCGTTTTAGCACGTTAAATTTTATTTATTAGCAATGACTGTAATTGTTTTTTTATTAAACATTTTTTTACCGCATTTACAGAATAATAGTGAACTTTACATAGCTTTTTTTACTTTAACACGGTCTACCACTGTGGCTATTCCAATCCTTATTTAGCAAAAAAATAGCCACTGTTTACTTTAGGGTATGCTATAAACTTTCATAGAAAAAAACGCTGATTTGGTTTAAACTGCGCGCAATTTAAATACTTCAGTCTCCCTTGGAGGGTAGCGCTATTATTAGTACAGCTAACATCACCATGCAATTTGGTGCTAAACCATTATTTGAAAATATCTCAGCTAAATTTGGTGAATCAAACCGCTATGGTTTAATTGGCGCCAATGGCTGTGGTAAATCAACGTTTATGAAGATTCTAAGCGGTGAACTTGAACCATCATCGGGTAATGTAAGCACAGATCCTAATGAGCGTGTTGCTAAACTAAATCAAGATCAGTTCGCTTACGAAGAATACTCTGTGATCGACACTGTAATAATGGGTCACAAAGAACTTTGGGATATAAAACAAGAACGCGATCGTATTTATAGCCTACCAGAGATGAGTGAAGAGGATGGCATGAAGGTAGCCGACCTTGAAACTGAGTTTGCTGAAATGGACGGCTATTCTGCTGAGTCTAAAGCGGGTGAGCTATTACTGGGCGTTGGTATTGCTACTGAACAACATTACGGTCCTATGTCTGAAATCGCACCAGGTTTTAAACTTCGTGTGCTATTAGCGCAAGTATTGTTTTCAGAGCCTGATATCATGTTGCTTGATGAGCCTACCAATAACTTGGACATTTACACAATTAAGTGGTTAGAAGATGTTCTAAATCAACGTGACTGTACTATGATTATCATCTCGCATGACCGTCATTTTTTAAACTCAGTATGTACGCATATGGCCGATATTGACTACGGTGAATTACGTATTTACCCGGGTAACTACGATGAATATATGTTTGCAGCGACCCAAGCTCGCGAGCGTTTATTGAGTGAAAACGCCAAAAAGAAAAGCCAAATAGCTGAACTACAACAGTTTGTATCGCGCTTTTCTGCTAATGCTTCAAAAGCAAAGCAAGCAACTTCACGTGCAAAACGTATTGATAAAATTCAATTAGATGAAGTGAAAGCTTCGTCACGTCAGTCGCCATTTATCCGTTTTGAACAAGAAAAGCAGTTATTCCGTAACGCGCTTGAAATGACTAGCTTATCGCAAGGCTTTGAAGAAACTTTATTTTCAGGTTTAGAAGGCCTAGTTGAAGTAGGTGAACGCATTGCTATTATTGGTGAGAATGGTGTCGGTAAAACAACACTACTAAACACCTTAGCAGGGCGTTTAGCGCCTAAAAGCGGTGAGTTTAAATGGTCTGAAAATGCTAATATTGGCTATTATGCGCAAGACCATGCCGATGAGTTTGAAAAAGACATGAACTTATTTGAGTGGATGGAACAATGGCAGCAAGAGGGCGATGACGAGCAAGTTGTTCGCAGCTTCTTAGGTCGTATGTTGTTTTCACAAAACGATATTAAAAAATCTGTAAAAGTTATCTCAGGTGGTGAGCAAGGTCGTATGCTGTTTGGTAAAATCATGATGCATAAACCAAATATCTTATTAATGGATGAGCCGACTAACCACATGGATATGGAATCTATAGAAGCGCTTAACTTAGCACTTGAAGCGTATGAAGGTACTTTGATGTTTGTGTCACACGACCGTCAGTTTGTATCATCAGTTGCTACCCGTATTTGGGAAATTAAAGACGGTAAAATTATCGACTTTAGAGGAAACTACAGCGAATACTTGGCGAGTAAAGAAGCATAACAGCAAGTATTTTCAGCATTTAAAAAAAGCCATGTTTAACATGGCTTTTTTATTGCCTGCTGGTCGCATTACTGCGGTATTTAAGTATATAATACCCGCCATAAAACCGGACATAAGTCCGCTATTTTTAAAATACATTACTGAGGAGTATTTATGACTGTTGGCATTATTATGGGTTCTAAATCAGATTGGCCAACCATGGAACACGCTGCGTTGATGCTAGAAAAATTTGGCATTGCTTATGAAACTAAAGTGGTTTCTGCTCACCGCACTCCTCAATTACTTGCTGATTATGCAAGTTCAGCAAGCGAGCGTGGCATTAAAGTAATTATTGCAGGCGCAGGTGGGGCGGCTCACTTACCGGGTATGGCTGCAGCGTTTACATCATTGCCAGTTTTAGGCGTTCCAGTTAAGTCAAAAGCATTAAATGGTGTTGATTCATTATTGTCTATTTGCCAGATGCCTAAGGGCGTTGCTGTAGGCACTTTGGCTATTGGTGAGCCAGGTGCAGCTAATGCTGGTTTATTGGCTGCACAAATATTAGGCTGTCAAAATCCTGAAATTTTCGCCAAAATTGAAGCGTTTCGTAAAGAGCAAACCGACACTATTCTAGCTAACCCAAATCCTGCAGAGTAATAATGACTATATTAATTTTAGGTGCTGGGCAGCTTGCGCGAATGATGAGCCTTGCTGGCGCACCGCTTAATTTAAATGTGATTGCTTATGATGTTGGCAGCCAAAAAATTGTGCACCCGCTAACCAACCAAGTGTATTCAACCACACTTGAGCAAGCTATCAATGATGCAGATGCGATTACCGCTGAGTTTGAGCATATTCCCGATGATGTATTAACGCTTTGCTGCAATAGCAATAAGTTTTATCCAGGTAAACAAGCAATAAAAACCGGTGGTGACCGTTCGCTTGAAAAAGCCTTGTTAGATAAAACCGAAGTAGCTTGTGCACCATACCAACTTATTACTGAAAAAGCGCATCTTGAACAAGCAGCTAAAATATTAGGTAAGCCGTTAGTTATAAAAACCTGCCAAGCTGGGTATGACGGCAAAGGCCAATGGCGTTTAAAATCTGATGATGAAATAGACACTATTTGGGCTGAAATGGCTGACTTTATTGCCTCAGGTACAGAGCATGCACCTCATTCAATTATTGCTGAGAAAATGATCCCGTTTGATCGTGAAGTCTCTATTATTGGCGCGCGCGACAAAGAGGGTAACGTTGCAATTTATCCACTTACTGAAAACCAACATACCAATGGTGTATTAACGCTTTCACTAGCCGGTAAAGATAATAGCTTAGTAGAGAGCCAAGCAACCTCAGCATTTACCCGTATTGCAAATGAGCTTAATTATGTAGGTGTATTGGCCATAGAGTTTTTTGATGTACAGGGTACGTTATTAGTTAACGAAATAGCTCCTCGAGTGCATAACTCAGGACACTGGACACAGCAAGGTGCTCACTGCTCGCAATTTGAAAACCATATGCGTGCTGTTGCAGGGTTACCTTTGGGTAATACGCAAATTAAGCAACCTACTGCTATGATCAATGTATTAGGCCAAGCACATATCCCTGCTGATGTTTTAAAAACGGCGGATGTAACCAGTCACTGGTATGGTAAAGGCGTTAAGCCCGGTCGTAAAATGGGGCATATTAATGTTTCGGGTGAGAGTTTACAGCAATTAGGTAACCGCCTAGCTGAACTTACATCATGCTTGCCAGAGCAGGATTACCCAGGCGTATTAGCTACTAGCAAATCGCTATTATAAGTTAAAAAATCAAGCGGTAAGTTGAATTCAATTTATCGCTTTACCTTCTAAAGGTTTCTTTTCAATGATCCACCCAAAGTTTCGTACTATTGTGTTCGCTTTTTTTATGGCACTTTTCATGTCAGGCTTTATGTCGTTTGTTATTTCAATTTTTAATGTAGGAATGGTCGAAAATATTGTAGCTATATGGCTTAAAGCCTGGTTATTTGCCTTTTGCATTGCTTTTCCTACAGTTATATTTGTTGCTCCCGTCGTACATAAACTGACAAATAAACTTATTCGGCCTTAAAGTGATGATTATCACTAAATTGCATAAGCCAATATTTATACTCTTACTCGCTTTGTGTATGACTCCTTTTTTAGGTGCTGGAAGTGCATTGGTTTTAGGCGCTATATTTGCTATTACCTTAGGCAACCCGTTTAGTGAGCTTTCTCAACAGGCCAGTAAAGTGATGCTTAAGCTTGCCGTTGTGGGCTTAGGCTTTGCTGTTGATTTTAATGAAGTAATTGAGGTAGGACGCAGCTCTTTAGTATTAACAATTGTTAGTATTACTGCCATAATCGGGTTTGGAGAGATTTTAACCCAAGTTTTTAAGCTTAATCGTAATACAGGCGTGCTAATTTCATTTGGTACCGCTATTTGCGGTGGCAGCGCCATTGCCGCTATGGCACCGGTTATAAAAGCTAAAGATCACGAAGTCGCTGTTGCCTTAGGGATTGTATTTTTACTTAATGGCGTGGGATTATTATTATTTCCCGCAATTGGGCATTATTTTGAGTTAACCCAACAGCAATTTGGTTTGTGGGCCGCATTAGCCATTCACGATACTAGCAGCGTAGTAGGGGCATCGGCTACTTATGGTGCTGTGGCACTGAGTATTGCCACTACGGTGAAATTGACCCGTGCGATGTGGATTATTCCTTATACAGCGGTTGCGGGAGTGTTTATGCGCTCTGATGAAAAGGCAAGTATTCCTTTATTTATTGTGGGCTTTTTATTAGCCGCATTAATAAATACTTATATGCCGTCGTTTTCATCCACATGGGAACTTATTAATAGTGCAGCTAAGCAATTATTAGTGGTTACACTGTTTTTAATTGGCAGTGGTTTGTCACTATCGGTTCTTAAGCAAGCAGGTATAAAGCCATTTTTGATGGCAATTACTTTGTGGGTTATAGTCAGCAGCACAATTTTATTATTAATTATAGATGGATTCATATAATGAAACGTAATCTTAGTATTACAGCAATCAGTAGTGTGTTATTTGCTGTTTTTTCTAGCAGCCCTGTATTGGCTGAATCGCTACGCGTAGCAACCTTTAATGTCAGTATGGATGCCACTAATTACACCGCTAAAAATGAACAAGTAAAAAGTGATGCACTGGTAAATGCACTGCGTTCAAACCACCAGCAAATTAAAAATATTGCTGAAATAATCCAGCGCGTCCGCCCAGATGTAGTACTACTCAATGAGTTTGACTACATTCCAAAAGAGCAAGGTATTGAGTATTTTAAAAGCCACTACTTAAATGTAGGGCAAAATAATCAAGCAGCAATTGATTACCCATACGTTTACATTGCCCCCGTTAATACCGGCTTAGCAACTGAGTTTGACTTAGACAATAACGGCAAAAAAACTGGGGTAATGGGTGATGCACAGGGCTTTGGTTTTTTTGAAGGCCATTACGCAATGGCGTTTTTATCTCGCTACCCGATTGATTTTGACAACATCAGAACATTACAAACCTTCAAGCACAAAGATTTACCTAATGTAAAAATGCCAGTTGACCCAAAAACCAATACCAATTGGTATAACGATGAAGAGTGGAATGCTTTACGTTTAAGCTCTAAATCTTTTTGGGATATACCCGTAAAAGTAAACGATAAAGTAGTCCATATGTTAGCGTCGCATCCAACACCGCCTGTGTTTGATGGCGATGAAGACAGAAATGGCATTCGTAACCATGATGAAATTAGGCTTATTGCCGATTACGTTAATAACGAAAGTTACCTTTATGATGATAATGGTAAAAAGGGTGGGCTTGCAGCAAAATCGCGATTTGTGATTTTAGGTGATCTAAATGCCGCACCTGAAGGTGATAAAAAGCGTACTAATACTACTGACCAAATACTTAAAAGCCCATTGATTAACGCCGGTTTTATTCCAACCAGTGAGGGCGCAAAAGAGCAATACCCGCAAGCTTATGCTAAAAACTATACCGCTAATTGGCAAGCACGCGTTGATTACGTACTCCCTTCAAATTATGGCTTAACCATAAAAGATGGTGGAGTTTTTTGGCCGAAAAAACAAAGCGAATTATATCGTTTAATTAAAGATAGAAATGCATCAAGCGACCACCGATTAGTCTGGCTTGATTTAACGGTTGAATAAACGGGTTACTCACCCCGATATCAGCGTTGTTTATCTTAAATAATTGCAATTATAAAGGTGCTTCTGCTTAAATATGGTTAATTATAATAACCGTCAAGAAGCACTATGATTTTTAAATTCTCATCTTCTAAAACACTTGTTGCAATCGCTGTTGCATCAAGTGTTATGTTAGCGGGTTGTACAGCAACCGCTACAACTTCTACTGACTCATCTATTCAAACAAATACCACCGTTGCTAGTGTTGTTAACACGCCCGCAGATTTGGGCGATTCAAAAATTACCCTTGAACAAGCGATGGCTCACCCTGATTGGATTGGACGCCAACCGCAAAGCGCATTTTGGAGTGCAGATTCAAGTACCATTATTTATGCGCGTAAGCAGCAAGGTAGTGAGCTAAGAGATTTATTCACTCAAGCTGTAAACTCACAAACAGCAGAGCAAGTGGCACTAGAAAAATTACACCGTGTTGGTTCAAGTAAAGCTGTTTTTTCTAACGATAAATCACTTCAAGCTTATGTGTTTGAGGGTAACGTATTTATCAAAAACGTAAAGTCAGGCGTAATTAAACAAATTACGCAAAGCTCTGCTACTGAGTCAAAACCACAGTTTTTAAACGATGGTAACTTAGCGTATCGTCAGGGTAATATCTTTTTCAAAGTGGATTTAACCACAGGTTTAACCCGCGAAATAGCCAATTTAAAACTCGCTGACAAACCACAAGGCGTAAAAGAACCATCAACTTATATTGCCAAAGAGCAACATAAGCTTATTGATTACATTGCACTGCAGCACAAAAATAAACAAGATAAGCATGAGCGTAAAGAGCAAGTAAAAGCTAATAACAGCTCAATTGCTAACACTCATTATTATTTAGGCGATGGCAACACGGTTGATGAAGCAGAGCTTTCTCCAAATGGCGATGCGTTAATTGTAGTCGTACAAGAAAAAAGCTCATGGCGTGGTGAAGGCGATATTATGCCTAATTACATCACTGATGATGCGACGATAGAGCCTAAAAAAGTTCGCCGCCGCGTAGCTGATTCTAAAGAGCAAACTTCTGAGCTTGTTTATATTAACCTTGCAGATCAAAGCCAAACCACATTAGGGTTCAATACTTTACCTGGTTTTGATGAAGATGTACTTGCTGAGGTTAAAAAAGAAAACTTCGCCCGTGAAGGTAAAACCTATAAATCTAAAAAACAACCTCGTGGTATAAACGTTATTTCAGATTGGGGTTGGAATCAATCACCCATCAGCTGGAACGATGATGGTAGCCAAGTAGCGATTATGCTTGAAGCATGGGATAACAAAGATCGTTGGTTAGCCACTGTAGATTTTGAAAATAACAAACTTGTGTCTCAACATCGTTTACATGACGATGCGTGGATTGCTTATGCCTTTAACGACTTTGGTTGGTTAAATAATTCCACTACCTTGTATTACTTATCAGAAGAGTCGGGCTATAGTCAACTTTATAAAAAGCCACTTGATGGTAAAGCCACTGCGCTTACCATGGGTAAATTTGAAGTATCTAATTTAACCCTTACTGATGACAATAGCGCTATTTACTATAAAGCGAATATTGAGCATCCAGGCCTTTACGAAATATACCGCGTTAATCTACAAACAGGTGATAGCGAGCAAGTAACAGACTTAAACGGCATGACGGATTACACCTTAAGCCCTGATCAGTCTAAGTTATTATTAAGACACTCTAAAATCACTATACCCACTGAGCTTTATGTGGCTGAGGCTAAAGCAAACACAACCGCAACTCGTTTAACTAACACGGTATCTGACGCGTTCTTAGCTAAAAAACTCACGGCGCCTAAAATTGTTGCTGTGCCTTCAAGCCATACAGATCAGCCAATATACGCCAAAGTTTATTACCCGGCTGATTACCAAGAAGGTGAAACAGGTAAAAACCGTAAAGCGGTTATTTTTAACCACGGTGCCGGTTACCTGCAAAATTCACACATGGGTTGGTCTGGTTACTTTCGCGAATTTATGTTTCATTCATTACTTGCCGATGAAGGTTACGTAGTGATGGATATGGATTACCGTGCTTCTAAAGGTTATGGCCGTGATTGGCGTACTGCTATTTACCGTCAAATGGGAACACCTGAAACACAAGATTTAGCTGACGGCGTAAAATGGATGGCTGAAAATGCCAACGTTGATACCCAAGCGGTAGGTACTTATGGTGGCTCATACGGTGGATTTATGACCTTTATGGCGTTATTTACCGCGCCAGATTTGTTTCAATCAGGAGCGGCGCTTCGCCCTGTGACTGATTGGGCACATTACAACACAGGCTATACCGCTAACATTTTGAATCACCCAGATGTTGACCCAATAGCTTATGAGCGTAGTTCACCTATTTACTATGCTGAAGGGCTTAAAAAGCATTTATTAATTAATGCGCCTATGGTTGATGATAATGTGTTCTTTCAAGATTCAGTGCGTTTAGTGCAGCGTTTAATAGAACTTGAGAAAGAAAACTTTGAAACAGCAATCTTCCCAGTAGAGCCGCATGGTTTTGTGCAGCCTTCGAGCTGGTTAGACGAATACCGTCGTATTTATAAGTTGTTTAAAGAAACACTATAAATAGCGGTAAATTAGTAAAAAACGCCACAATGTGGCGTTTTTTTATTCTTTATTTTTGCTGATTAATTTAATAATTAAAGGAACGCCCAACAATGCGCCGCCAATCGCGCCAATTAAATGAGCATCAACGGCCACCGTTGAGTTGATCAATGCGCCTATATCAGCACTAGGGCCATTTATTTGCTCTGCAATTAATTTTACCCAAACACCAATAAACAACACATAACCTGATTTAAGTCCAACAGTGACATCTTTTATGGCTCCCCAAATGATCACGCCATGCAATAGGGCACTAAGCCCTGTGTAAATTGTAATTGCGGGACAAAACCAAAAAACACCTAAGCCACACCACATAGCCAATGTGGCAATATTAAAACTATATCTGCTTGGCGAAGTATACTCACCATGCAATAACCAAATAAGCGCTATACCGGCACAATTCAGCCCTAAGTGCACCCAATTGGCGTGTACAAATTGGCTGGTAAACAAACGCCACAGTTGGCCTTGTTCAATCAGTTGACGATTAAATTCAAGTTCGTTGTTTATCCCCAGCCATGCTAAGAACGTACTTAATACGATTAAACATAAGGGAGGGAAAACATAGCGCGGCTGAAGAGGTAAATTAAGCATTTAGCGATCATTTTTATATTTATTTTTGCATATTGTGCCTGTTTAACTTTAAGATGCCAATTATCTTCCATGCAATTTAAGTTTATTAAGTGATTATGAATTTTAAGCTCAACTGTTTATTCGCACTGACTCTAAGTGCCTTGTCTTTTCCTTTGTTTGCACAAAACGCTAGCACAATTGAAACACGTGAACCTGAAGCGGCCACAGGTGTTGTACATAAGAAATTAGTGGCTGGCGATAAGTACATGGTAGCCGCCGCTAACCCGTATGCTTCACAAGCTGGTAAAGCCATTTTAGCGCAAGGCGGCAGTGCGGTTGATGCCGCTATTGCCACCCAATTAGTACTTACATTAGTTGAGCCGCAATCATCAGGTATTGGCGGTGGTACCTTTATGATGTATTACAATAAAGCGAATAATAAACTCACCAGCTTTGATGGCCGTGAAACCGCGCCGAGTAATGCCGATGAAAACCTGTTTTTAAATAAACACGGCAACGCAGTAAAATGGATTGAAGCGGTTGTAGGTGGACGCTCTGTAGGCGTACCCGGTATTTTACATGCATTTGCCAGCGCCCATAAACAGTACGGTTCTTTACCTTGGGCTAGCTTATTTGAACCTGCGATTAAACTTGCTGAACAAGGGTTTGAAGTATCGCCTCGGTTACATGGTTTACTGGTTAGACAATTAAACCCAGGCGTAATGAGTATGCCGGTGATTAATGAGTATTTTTTTCCTAATGGCAAAGTAATTGAAGTCGGCAGTATTAAAAAAAATCAGCCATTAGCTAATTTATATAAAGACATTGCTTCAAAAGGGATAGATGCGTTTTATAAAGGCGATAATGCCAAAGCTATGGTAAAAGCAGTACAGCAGTCAAAAATTGCGCCTGGTAAATTATCTGAGCAAGATCTTGCTAATTACAGCAGTAAAGAGCGTGCACCCGTTTGTATAAAATATCGAGTGTATAATGTGTGCTCGATGGCGCCGCCTAGTAGTGGCGGTATCTCAGTACTACAAATTTTAGGCTTGCTTGAACACAAAAACATGGCAAATATTAAAGCCAATAGCGCCGAGGCAATTCATTACTTTAGCCAAGCGTCACGTATTGCGTTTGCCGATCGTAATAAATATATTGGCGATCCTGACTTTACCCAAGTACCTACTCAAGAATTATTAAATAAAGACTATATTGCCACCCGCGCGAAATTAATTACTGAAAAAGATCAAAAAGCATTGCCAGGTAACCCTGTTGATCACTTAAGCTATGCAAACGATGATTCTTTTGAGCTGCCCTCTACCTCGCATGTATCAATTGTGGATAGCAAAGGAAACGCTGTTTCAATGACCAGCTCTATTGAAATGGCGTTTGGCTCAACAGTGATGGTTAATGGTTATATTTTAAATAATCAGCTGACTGATTTTTCACTTTCGCCACGTAAAAATGGCAAATTGGTGGCTAACAGGGTCGAAGCACATAAACGTCCGCGCAGCTCAATGTCTCCGGTGATGGTTTTTAACCAAGATGGCAGTTTACGTTTAGTAGTGGGTTCTCCTGGTGGGAGTCGTATTATTGATTATGTAGCGCAAGTTGTTATTGGCGTTTTAGATTGGGATTTAAATGCACAACAGGCCATTAATTTACCGCGTACAACTAATCGTAATGATTATACTAGCCTTGAAAAAGGTACTGAACTTGAAGCGCTTGTACCTAAGCTTAAAAAGCGCGGCCATGATGTGCGTGTCATTGACTTAAACTCAGGGCTGCATGCGGTAGAAGTTAAAAACAACCGCTTGTATGGCGCCGCCGATCCGCGCAGAGAAGGGATGGCGTTATCTGATTTAAGTAATAATAAAGCCTCATTTAAATTTTAAAACATGTATAATAAACAGCAGGTTTGCTGCCTGCTGTTTTAAATATAACAGATTAATAGTTAATAACTATTTGATTGAAAATAGCATGTTAACTAACGTAAAAAATTAGCAAATCTAAAAATAGCCGTCAGTGTTGTTACCATTAAAAAAGAAATCGTTTGTTTAATGTGCGTTTAATTTTTAAATCCACAATCGGCAGCTAACATATTCACCAAATATGAGTGGCTTTATACTAAAGTAGCGCTTGTATTTGAACATTTTCAATGGTCTGACAAGCTTAAATGTCATTGCAATTTAGCCTTTAACAATGATAATGGCAGATCATTATTTAAGATTCAGTAAAGCTTGGAAATATGACTACAAATACCGATCCTAATTATCTTTATATTCCTTATTCTGGCCCAGGCCTAATTGAAACCCCATTATTGAATAAAGGAAGTGCTTTTAGCCAAAAAGAACGTGAAAACTTTAATCTTGCAGGTTTACTTCCTCCTCGTTACGAAACAATAGAAGAACAAGTTGAGCGTTGTTACCAACAATACTCAAGTTTTAATGACAATTTAAATAAGCACATTTATTTACGCGCTATTCAAGACAATAACGAAACGCTTTACTATCGTTTAGTGCGTGATCATATTGAAGAAATGATGCCTATTATTTACACCCCAACTGTGGGTGATGCCTGTGAAAAATTTTCTGATATTTACCGCAGTGCACGTGGTTTGTTTATTTCCTATGAAGATCGTTTCCAAATCGACGATATTTTACGTAATGCCACTAAAGGTAAAGTTAAAGTTATCGTGGTTACCGATGGCGAACGTATTTTAGGTTTAGGTGACCAAGGTATTGGCGGTATGGGTATTCCAATTGGTAAGCTCTCTTTATATACCGCCTGTGGTGGTATTAGCCCAGCGTATACATTACCGGTTATGCTTGATGTAGGCACGAATAACGAAAAACTATTAAACGACCCAATGTACATGGGTGCACGCCATAAGCGTATTGCGCAAGATGAGTACGATGAGTTTTTAGATTTATTCATTAAAGCGGTTAAGCGTCGTTGGCCAAGCGTGTTACTGCAATTTGAAGACTTTGCACAACCAAATGCTATGCCATTATTAAAGCGTTACCGTAATGAAATTTGTAGCTTTAATGATGACATTCAAGGTACTGCATCGGTTACTGTGGGGTCTTTATTAGCAGCGTGTCGTGTTAAAGGCGCTAAACTTTCGACTCAAAAAGTTGTGTTTGTAGGCGCAGGATCTGCAGGCTGTGGTATTGCTGAACAAATTGTTAGCACTATGGTGGCCGAAGGTATCAGTGAAGCACAAGCTCGCAGCCAAGTATTTATGGTTGACCGTTTTGGTTTATTAACTGATGGCATGGAAGGCTTACGCGACTTCCAACAAATGTTAGCGCAACCAACGAGCTGCCTAGCCGATTGGACTTACAGCGGCGAATACGCGTCATTATTAGATGTAATGCACTGTGCAGAACCAGATATTTTAATTGGTGTATCAGGTCAACCGGGCTTATTCACTGAGCAAGTTATTCGCGCTATGCACGCAAACTGTGAAGCACCTATTATTTTCCCGTTAAGTAATCCATCTAAACAGGTAGAAGCTTACCCAAAAGATGTTATTAAATGGACTGATGGTAAAGCGATTGTAGCTACAGGTAGCCCATTTGAGCCTGTTGTTTATAACGGCGTTACTTACCCAATTCCTCAATGTAATAACAGCTACATTTTCCCAGGTATTGGCTTAGGTGTAATTGCTGCTAAAGCAACGCGTATTACCGATGCGATGCTAATAATGTCGAGTGAAATGTTGGCAGAGTCATCACCATTAGCTAATACGGGCAAAGGTAGCTTATTACCTGCGCTAACAGAAATTGAAACACTAAGTAAACGTATTGCATTTGCAGTCGCTAAAAAAGCAATTGAAGAGGGCGTTGCGCTTGAGATTTCAGATGATGCTCTGTGGGCAGCCATCGACAGAAACTACTGGTTACCAAAGTATCGTAACTACAAGCGTTGCAGCATTTAATGCTTCATTACTAAAAAACAGGCTTTTGCCTGTTTTTTTATGCTTGTTCATCTGCAATTAACCACATAAGGTGTTAACTAAGGCAATCAATTTAAAAGGATAGAACTATGAAAACACTTTCGATTTTAACGGCTGCTTTGCTAAGCACGTCAGCCTATGCAACTAATGCCCCTGAAGAGCCTCATATCTATGTAAAAGGTGAAGCATCGGTAACGACTATGCCAGATCATGTTTTATTAACAGTGGGTATTACGGAAATAGATAAAAACTTAATTGCCGCAAAAAAACAAACTGATACGACTATGGCCAGTGCAATTAGTTTAGTAAAAAAACTAGGCGTAGCTGATGCAGATATTAATGCTGGTCAAATCTCAATCTATCGTGATAATCAATATAACCGCGAAACAGGTAAGCAAGAGTTTACCGGGTTTAAAGTATCCAGAACGCTTACAATTAAACTCTCAGCGATTAATAAATACCCTGAGCTTTTACAAAGTTTAGTTAATAACGGTATTAATGAAATTAGACAAACGCAGTTTTTAGCGAGCAACTATGATGAGCTGCACAAAAAAGCACAAAAATTAGCTATTAAACAAGCTAAAGCAGCGGCAAAAGAGTTAAGTGCTGATTTTGATGTTGAATTGAAAGGCTTATATAGTGCGTCTTTAAGTCCGCTTGATATGCCATCAGTACCTTACATGCGCAGTGAAAAAGTAATGATGGCTGATGGTGCACCGAGTAACTATGTACCCGATGCATATCATGCTGGTGAAATTACAATAAGCGCATCAAGTTACGCAATTTATTATATTGATTAAGCGCTTATAGATGGGTGGCGCTCAAATCGTGCCACCAACTGCTTTCCTTGTGATTCACTAATACGCACAATGGCATACAGCATATTACTAATCTCTTGACGATCGTATTCGTTAACTATGTGCTGATTAATATCATCAACAATGGCATTTAAATAATTAAACACACTGTTTCGTGCATCCACATTCTCATTAGCAATAAATAAAATATTTTTAAATGCTTCAATAACGTTAGTCATTACATAGGCATCGGCTTTTGCATAATTGCGTAAAGGGGTGAAGTTATCATGAAGCAGTTCATCAAAACTGGTTTCATGAAAGTACAACAATGGTTGCTCATCTTTTTGATAGCATGAATAATTTATTGCATTAATCTTTAGTCGTTCTATTAATAATATACTGAGCATATCAATAGATTTAACGGCAGTACCCGGATCGTTTATTCCTGGGCTCATAGCTTTTACGGCAATTTCTGATATTTGTGTTAACCCATAGCGGTAATGGTCGCTAATGTATTCTTCTATATAAAAAATAAAACAATCTAAAATTTTCTCAATTAACTCTTCGTTCTCAGATATGTCCTTATTACACTTTAAAAACGGGTAACCTTTAACTGTAAAATAACCTTGCTTAACCGTAATAAACAGCTCAATATTTTCATCTGCTAGTAGGGCACATAATTTATTAGAATGAACCCCTTTGTAGTAACCCTCGGTTGTACTGTTTATTGAATGCCAGTTTGAAAACTCGGGAAAGTTATCAACGGGGTTTTCGTCTTGCATATTGATAATGTCTTGAATTTCTTTTTTTGTTTGCCTAAACAAGCCATTTAATACGTTATCTACTTGTATTGCTTTTGAAATAGAATGAATAAAAAATACAAATAATCCTAAAGATATTAACCCAAAAACAAGCGCAAACAATACGCCAAGTGAGGGAATCGCGGTATTACCATTATCGAGTTTGTTGATATTTATCAGCATTATTATTGAATAAATAATACTACCCAAATAAAACCCTAATACCATTTGGTGTGATTTACGGGTAATGAGCCCAGGAACAACTCGGGGGGATAAGCTAGCACTGGCTGAATTTAATACCACCATCACCATAGAAAAACTAAATACGGTTAACGAAATAATGCTGCCAGCGAGGGTGCTTAAAATGGTACGTGCGTTTTCTGCGCTATCAACTAATATAAATGAAATTAGTGATTTAAGTTTTCCGATGGGGGCTAAGTACTCGACTGACATTGTCAGTACGGCAAAAAATAAAAAAGCAACAGATAATAATGAGGGATAAAACCCAATACTGTTAATTATTTCGCGGTAGCTATTGGTTATTTTTGTTCTTAAATACATATTATCCTTACTTATTACGATACCAATCTATAAATCACTCTAGCATATTTGATACTAAAGTAAGTGATTTTACAGCTTAAGTTATGTGTTATTATTGCTTAAAAATTAAATGGAAAAATACTGTGATTATATCGAGTTATGCGGCTTTACTGGCACTATATTATATTTACCTGAGTATTAATGTTGTAAAAATACGCAAGTCTGAAGGCATTTCACTTGGTAATGGGAGTCATCCTGAGCTTGAACGTGCAACTCGAGCTCATGGGAATTTTATTGAGTATGTACCAATTAGCCTAATTTTACTCTTCTTATTAGAGTATCAAGGCTTAGCAAGTCATTATATGCATGCACTTGGCGGTTTGCTATTTATAAGCCGTGCACTTCATGGCTCAGCTATTAGTACTAACAATCTAAAAGCACGTGTATTAAGTATGATGATGACTTTTGCTATTCTTTTTGTAAGTTCCTTAATTTTATTGTTAAGTCGATAAATAAAGATGCGATTCGCTATTGTTTTTATAAGCTTATGTTTTGCCACTTCGTTGGCGTCATTTGTATGGGCAATAGAAAATGACAATAGCAATCAAAGTATTGATTGTTTAAATTATGTTTATCCAAAAACGATGCGAGTTGGTGAAGATGAAATTCTTTATCCGTTAGTTTTATTGAGAACGGCCTTACAATACAGCGGCGCAAAATATACATTAAAAGCATCGAGTATTTCTATGCCTCAAAGCCGCTCATTAAAACAAATTATACATAATGATGAAGTCAACGTTGCATGGACCATGACTTCACAGCAGCGAGAAAAAGAGCTATTGCCCGTAAGAGTGCCTATTTTTAAAGGTTTATACGGGTGGCGCTTATTGGTAACCACACAAAATAAGCTCAATAGTTTTTCAAGCATGAATAGTCTGAGCGATTTCAAACAAGTACATTTTATACAGGGACATGATTGGCCTGATACACAAATATTATTAGATAGCGGTTTACCTGTAGTAACATCAATTGAATACAGCTCTTTGTTTAATATGTTAATTAAAGGCAGGGGCGATGTATTTCCTCGTTCGTTGCTTGAGGTTGAAACGGAGCTAAATACCTTTAAAGGTGATGCAAAACTTACAACTCTTCCTCAGTTAATACTGCAATACCCAAGTGCAATTTACTTCTTTTTTAGTAAAGATACGCCCGAGTTGGCCTATGCTGTTGAAAATGGCTTAGCGGTCATGCGTAAAAATGGCGAGTTTGATCGCTTATTTAATGCGTATCATCGCAGTGCCATTGAGCACGCAGATATCAAAAATAAGATTATTATTAGATTAGAAAACAAAAACTTACCATTACTAACACCACTTGATAATACTTCACTTTGGTTTTCAGAAAAAGACATGTAAAACCCCATGAAACAAAAAATATTTATTATTGGCTTACCGCGAACCGGTACCACCAGTGTATGCAATGCATTTTTACATTTTGGTATACCAACTGCTCATACTGCATACACTACCGCCTGTTTTGATAATGCGGTCGCAATTGCAGACACTCCCATATTTAACGATTTTAAAGTATTAGATAAATACTATCCTGGCGCAAAATTTATATATTTAGAGCGAGAGCTTACTGCATGGATACCATCAATAAGACAGCTTTTACAGCGAATGCACACTAATTTAACCCGTGCAGATGGTGGCTTTAACATTCATTTAAAGCGCTGTTATTTAAATACATTTAAAGACTTTTCACTAGAGAATATAAATAACGACCAGTATTTAACTGATTGTTATAACGTACACATTAATAATGCTAAGGCTTATTTTAGTAATCGAGAAGATGATTTTTTAGCGATAGATATTGCCAACCCTAACAGTTTTAGTCAGCTTTGTGATTTTTTAAATATTACCTCTGAGTTAAATGGTTTTGAAAAAATGAATATGGGGGGTAAGGTCACCGCGTGGAATGATATAAAACATCCATTAAAAATTGAATCGACAGCGAAAGGGCGGATAGATAAATTTTTACCTTATGAGAGACAAATTTAAACCGCGAGCAAAGATTTTTATTTTTAAATACGCTAAAATCCACGCATTATTTTATAAGTTGTATCCATATGTTTGAATTAAAATACCACACGCCATTTGAATGGACCGAAGTTGTTTTAGCCGACTTTGAAACTTTTTTACAAGACCACGCTGCTGCTGAAAAAAAAGCATCGGGCATGGCTATGTCTATGCTTTCACATTACCCTGATAAGCGTAAATTAGTTAAAGCCATGACTGACTTAGCCTTAGAAGAGTTAATTCATTTCAAGCAAGTGCTGAAATTACTCATTGAGCGTGATACTAATTTAGGTGACGATAAAAAAGACCCTTACATTAAACAAATTCGCGCACACTTTAGACATGGTCGCGATGGTTTTTTAATGGACAGGCTACTTGTTGGCGGTGTAATTGAGGCGAGGGGACACGAACGTTTTTCTTTAGTTGCTGAAGCTTTACCTGAAGGAAAAGAAAAAGATTTTTATGTTGCGATAGCCAAGTCTGAAGAAAAACATAAAAATCTATTTGTTGAACTTGCTTACGAATACTTTGATAAACAAGAAGTTGATGATCGTTTAGAAGAGTTATTAATAATAGAAGCAGAAATTTGTAAAAATATACCGTTTACTGCTGCTCTACATTAATAGTTAACCACGGCATGTTGATAGCAAGTTAGCATGCCAATATAAATACTTCCCTCTATTGTTATGAAAAATATTGTTTAATAACGCATAACTAGATCAACTTAACTGCACTTAGTTAACACTGCCTAACAATAAACAGCTATTATCATTTTAATGTATAGCTTGCTTTAAGGACGTGAACCGATGCAACCAATTCATCATATTGCCGTGCTTACCTCTGGAGGTGATGCTCCGGGAATGAACACCGCTTTATTTGCCATCGTAAAAACCGCTCAACAACAAGGCATAAAAGTGTCAGGAGTTCGAAAAGGATATGAGGGTTTAATTGATAATGATTTAGTGACACTTGATTGTAAAAACCTGCAACAGAGTATGCACTTGGGTGGTACCGTTTTAAAAACCGCACGCAGTGAAAGATTTAGAACGGAGGCAGGTAGACAGCAAGCTTTAGCTACAATTGAACATAATAATATTGATGCCTTAATTGTCATAGGTGGCGATGGCTCTTTTAGAGGCTGTTTATGGTTATCACACATAACCAATATCCCTTATATTGGCATTCCTGGCACCATAGATAACGATATTGCAGGCACAGATTACACCTTAGGATTTGATACGGCAGTAAACACATCAATGCAATGTATTGATAATATTAGAGATACTGCAGAATCACATAATAGGGTGTTTGTTATTGAAGTTATGGGGCGTGATTCCGGATATATTGGCACTTATGCCGGTTTAACCTCTGGTGCAGATTCAGTATTGATCCCTGAAAATGACAAAGATATCGATGATTTATTGCTAAAGATTAGCGATTATCATAGCGAACACGCATTTATCGTGGTGGTATCTGAGGGCGATGAAAATGGTGTTGAATATGTATGTGAAAAAATAACTGCCGTAAATCCAAGTATAGATTTACGTGTAACCAAGCTAGGGCACTTACAGCGCGGCGGAAACCCATCGGCTGCGGATCGTATGTTAGCAATAAGATTAGGCGTACACAGTGTTAAGGCTTTATGTGCTGGAGAAAGCGCTAAAATGGTGGGTATTTTAAATAACACAGCTTCAAATACTCCTATTCAAGGTGTTGTAAAACAACATGTTATAAATGAAGAGCTGCAAGGGCTGTTATCTGTATTTTGTCGCTAACGACTAATTAAATGGGAATAATGAACAATGCGAGATAATAAAAATTATAAAATGACAATTATTAAAGGTATTACAATAAGTTTTTTATTAGCCGGTTCAACAGTCGTATTGGCCAAAGATGATTGTGCAGATTTAACGGGATGTGCGAAAAAGCCTGTGAAGTTAACCTCGAGTTATTAGCTTCAAAACGCCAAGGTAATTCACACAAAGTTGCAGGTCTTAATAAAGCACTTAATAACATAAACGCATATTGTACCAATGATGGATTAAAAGCAGAGTTACAACAAAAAATAGATGATACAAATTCAGAAATTGAAGAATATAAAATCGATCTTAAAAAAGCTAAGCGCCAAGGTAAGCATGGCAAAGTTGAAAAGTATCAGCAAAAGCTAAGCGACGAAACTAAACAGCTTAAGCAATTAATTGATGAGCTAAATAGTTTGGTTAATTAAAATGTCATTACAGAGTTTTTATATTTAATAAAGTAGAGCATTTTATTGAATATAAATATTATGCGATAAAAGGGCTAAAATACCGTGTTTATAAGTGACCTAATTGCCAATAGTTGGTTTGATAAAGTACACTCTTATCTTATTTAACATAATATAAATCGTAAGCCTTTGATTTTAATGTAGGCCGCAAGGGCCCTACATTTACCGATAATAGTAACGACATTTTGACGGGGGTAAAAATCACTTAAGCAACGCTTTTACGCCAAATTTCAGCGAGGTCATTATCACCTTTAAATTCAGCCTTATAAGCCTCCAATAAGGCCATTGTTTCCAATGGTTTAGGGTGGTCTGCGATTAATAAAAGCTTTAGTGAAGTATAGTCCTTAAATTCACCTTTCCCCGTTCTAACATTGCTAACTGCTTGTTTTGATATACCAGTCAGTTTGCTAACCATATAGTCAGAGTCAATATCTGCGGTGCTCTTAAACCATTCTAAAAGCTCAAGTGAGTTGGTTATTTTCATACGTTTTGTGTCCGTCTTGGCGTGTCGGTATTTTGATTATAGTCGTAGTCAATCACTATTGCATTAGTCCTGAGTACTTGACCTAGTAATGCGCACTTGACTATCATCCCTTACGAAGCAGTCGCACGACTGCTTTATTCGCTTGGCGGCGGGTGGCGGTTACTTAATTTAAAGAGTAACCGCCGCACACAAAACCAAGCATGAACAAAACGTAAAAAATTGTAAGGCCTTCGCCAAGGGGATAATTATGTGTCAATTCAAAAGTGGTGAGTTATTTAAACTTAAGCGCGAAAAAGTAAAAAAATTTGAGGTTTTATTTCATAAAATAAGGCTTTTTAGAGACTCAGGCGTAACAGAGCAATGCAGGTTAGTAAGTCATATAAATAGCGGTGTTAAGCAAAATATTATCTCAGCCATTGGGCGTGATGAACTGGTGTTTGCAAAATTAATTTACCGCAGAGCAAGAATTGCGGGGTTGCCGTTATGAGCCAATTTCACCAAGATATTCAGGAGCTGCACGATGATGAGCAGCACTGGAACTATGCACGCGGAAAAGCAGCGCAACTCAAACTTGCATTTAAAAATAAAATGGCAGCAATGCGCCGCGAACAACAAATTCAAATACAGCAAGAGCGCGAACGCAATTATCAGTGTTCAGATTCTGCTATTCGTTACGATGCCTTACATGCTGCCGCGTATCATTCAAAGGCGGGACAGTTATGAGAACGAATCAACAACTTTTAGTTTCTGGCTTTGCGTATCAGGCTATCAACGAGCTTTACAGACTTAACGAGAATAACGAAGAGCTGCCTTTAATGGGTTTTATTGTAGTGTGTAAACTTCTTTATATTCTTAGAAAGCTAGGGTTACAAGCTCAGCACATGCTTTTAGATTTAAGGCTTAGCCATGTTGTTACTAACTGTGGTGTTGGGTATCTACCGCTAAATTTAAAGGCGGGACAGATATGAATATATTGATACCCGAACGCATTATTGAAGATGCAATTCAAAGCGCCCAAAGTGGCGCTTTTTCTGCGTTTGCAGTTCAGCCAGCAACCGAGCGTGATATTGAAGAGTCATTGACATGGCTTGAGTATATCGAGTCACACTCTAAACAAATCCGCGAAGCGGCCGCGAAAGCGGAAAAAGATAGGCTTGTCAAAAGGCGCAAAAGTCCGACACAGCCAAAACGCGAAGATAATCCGCGTTCTAAACAGTCTCTTTTGGCTGATAAGGCGCAACGCCTTGATAGTTTATATCGCAATGCCCTTAATAATTTAACGCCTAAGAAACGCGCTGAGCGCCTAGGTGTTGATAGTGACGAGATTTTAAATCTTGAAACGGGCGAAATCACCCCGAAAAAAACCGCAGAAATTGAACGCGGACATTTTGCCAGCAAACCACTTGAAGCAGATAAAACCGCAAAGGTGCATTTTCAAAGCCGCAATTGGTGTGATGGTTTCCGTGTTGTTTGCACTCAAAATACCCGCGCAAGTGATGCGCCGGACGCAAACACAGGTGAGCGCATAACTCAAACAGTAACCAGCCGCGCACGCGGTAAAATTATCGATAGCGGCTTATACATGCAAGCTGTGAAAGGTGGGTTTAATTGTTTTACCACTGTAACGCTAGACGCTAAAGCACGTTGGCGCATTGATAACAACCATTACCAGAAAGTAGCAAAACGCCCAGCGGGCACAAAATTAAATGCAATTTACACGGCAAATGGTGAATTGGTTCACCCTGAAATTGTTTCAGTTGCGCCGTTTACCGCTGTCACGTTTGAGCGTTCAACCATAGGCCAAGAATTAAGCCGCTTTTTTGACTCACTTGGCAAAATGCACAAGCGCGGTTTTGTTGCTACTGGCGATATTTCAAAAACCCCAAAAGCGAAAAAATACAGGTATGGGCTTATTGAGTGCATTGGCAGAAATGACCGTCTTTATCCATGGGGTAAAGTTTCAAGTGTTGGCGCAAGTGGCCGCGTAGAATCTGATTTGATGCACGACAACGAAAGGCTATACCCATGGGGTGCGGTTGAGTGCATAGAGCAATGCGAAAAACGCGCAATTACCAATAATAAAATGGAAGTGACCGCCATAGAGTGCGAGCAATCAGCAACAAAAAAACCTGTATTCGATTACTTATGGGTAGCTGAAGCGCCAGTAAAAAAATTAGGTTCAAAGGAATATGAATTTAACGGTGAAAAATACGAGGTTGAATGTATTGGCGAACAAAACTACCACGCGCACGTTTTAATGCGCTGGAATGTTGAGCCCGTATTTTTTCATGAGTGGGCGGCGCGTATCGAAAGTTTATGGGGGCAGGGTTTTGTAACAATCGAGCGAATTAAAAACGCTAAAGCGGCTGCAAGCTATTTGCTTAAAGCGCTTGGCTATATGGTGAAAGGTGGCGAGGGTTCGCAGGGTGAAATACGCGGCAACCGATACAACATATCAAAGCACGCACGCGCTGAAAGTTGGGAAAACTGCGCAACCCATGAAGCGCAACACATGTACGGGTTAATACAAGAATACATGCAAGGGCTTGAAGCGAAAAAAGAGCGAAAGCTATTCAAGCAATTAGAGTTAAAAAACACATTAGGCACTATCGAAAAGCTAAAAAACGTTAATAAAAAAGACTTTAGCGAAAAGCGGGCGCAATTTGTTGAAAAGCTTGAACAAAAATTAGAAAACGTTAGCGAAAAAATTAGCGAAATATCGACCGAATTAAACGGGAATTTCGCACGCGGTGGTGTTGCCAAGTTTGCCAGTGAATCGGCCTTTGTTGGCTTTATTGATTGGGCTATCGGTGTGAGAGGTTGGCAACTAAAAACATCGTTTTTAAATTCAACAACCGCAGACGTTGAAAAAGAAAAAACAGAAGAATCCACAGTTAATAAATTGCTAAAACAAACAAGGCGATTTTATGACAATTCAATGAGTGCTCTTTGTGATTTTTACAGTCGCTTTGAGCCTGTAAATAATTACGGGGTATTAGATTTTGAATAAAAAATTATTAGTGATTAAAGAAAAAATTGCAGATGCAAGTAAGTTAAGCCCACTGCAAGCAGGTAAAAAAATAGCCGCCGCTGAAAATATTTTGAATGATGCCATAGAGCTTGTGGCTGATATTGATTATCGCTTGGAGCAAGTAGAGCAGGTTTTAAGCTTAAGTAATTTGGAGCAATTAATTAACGGGGGTGATGATGAATACTAAATCAAACAATCCAGATTTGGGGGCGGTTGAGTGTGACGGTTGCGGTGGCTTTGCCGCAGTTCGCCAGCAAAAAACGGGCAGAAAATATTTATATCTTCACTGTAAAAACTGCGGAATGGATAAGCGCAGCGGCGAAAAGTTACAAGCGAAATGGCGAAAAGCTATCGGCGAAAAACCGCCAGAATTACCCGCTTTAAATAGCGAGCCAGCCCCGCAAAATTTAAGCGCTGGCGGTGAGTGGATACCGCCAGAAGTAAAATACGAAATCGAGCGAATTAACAATGAAAGTAAAACAACCGAATTGGAGAAAGCAAATGCAAGAACAAGAGAACCAAACGAACCAGCAAAGCGAATTAACAACGAGCAAAACAGTATTAGCACAAGCAATGGAGGGGCTGCGAATGGGTTCGGTTTCTTCATCTGCGGCGCATTCGCCGGACTCGCAGCAATCGCAGGGCTTAGACGATAGCGAGCCAGAAAGAAGATATAGCGAATTAGATAGCTTTATTAATGGTGACGATAGCGAAACGGATGGCGAAACCAACGAAACCGAAAGCGAAGAAATGAGCGAGCAAGACGCCGCAATAGCAGCGGGTTTTTTTGTTGATACGGGTGCGGGCTTTATTGAGTCTCAATTTGATTACCCTGTAACAATTGATAATGATACAAGGGTTGCAATAGCAGAAGCCGCCGCACCTGTATTGCTGAAAAATGCAAAGGGTGCAAATTTGCCGCCGTGGGTACAGGCTTTATTTGTAAAATACAAAGAAGAAATGAAGTTACTTGGCGTGCTCGCAATGGCGGGGTTATCTATTCGAGGTCAAATAAAAGCAGCAAAAGAAGAATTAAACGCCCAAAAATCAGAGCAAAAAAGCGAAAAGCAATACGATAAAAGCGGGGAGGTAACAATTGGCTATTAACGAAAACAACGAACTAGACCCGTTACACGTTTGTTATTTGGCGGGCACGGGTGGCGGTAAAACAACTGCAGTAAAATTAATAGACGGCCTAATGGGTGAGCAAGTTGCAATTTTTGATTTGTATAACGATTACAAATTCGATGCACGCAAAAAAAGCCCTTTTAATGGTTTAAATAATCGGCCTGTTTATCACTACCAAACGCGAGCAAAATTCGCTCAGGCTTTCGCTGATGCGTGGCGAAGTGGTCAGCGTTTTGTTGTTGCTTATTCGCCGCAATTTAGTGACTCGCTAAGCCAAAAACAAGCAGTTGAAGCAAAGCAAAAAGAATTGCACTGGTTTGGGCGTTTAATGTGGATGGCCGCAGACGGAAACAGGCGCTTAGATGTAATTATTGAAGAATTGGCAAAGCTATCAACCGCAATAGGCAAAGACAATTCAATAGTGGGAGAAATGGCAACGGGTGGGCGAAAATACGGCCTAGTGCTTCACACTATTTTTCAGCGTTCGCAGGAAGTACCAAAAACAATTTGGAATAACAGCCCGCGAAAAGTGCTGGGCGCTCAAGAGTCACGGCACGATGCAAAGCTCATTGCTGTAGAGTTAGACGCTGATTTAAATGATGTTATTCAACTAAGTAAAAAGAATAGCCAACACCACAAAAAGCGACTGCATTATTTGGTGAAATCACGCGGCGGAATAGGAAATATCGAGCCGTATTATATAAGCACATGCAAGGCATCAGCTGGTTTTGGTAAGTGCTTTAAAATGCGATTTAAAGACTTGAGGTGTGACTGATGGGCTACGATACGGTTTATAGACGAAAGACATTATCAAAAGAATGGCAGAGAGCATTAAGGGTAATTTCCGATATAAAAAATGAAGCGGGAAAAATAAAGACGAGAGAGTGCTTTGACTTCAAGCAGTTAGTTGCTGTAGATGGTTTTTCAATAAAGTTCGTTATTAAAAAATCACAATGCGAATTTGTTGTTGTAATGGTAAAAAATGACGGCTTTGGAAATTTAACCTATTTTTACGGTCGTGACGTGAGTGTCGAGGGTAAGGGGTGGCCAAGAATAAAAACAAAGGTAAAAGCGGTTTCTGAGTTCATTTTAACTGAGATGTTATATGAGGATTTTTTAGAATAAAGAAACAAAAAAGAGCGAATTTCGCTCTTTTTCGCTATCTAGGGAGCGAAACCCGCTCGACCGTAGAGCGAAACGCTTGATTTATTGAATATCGAATTTTAACGGGCAATAACGCCCTCATTTAAATTGGGTAATCAATTATGTTAGATAAAAAAGTTTTAATCTCTGTAGGCGTTACGCTTGCAATTTTGGCCGTTCTTACAAACGTTCGCGCCGCACGTCCTGTTAAACGTATTGTTTTAGGTTAAGGGGGTTGTAATGCGAAATATTGCCCCACTAAATAAAATTACAGGTGTTGATGCTGGCGGTACGGTATCGCTAACACTACCCGTAAACCTTACATACGACAAAATACACTTTGAGTATTCAGGTGTAACACCATCGCAAATTAAAAATTTAAAAGTTGAGCTTAACGGCCGCACGTTAACCGAGTACGCAACACTGCAAGACTTGCTTAATGAAAATAAATACTACAACCGAGAAGTGGTTGCAGGTTTAGCAACTATGCACTTTGTGCGCTCAGAAGTTAAAAGTTCAAAGCAGCCGCAATTAGTTGAGCAACGTTTTTTTGGCTTAGGTACTGCGGGCTTATCGCTTGCACAAATTAAATTTGATATTGACGCAGCAGCAACTGCACCAGCTATTAAGGCTTACGCTGAAAAATCAGCAGCGAGCGCACCGGGCTGGTTATTCAAGCGCCGCTCATACCGCTACAACTTTTCAGCGGGTGTGAATGAAGTTGAAAACCTACCAAAACCAAACGGCGCTTACATTGCCATGATTGAAATTAAAAAAGCGGGCGTTACATCGGCCGAATTTTTAGTAAATAACGTTAAATGGCGAGAACACATCCCAAAAACGCTACACAATCAAATTTTAAAACAAAACGACCGTACACCAATTGCAGATATTCACGCAGTAGATTTAATGCTTGACGGTGATGTTTTCGGCGCGCTAATGCTTGACCCTGCTATCAATGATATGCGCTTACGTATTGACTGTGAAAGTGAAGGTCAGTGCGAAATTGTTGTTCATTACTTTGATAGCTACGCAAACAGCTCATTCTAAGGGGGTGAATTATGTTTAATTTACCATCGGGCTTAAGTAATGCCACGGCGCTACCAGCGCCGCAGGTATTACCAGAGGGGCAGCCTACGCAATCGGCGTGGGGTAATTTTGGCGGCTTTGTTAATTCGGCGCTTGGCAATGCAATGAATGTTTACGCTCAATATGAGGGCATTCAGGCAATGAAAAACGCCGCAGGTGTAGCGCGTGAAGAGCAAAGCAACACAACCGAGCTTGAAAACGGCGCGGCGGTGGTTGTTGACGTTCCAAAAACACAGCCAACACAAGCAAAAGCGACTGAAACAATGGTTTTCGGTTTTCCACAAAAGCAGGTAATCATGGCCTTTGGTGGCTTACTGGTTGTCGGCGTACTTCTAAAGGTGGCTAAGTCATGAGTTCAAAAGGCTTAAAAGCGTTTGCAAAAGGCGTGGGAGTTGCAATTGTTGCAGCCATTGCGGCCGAGTACATACGCGATTTTTTACGTGATGATAAAAAGGCGGCCAAGTAATGCTTGGCGGGCTTACCAGTCTAACGGGTGGCGGCGGCTTAAGTAGTTCGAGTTCAGCCGCAGCCCAAACAGGCGAGCAAAAAAGCAGCATAGGCTTTACAGGTGGTTCGATTAACTTCGGCCAAAGCAACAACAATCAAATTTTAATTATCGGCGCGGTGGCACTGGTTGCCCTGTACTTACTTAAAAAATGATTGAATTTTGCAGGTTTGTAGAGCTTCACAAAATCAAGCGGGCGGCTGGTTCACCCGCTGATTTTAAACAAATTAAAACCGAGCTTGAAAAAGGCGTGTCACGGTTCGTTAAAATATTCGATACATACTTTGTACTTAGGGTTGACGGTGATGTGTTAACCGTAGTTTGTGCAGAGGGAAAAAACATAAAAAAGGCTAGTTTTATAGTTAATGAATTAGCGTGCAGATTAAAATTAAATTTTATCGAATTTCATACCAAGCGCCCCGCACTAGCACGACTTTTAAAACGTTGGAATTTTAAATTTTATAAAACTGATAGTAATAATTATCAGGTTTTCCGGATGGTGGCATATGGGCGGTAGCAGTTCAAAATCAGATAGCAAACAATCAACGAGCAACACTAGCACGTCTTTTGGCGTTCAAGGTGATAACAACGGATTTATAACAAATGGCAGCGGTAACAGTTACAACATAACCCAAACAGACCACGGTTTAGTTGATGGTCTTGTTGATATTTGGGGTGATATGGCGGGCAATCAGCGCGAAATGACCATAGCCGCAGAAAACATGACAAAAAGCGGCTTTAACTTTGCTAGTGACGTTAACCGAGATTCGCTCGACTTTGCAGGTGAAACCCTAGCTGATGCTTATGGCTTTGGCGGTGATGCACTCAGTGCTATGCAAGACTCGCAAAATCAGGCGTTTAATTTTGGTGCCGATGCGCTGCAAATGACGGGCAATCTAGCAACCGATAGCATAAACGCTCAAAACTCACTAGCTGAAACGTCTATCAAAGAAAATAGCGACTTAGCGCGCAGTGTTACAGAAATGGCCGAGAACATGCACGGCAACAATACCGCCTTTGCTAATAACGCCATTTTAACCGTGTCTGACTCGCTAGGTGATGCCAACAACAACATGGCAGATTTGGCGTATTTCTCAATCGAAAACAATAGCAATCTAGCAACCGATTTAGCAGCGGGTGCAGTTGATAAAGTTGCCGATGCTTATCAAGACGCGGGCGACCAAACAATTCTAGCGCATAAACAGGCGTTACAGTTCGCAGACCATGCCAGCCGTTCAGACGGTCAGCAACTGGCAATTAGCACAAACGAAACAATGAAATATATCGTAATCGGCTTAGGTGGCGTTGCTATTCTTGCCGTTGTTTTTATGGGGCGTAAATAATGTTTATTCGTAAATTTTTAAAACCAAATAAAGTTGATGAGGTGAATGCAGAAGGCCGCTTCATAAAAGTGATGAATTGCGAAGGTATTTTTAGAATCCGCGCATTAAGAAAAGGCAGCGCGATTATAGATACAGATGCGGCGGCGGGGTTTGACGTTCAAACTAATGAGCCGTTTGATTTTATCGAAATAACCTCAGATATTGAGCAAAAGTTACAGATTTGGGTATCGGCGCATAAATTAAGTTATGACGCATTGAGCACAAAGCCAAACCGTTCAGCTTCATTTATATCTGAGCACTACGGACTATCACAGCAAATATTACCGTATGACCCATCACAAAGCGGCGCAAAGGTCGCACTATCAAGTGGTGGTTTTTGGGTGGGTGGTGAGGGTGTTAGCAGTGAAAGCGGGATTTATGTAGCTCAAGGTGAAGTTTACCAGCACAATTCAGCAGCACCGTTGCACGCTTTTATAAATGATAAGCCGGATTTGATTTTAGATATAACTACAAAGGAATCTGTTTTAGTGCTTGGTGATAACGAATGTCGTGGGTGGGTTGTTTTTGAAGATAAAATGCTCTTTAAAAATCAGGCGAACAGCTCAAGAATTGTAAATTTAGACACAGGCGAGATAAAAAATGTTGCTCACAGTTACAATTCGGCGTGTGTGATTAACGATATGATTTTTTTAACGGCGGGGTCGTCAACTTTTAAATTAATAGATTTTGACGGTGAATTAATAGCGGATATTGAAAACCCATTTGCCAGCGGTTTGAGCGGGGCGCTTCCATATGGCTGTGAAGTCAGTGACGGCGGCGTATTAATTAGCGTTAACTTTCCAGGCAAGCCAAGCGAGATACATTATTACAAAGATGGTGTTTTTAGTGTGAGAGATGGTGTTGATTTACTCTTAAAAGGGAATGGTGCAGCTGAAAAGATTTTTAGAGATGAGATTGACGGGCGATTATGGGTATCAATTGATTCAGATTGGTATTATTCAGATGATGAGCTAGTCACGCTTAGTGAAAAAATAATTAATCAGTCAACAGGCGCAGCAGATAAACCTGTATTTTCTAATAAATACGTCTGTTTTACATCAAACACCAGCTCAAAAGTATGGGTTAGGGAGACCGGACAAGTTTTAGACGTTTATGCGTTCGTGCCATCACCTAAAGCGGTGGCCGCAGTGGGTGATGCAATATTAGTTTTATCAGGTGATAAGGTTTATATAACTGAGGATAACTTTAATACGTACAGCATAGCGTATACGAATAATCGCGTTTTTTGTGACAGGCTTTACGGTATGTTTGATGTTGTTGGTAATGAGCTTGTTGCATGGGTTAATGACTCAACCGCAAATAGTGAGATTTTAAAATTCGGATTAACACCGGATTTAACAAAGCCAAAAGCCTTATTTAGAGTTTTTAAGGAGTCGTTCTGATGAAAAAATCAACGGTTCTTTTATCTATGGCAGGGCTTGCTGCGTTGGCGGGTGTTACATCAAGCTCTGGTACGCCACGCGGTATCCGCAATCACAATCCGCTAAATATTGAAGCTCGCGAAAGTTGGGTTGGTCAAGTTGGGGATGATGGTCGCTTTATCATTTTTGAAACGCCTTTACACGGCTTTAGAGCAGCGGGGCGCATTATGCGCTCCAAAGCAAAGCGCGGGGTTCGCACCATTGAAAGTATCATTAATGAATGGGCACCGGACAATGAAAATCATACACAAAATTATATTAACTTTGTCAGCGATAAGGCAGGGTATCCCGCCGATATGGTGTTAAATGATGCAGCATATCCCGCTGTATTGTCAGCAATGGTAACAATGGAAAACGGGCAAAACCCGTACACCATGGACGAAATAAAACGCGGCTTTGAGTGGGGTTATTATGGGTAAAATATTCGAACGTAGCTTACCAGCGCTAATAAGTTTATTTGGCGTGTATTGGCTAATTAATAACTTTGTTGAAAAAGGCCGCGAAATTACCGCACCAATAACAAAACCAGTAAGCAAAGCACTTGCTGAAATTCAATTCTTTGTTAATGGCAGTAATTACATAACCCGCGCATGGGCTGGTTTTTATCTTGAGCAATCAAAACTCGACTACACATTAAAAGTCGCTGATATGCAGTGGCTTTACGCAATCACTAAATTAAATGACGGCAATGAAGCGCTATTGAATGAGATATTTGACAGTGACCTGCGGTTAAAAAGCCAATATAGGCCGCTTTTAAATGGCCTTGTTGATGCTGATACAATCGCAGCAGCGGCTAAGGGGTAGTTATGGACTGGTTTTTATCGTTACTAAACCCGCTTGATACATGGTTAAAAAACCGCGCAGCAAAAGCAGATGCAGAGCATAAGCGCGATTTAGCCATAATAAACAACCAAGCACGCTTGGCGCAGTCAGAAAAAGACTATAACCACCAATGGGAAATGGCAACACTGCAAGACAAAGACAAAGGGTTAAGGCTTTTTAGTTTTTGTATGTTTACCGCGCCCATTTTAATTACAGTCGTATCACCTGAGCATGGCTCGCAAATATTCACAAACTTGGAAAACGTGCCACCGTGGTTAGTACAAACATGGATAGCAATTAACGGCGGCGTTTGGGGTCTTGCCAGTTTAAAAAACATCATCCCTCAGTTTGTTGGTCAATTTAAGGCGGTTAAAAATGGATGATATTATTTTAAAAATAGCAGCAACCGCAATAATTACAGGTGCAACCAGTGCCGCCGCAGTAGTGGCAGCGCTAAAGGTGCATATTGTTTATTTAAAAGCAGCTATTGAATTGCAATACAAAAACCATGGTGAATTGGCTGTTAGGGTGGGCGTTATTGAAAATGAAGTAGCAAAACTTAACGTTTTACGCGCCAAAAACGAAAGCGGGTGAGTGTCCAGGGTACAAAAGTGTAATATATTGATTTTATTAAAAATAACCCCGCAAAAGTGCGGGGTTTTTAAATTTAGGCGGTTTTTTTGCCCTCGTATTTCTTCACAATTTCTTTCAACTTAAACTTATCACTCATGTTAATTAAATCATGGCCAATCGCCTTAAGCGTATCACTGGCTTTAACCAAATCATTTAAATGCGTAATTTGTTGTTGCAGGGCTAAAACGTGGTTTTCGTTATAACGCACTGAACGCTGTAAAAAATCAATTTTGTTAATGTAGCTTGGTTCGTACCGGTTGCCGCTTGGCGTCCATAAATATCCGTCTCTGCAAATACTAAAGCCTTGCCAATCCTTGTGCATAGAAACCATGCCTTTTATGCGTTGCTCAAGCATAGCAACGGCACGCGGGCACGGTTTATTATCTTTAATCCATCGTTCAAGCGTTCGTTCAGAGTTAATAAATAAAAATTCCATGGCGGCGCGGCGGTCAAGTTTACCAAAATTCATAAATCCAGCGCGAAAAAGTAACTGTTTAAAATTAGTCATTATTATTCCCTTGATTCCATTGACGTTGTTATTAATGGTCTACGCGGAAAAAACTTTGATGATTTTTTTAGATTGATAGCAGGGTGTTCAATCAATAATACTGATTGAGCGTATAACACTGAAAACATGTAAAAATAAACAGTTCGAGCAATCATAGCACGCTACCTATAATTCACGCCATTTTGTCGGTTTTGACGTCATTTAACATAATATAAATTATAGGTAGTGGTATTTAAGTGCATGTGTGGCGCTCTATTTTAATAACTTCAAGCTCACTAAGTCCAATACTAGACGGTATCGGACATTAAGTGCATTTAAACGACTATTACGGTAATTCATAGTTATCAGCTTGAGGTTCCTTAATGCTTGGCTTAATATTAAACCACAAGCCGTAAAAAATGTTGAAGTATTCATATGGAATTTGTACGCCCACTCGAACCAATTTTAATTATTGATGATGTTAAACAAATCCGTGCTGACTTAAGCCAAGTGTTAGCCGGCTTAGGTTTTGATGACATTATTGAGTGCGATAATTTTGATTGTGCTAAACCCTTACTTAGCGAAAAATCACCCAACGTTATATTTTTAGATGTTGATTTACCTGATTCTGAAAGCATCGAAATTTTAGAGTCGATCAATAACGAGCACCCATATGCTCATGTGGTTATGTGCTCAGGCCATAATAGTTTTGAGACCGTACAAAATACTTGGGAACTTGGCGCAAAAGAATTTATAGCCAAGCCTTTCAACGCGCAAAAAGTTGATGCCGTAATGAAACGTTTAGAACTGATAGATTAAAGGACATTATGCAGCATCTAGTTACCACTATTATTGATGATCTATCTACCGTTATATTTGGCAAGCAACAACAAATAAAATTAGCATTAACCTGTTTGTTTAGTGAAGGTCATTTACTAATTGAAGACTTACCAGGTATGGGTAAAACCACTTTATCGCATGCATTAGCTGCTGTTTTGGGGTTGTCGTATCAGCGTATTCAATTTACTAGCGATTTATTACCCGCTGATATTATTGGTACCAATATTTTTAATAATAAAGAACACAGTTTTTCATTTCATAAAGGCCCAATTTTTAGCCAAGTAGTACTTGCTGATGAGATAAATCGTGCGGGCCCTAAAACCCAAAGTGCGTTATTAGAAGCGATGGAAGAACAACAAGTAACAGTAGATGGAGAAAAGTACCCGCTCCCTACTCCGTTTTTTGTTATTGCTACTCAAAACCCTTTATATCAAGCAGGAACTTATCCGCTGCCAGAATCGCAATTAGATCGTTTTTTAATGCGTATAAGCTTAGGCTTTCCACCTAAAAACGCTGAAAAAAGATTACTATTAAACAATCAAAAGCGCGATTACTCCCAATTACCACAGCGAATTAACCAGCAACAACTTAAACAAATACAACAGGCTATAGCAAATGTTACACTAAGCGCTCCGGTTGTTGATTATATAATTGAATTAGTGACTTACACACGTGAGGCTCAATCGTTAGCTGCTTCGCTTTCACCAAGAGCCAGTATGGCGCTGGCAAAATCTGCAAGGGCATGGGCCTATATTGAAGGTCGAGACTTTGTTCTACCTGAAGATGTACAAGCGGTATTTTCTAGTGTGTGCCAGCATCGATTAGGTTTGCATAGTGAGTCTGGCAAGAACCAAATTGCAGACATTTTAAAACATGTTTTAGTGCCCGTTTAGATCAATGGGTATTTTAAAATTAAAACGCCCTACTTTTATTCGTGCTATAAAAAGTACAATTTTAACGACATTATTAAAAAATAAGCACAAAAAAAACAGCATCACTTTAACGCATAATACTATCTATGTTTTGCCTTCCACACTGGGTGTATATTTTACGATTGTTGCACTATTAAATTTTGTAATGGGAATTAATTATCAAAATAATTTAATACTGTTTATGGCGTATTTAATGTTTGTGATTATTATTTTTGCCTTGTTGCTAGGTTATAGCAACGCAAAAGGATTAACTGTCAGCTTTAAAAATACTATTGAGAGTTATGCGCCACAGCAACCTCAGTTAGTGTGGCAAATAAAATCAAACGACACATGTCAGTCAATCACCTTAAGTTATCCCAATAATTTTGAACAAAACTGCTATATAGAGAGTGTTAAAGCCGATACCATACAATGCCAGTTACCATTGCCTTATTTAAAGCGCGGTCGCTATTTACTAAAGCCAATAAAAATTGCCAGTAATTATCCATTTGGTTTGGTGAGTGTATGGAGCTATATTCAACCAGATCATACCGTTTATGTTTACCCTTCAATTATTAAAACACCAAATCAAAAACAATTAAGCCAAATGACTGCTAATGATGATGAAGGAGCTGAAAAACATCTAGGCGATGATGAGTTTGACATTCTAATCAATCACTTACCAGAAATGGGATTGCAGCGAGTTTCGTGGAAACACTACGCAAAAACTCAGCAATTATTAGTAAAACAATTTAGTGATTTTAAATCTGCCGATACACAATTTGACTTTAATTTAATGACAGGCGATACCGAGCAACGCTTAGGGCAATTGTGTTACCTAGTATGCCAAGCGTTTGAAAGCGACATTAATTACTCGTTGAAATTGCCCAATAAGGTCATAGAAAATGGCTCCGGAAAGTTTCATCAGCAACGCTGCTTACAAGCTTTAAGTAATGTAGGCGCTGATTATGAATAAGATCAAAAATCAACGCGTTATAAATTTTTCTTTGTCATTTATTTACTTAGGGTTAGTGAGCTTTTTTATAGAGCACTTGCCCCTGCCCTTTATTATTATGCTCAGCACGTTATGTGGCTGGAATATTTATTTAACCCTTAAATACAAACAAAAGCCCAATGCGTGGCTGGCCAACGGACTCGCTGCAATAGCATTAATTATTATGCTCAGCAGTATTGGCTTTAAAGATACCGTGGTGCTGTTTGTTGCCATGCTTTTGCTGTCATGCGTTTTTAAATTACTACAGGCAAAAACAAAGCAGCATTATCAATTGATCATCACCCTCACATTCTTTTCACTTTCAGCTGTGTATTTGTTTAGCCAAACTATTTTTACCACTTTAATTATTAGTACACTGTATATTTTAAATTTTGCTGTACTTGGGTTACTTGAATCTAGTCATAGTTTAAAACTGTCATCAAAACAAAGTGCTAAAATAATATTTCTGGCTTTTCCTTTGGCAGTTGTACTCTTAATATTTTTACCAAAACTCCCTGCATTTTGGCAATTACCTGGGCCAAAAATGGCGCAAACAGGCCTATCTGAACAAGTAGACCCATTTGATATAGCTAAATTATCAAACTCCGATGAATTGGTTTTTAGAGCGAAGTTTGATAATAATTCAACCACGCCTCCTTATTACTGGCGCGCTATTGTACATGATGAATTTGACGGTAAAGCTTGGAAAACATCTTCATTTTTAAAGCAAGCAATGATGTTACCAAGCCAAAATAGCAGCAATGGAAACACCACTCAATACTCAATAATTGCTGAGCCAGCAATGGCTGATTGGTTATATGGGCTTGGCTATGCCAGTAGTAACAATGAAAATGTAGTTTCCAACTCAGTCGGCTTGCTGCGTAAAAAACAATATAAATCCAAAGTGTTAAAATATTCTGTTAGTACTAAACCATTATCGACTAAGAAGCTTAATAGCGTAGAGCAGCGTTTTTATAAAACGCTTACTGTGAGTAATAACCAAAAAAGTTATCAACTGGCGCAACAGTTAAAAAACAGAAGTGCTAACGCTGATGAGCTTTTTAATAAACTGCTAGATTATTTTTCGCAAAATAGTTTCAGTTACACTCTTACGCCAACACCTATGCGCGGTGATGATACGCTTGATCAATTTATGTTTAATAATAAACGTGGCTTTTGTGGTCATTATGCCAGTGCAGCTGCCTTTATTTTTAGAAGTGCTGGCGTTCCAGCGCGGGTAGTAAGCGGATATTTAGGCGGAGAGCATAATCAAAACAATGACTATATTACCGTTCGTCAATACGATGCGCATGCTTGGGTTGAGGTATATACTAATGCAGGCTGGAGAATATTTGATGCAACAGCGGTTGTTGCGCCCGAACGATTAAATGGTTCTTTATCACAGAGTGCTGCATTAAATGATGAATTTAAAAATAATATTAATTTTGGTTTAGTTAGCTTAAGTAATTATGCTGCCATAAACTGGCTTCGCCTAGAATTAGAAAACCTCGATTATCAATGGTCTAGTTGGGTGCTGGGATTTGATAAAAATAAACAACAAGATTTATTAGCGTCCCTATTTGGTAACACTTATGTTTGGTTAGTACCGCTTGGGGTTATTATTGTTTTAATTTTAAGTTTTAGTGCTTATTTTATTTATATCAACCGCCCCAAGGCAACAACAAAACAACCTCCGCTGGTAAAAGAGTATTATCAAATACTCAGTTGGGCTAATAAGCACACTATAAACTACCCTGAAAATGCTACACCTATTCAAACATTACAACACATTAGTCAACAAGCCCCCTATGCAGAGCAACAAATAACCGCCTTTTGTCACTTATTTGAGCAAGTGCGCTATGCGAGACAACCATTTACCAAAGAACGTAAAAATCAGGCTAAAGATCTGATAAAATTAATTAAATCTATAAAACAGAGAAATCTATGAACGCAGTTATTATAGGCGTTATTTTAATGCTTGGACTCACTTTGGTCCGCGTAAATGTGATTGTTGCAATGACAATAAGTGCGCTTGTTGCCGGATTAACCGCAGGCATGGGCTTAAAAGAAAGTATTGATGCTTTTAATTCTGGCTTATCATCAGGCGCCGAAATTGCTTTAAGCTATGCGATGCTAGGTGCATTTGCCGTCGCTATCTCTAAGTCAGGCTTAACGCGTATTTTGGCCGCTAAGTTACTCGCTAAAGTAAATGCTCAAACAGGCTCTAGTGAAACCATATTAAGCTACTTTATTCTGTTTATTATTTTGATTTGTGCTATCTCTTCTCAAAACTTGGTGCCGGTGCATATCGCTTTTATTCCCATTTTGATCCCGCCGCTGCTTGTTGTGTTTAATAAACTGCGATTAGATAGACGTGCCATTGCTTGTATTTTAACCTTTGGTTTAGCCACCTCGTACATGGTGCTGCCGTATGGTTTTGGGGGTATTTATTTATACTCAATATTACATAAAAATCTAGTTGATAATGGCCTTGAGATTGTTAATACCAGTGTCCCTTTAGCAATGATAATTCCAGCTATTGGTATGTTTGTCGGCTTGTTGATTGCCCTATTTATTAGTTATCGAAAACGCCGCGAATACACAAGCACAGCATTAACAGTTCAAAGCCAACAAGCTGATGTTGAAAACCCAAAAAAGGTAATGCTGGTTGGTTTATTTGCCGTGCTTGCTTCTCTGATCGCTCAAAATGCCAGTGGCTCAATGATATTAGGTGGCCTAGTAGGGGTGGTTATATTTAGTGTATTTGGTGTGGTTAAGTGGGAAGAAAACGGCGACGTATTTAGTAAGGGTGTTGCCATGATGGCAATGATTGGTTTTATTATGATTTCTGCGCAAGGTTTTGCTGCTGTAATGAAAGAAACCGGACACGTTGCTAGCCTAGTCCATAGCAGCGCCGCCATTTTTGACGGTAATAAACCCATTGCAGCTGCAGTAATTTTATTAGTCGGCTTATTTATAACCATGGGCATTGGTAGTTCATTTTCGACTGTGCCTATAATTGCAACCTTATTTGTGCCTTTATGTTTAGAGCTAAACTTTTCTGTAATGGCAACCGCTGCACTTGTTGGTACGGCTGGCGCATTAGGTGATGCCGGCTCCCCTGCCTCTGACTCTACTCTAGGGCCGACATCAGGACTTAATGCTGACGGACAACACGACCACATTTGGGATTCGGTTGTGCCAACCTTTATTCACTTTAATATTCCGTTATTGGTGTTTGGCTGGATAGCCGCTATGGTTTTATAGTTATTTAAAGGCGTGCATTGCACGCCTTTTTATTAGTCTCATTTATTACTTTAATACGCCCTGCTCATTGAAAAACTAATACTTTTTATCTTGTTTAATTGCTAAGTTGGCCATTAGATAAATAAAGTATGATGTGTTCTTTATGGTTAATAATATAAGCACCATAATTGGTGCTTATATTATTTTTACTGTTAGGTGTTATAACTCAAAACCATGCAGCATTTTGTCACACACGACAGGTGTTGGCCTGTGGTTATCATCAACAGCAACAAAGATAAAGCTGCCTGTAATAGCAGAGTGCTTGTTATCTTTGTGCATAGTTTCTAGGAATATTTCAACATCCACTTTTAAACTGGTATTCCCCACATGCGATACCTTTGATATCAACTCAGCAAATGAACCAGCAGGAATAGCTTCTTTAAAATCGACTCTATCTGATGAAATAGTTACTAATGGTTTACGGCAAAAACGGGTGGCAGCTATAAAAGCAACTTCATCCATCCATGCTAATGCGTCACCACCAAATAGCGTATTATGATGGTTAGTACGCCCAGGAAATACGGCCTTAGTTACCGAAGTGGTCGAATCTTTTATACGTTGCGCAATAATGGCTTCGCGCTCTACTTGAGTCATAATCTCTACTTTTTGTTAGCTAATGTGTCTTGCATTAATAATGCAGGGTCAAGGCGTTCACCTTGCCAATTAAATCGCCAATCTAAATGCGGCCCAGTTACACGGCCCGTAGCACCTATTTCAGCTACCTTTGTACCTTGTTCAATCTTCTGCCCTACTTTTACATCAAGCTTACTTAAATGAATATAAGTAGAAGTAACCCCATGCCCATGATCTAAAATCAAAGTACCACCAGAGTAATATAAATCTGGTTCAGCAAACACCACGGTTCCGCTGATCGGTGCATACACAGGTGAACCTGTTTTGTTTGCTATATCTAAACCAAAGTGTGGCCTGCGAGGTTCGCCATTAAAGTAACGTTGGCTACCATAAACACCTGAAATGCGCCCTTTTGCAGGCCTAAGTACTGGCTGTAAAAAGTATTCTAAATCAGAGTTAACAGCCCGTGCTTTTCGAACTGCGATCGCTTCACGGCTTATACGTTCACTTACTGCTTTTGGCGGCGATACGTATTTTTTAGCAACACCGGTAATTTTATCTATATCGTAATCGCGAAGAGTAATAACTAAATCTTGGCTGTGGCCTTTACCGGTTTTATCTACCCAGCTTAATGTATGTACAGGTTTTGCATCACGGCCAAAACCAAATACAAATAACCCATTATCAGCAAGTTTTAACGACTTACCATTGAGGCTTACCGACTTAGCGTTATCTAATTGCCCTGTTACTAGGCCGCCTTGAGTTAAATGCCCTTTTAGCTCAAGCGCTATAGCACTAAAGCTAGTTGATACAATTAACGCCGAAACTAATAAGGATTTAAGCATAACTAATCGACCCCTTTCCAACACCTTCATAGGCGGTAATTTTAACGTCTTTTTCTGGGTGCTCTAATTTCACTTGGCTGGCAATGTAGTCAGCAATACATTCTACCGTGGTGTCAATTGGTAAAATGTCGCAACGTGATTCACTAATAGCCATTTCAAAGTAACCTTGCGCCGCAGTATACGCAAAACAAACATCATCACTTTTAGCTGAGATATGTTTTAATTCAGAGACGTTTATTTGATCTTCACTAGTTGCTAAGTAAATATCACGCCATTTATCAGCCCACTGTTTTTGCAAACGAGGCATAGAAATACCGCCAAGGCTTATACCAATTTGTGAGCGATGACCATGAATAATACGCTGGCAATTACCATCATGCTTTTTAAGGCCATGGCTATAGTGGTAATAAAAGCTCTGATTGTGCTCAGGCTTTAACACCAACTCAATCTTTTCAATATTATCAGGAAGCTGTGGCAGTATTGTGGCAACTAAGTACTCTGTTACTGATTCAACGTTAATCTCATCAGTATCTATTAAGCAATATGCTTGATGAGGTGCACTCATTGCAAGGTGCTTGTTATCAGCAAATTTACAATCTAATGTTTTGTGATCAGCAAACTCGTTGATGCTGCCGTTTATGTTGTTAGGGACAGCTAAACGGTGATCTATACACTCATCAATAATGCCTTTAATTTGCTTTTTAACTAAGCCAAAGTCTAAAACCATAGACTCTTCGTTTAGTTTGCCATGTAAAGTCAAATCAACAATCCAACTTTCGCCAACTGCACCGCGTTTATTGCATAAGTAAGAAAAATCAATCACAGTGAGTGAGTTAACAAAAAGGGTCATAAATTTCCTTTAAACTGATTAAAAGTCAGCCCCAATTATAATGATTTCTGTTAGTAATTGCGCGGTTTAATCATACTAAAATCAGTTGCATTTACTGATTGCTTATAATTAAACCATTTTTTAACTGCTCCGAGTTGTTTAGCGTACAAGTGTACGCTAAAGTACGGGGCAATTTCTAAGCAAAGATAAAGTGTTATGGAACCTAAAAATAGCTATACAAAAGAAGATTTGATCCTTTGTGGTCAAGGTGAAATGTTTGGTGAAGGAAATTGTCGTTTGCCAAGTGACAACATGTTAATGATGGATCGTATCATTTCAATTACCGATGACGGTGGTGAACATGGTAAAGGTCAAATAGTTGCAGAGCTAGATATCGATCCTAGCCTTTGGTTTTTCGACTGTCATTTTAAAGGCGACCCAGTAATGCCTGGTTGTTTAGGCTTAGATGCTATGTGGCAACTTGTGGGCTTTTTCTTAGGTTGGTCTGGTGGTCCTGGTCTTGGTCGTGCACTCGGTGTAGGTGAAGTTAAATTTACCGGTCAAATATTGCCAACAGCTAAAAAAGTAACCTACCGTCTAGACATGAAACGCGTTATTAAGCGTAAATTGTTTATGGGTATGGCTGATGGAACCGTAGAAGTAGATGGCCGCGTGATCTACGAAGCAAAAGATTTAAAGGTAGGCTTGTTCCAAGATACCAGCGCGTTTTAAGTTTAAAACACGCAACAAAAAGGCCTCCATTTGGAGGCCTTTTTGCTTTAATTCGTTATGAGTTTATGTTTTATACATATTGCGATTTTCTATTGCCTCGCGCCAACCACCAAGCCACTCAGACTTAGGATCAACTTGTTGATAAGGGCAGTGCTCTTTTGAGCGACCAGCTAAACCTGCTTTAAAACCTTGAGAATGAGCTCTTTCTAAACGATCTCTTTTCTGTCTCTTCATCGGTAAAATCCTCACCTTTATATTTATATTTTTGTAGCATAAAGTTCATCTACATTTAATAAATAGCCAACAAAAATGTTTAATTCAAACACAAAATACAATTAATTTGTTTGACTTTAACTAAGCTGCTGATGCAATGATAAATTAATTTAAAAATAATTTTATTGCTCAACTTTAACCTATTTAACTTTATTAAAATGTTCCGATACATCGGTTCAAAACACATAAGTGTCATATTTGTGACTAACAATATACCCTTAAGTTCCCAATTAATTTGTAATCAAAAAATGAACGTCAGAGCTGTTTTAAAAACATTCCAAATAAAAGCTTGATTAATTAAAACCGATCGGTCTAATATAAAGCATGAACAAAACACCAGCAGTTGCAACTAGGCGTGGCCGCCCACCCAAAATAGCCAGAGACAACGCAGACACTAAAGCGTTGCTCCTTCGTGTGGGATTAGAAACCCTCACTGAGTTTGGTTTTAGTGCCACAGGGCTCGACACCATATTAAAAAAAGCCAAAGTCCCTAAGGGCTCGTTTTATCATTACTTTAAAAGTAAAGAAGCATTTGGCTTAGCTTTGGTTGATGCGTACGACACGTTTTTTATAGCTAAGCTTAAGTTTTATTTAGGGCAATCTGAAGTACCGCCCCTAGAACGCATTGTTAACTTTACCCAAAGTGCTATAGCTGGGATGCAAAAGTATGATTACAAACGCGGTTGTTTAGTAGGCAATTTAAACCAAGAACTCAATCATTTAAGTGACGAGTTTAAAATACGCCTAATGCAGAGTTACCATGCTTGGCAAGCACAGTTAACACAGTGCTTAGACTTAGCTCAACAGCAACACACTATTAAAACTGATGTTGATACTACACAAATGAGTGAATATTTTTGGATTGGTTGGGAAGGCGCTGTAATGCGAGCTAAACTAACACAATCAAGCAAGCCACTGACTTTATACACAGAAATGTTTTTACGCACATTACTCAAATGATGCATTTTTTATTATCAATTTAAAGACGATCGGTCTAAAAGGAAATCTAATGAGCAATCCTATTAAAGCTATTGTTATAGACAAGCAAGACGACGACTACAGTGCCACTTTAAGCAGCATAAACAGTGACGATCTACCAAACGAAAATGTATTAATTGACGTACTGTACAGTACCCTAAATTACAAAGATGGCTTAGCCATTACTGGCAAAGGTCCTGTAGTTCGCAGCTTTCCTATGGTACCTGGCATCGATTTAGTGGGTACAGTTACCAACAGCGACAGTGAAGAATTTAAAGCTGGCGATAAGGTTATTTTAAATGGCTTTGGTGTTGGCGAAAAACATTGGGGTGGCCTAGCCCAAAAAGCGGCTCTTAGCAGCGATTGGTTAATTCCCCTACCCGCCAACTTATCAGCTAAACAAGCTATGCAAATTGGTACTGCCGGTTACACAGCAATGTTGAGCGTGATTGCCCTTGAAAAACAAGGGATCACCCCTGACTCAGGTGAAGTGTTAGTCACCGGTGCCAATGGTGGCGTAGGCAGTTTTGCTATTTATTTACTAAGCCAGCTAGGTTATCAAGTAACCGCAGCAACAGGTCGCATGGAACAAGCTGACTATTTAAAATCATTAGGTGCAACTAATGTAATTGATAGGAACGAGTTTTCAAACTCAGGTAAACCACTACAAAAAGAACGCTTTGCTGCTGCCATTGATTCGGTAGGTAGTCACACACTTGCTAATATTTGTGCCTCACTTAAATACGGTGGTGTAGTAACAGCTTGTGGGCTTGCACAAGGTATGGATTTGCCAGCGTCTGTTGCGCCATTTATTTTACGTGGTATTTCTTTAATGGGTATTGATAGCGTAATGCGCCCTAAAGCGGACCGTGTTGAAGCATGGGATCGTTTATCATCCCTAGTTAGTAGCGATTACTTAGATAAAATTTCGACCGAAATCACACTTGATCAGGTTATTGAAAATGCTGAACAGCTCATGCAGGGCCAAATTCGTGGTCGTGTTGTGGTTAATTGTCAAAGTTAAGCATTTTTGCTATTAAACTCTCGTTATTAAATTTATAATACTGGCCGTATTTTTAATAACGAGAGAACACCTATGAGCAACCAAGAACTTTTCAGTAATAACCCACTGCAAGGCGTTAAATTAGAGCAAGTGGTTGAAGAACTGGTTGAGCAATATGGGTGGGAACTCCTGCATGCCTACTTACAACTCAACTGCTTTAAAAATAATCCTGACATTAAGTCAGCAGTTAAATTTTTACGTAAAACCGAGTGGGCACAACAAAAAGTAGATAATTTCTATTTGTACCGCCTAAAAAACTTACCACGCCCAGATGACGTACAATACGAACTGCCTCCACGAGACCGTATTATCCCTGAAGGCGATAAACCAGGTGAACCATGCGAGTTAAGCTTTTCTGATGCTAAGCGTATTCAAGAGAAAAAAGCAGCCAAGCAACGTGCCCGTACTCGTAAACAACGTTCAAATTCAAGTAACCCTTGGGGTAACTAAGCTAATTTCATAAAAGAGCTAACTTTATTGTTAGCTTTTTTTGTTTATTGAGGAAATTAATAGCCTCGGTGTTTCCAAAAATCATCTTCTGTTTTGGTCTGTTCATTAGTTAGATTAAATGTTTTATCCGCAATGACTTTTCCTGCTAATGATAAGGTCATACGCCAGTTACCTATTTTATCTTCTATAGGCTCCCACACGGTGTCGCCTAAATAAAACGACCAATCGTTATCTTTAACATATACATTCCCCTCAAAAGGCTGCATCACTTCGCCATCGGCATCTATAATACCGGGGTGATAAATACAATAATGTAGTTTTTCGCCTTTCGCTTTTTTGATATTTACTATCAGGCCAAATTCTATATCAAGTTCTGCTTTTACTTGCGTAGTGAATTGCGTGATTTGTGGTAACGCTTTGTCAGCTTTGTCCCATTTGGAATATATACCGTAACTTTCTAATGTAATTTGTGGTTTAGATTTTGCCATTAACTTTCTATTTTTCTTTCTATTGTTAAGCCACCAGCCTCAGCGAGTGACTTATTAATTAAGTAGTTGTTTTGGATTTTTAGGATAATAATTGCTGGGTTGCTGCTCGCATAAACTAAACTCGCGAGTATTTTTATACGGCAACTTCATAAAACCAGCGACCCCAACATCAGTAATATTAACCGCGTACTGCATGAGTTTATTTAGCAAACGTTTAAATTCAACTTCTTTACTAGCATCGAGCAATCGATAGTAATGGTGAATCTTCATCCTATCTGGTAGTGCTTCAAAAATAATACAACCCGTATGATGTATCTGGTTTAGCTCAAATACACATTTAATCACCTTTTTAGGCAGTTGCAGTTGTTCATCGGGATCTTTACCATCTTCAAAATATGAGTGCGGACGGGTTACATCGCTGGCTTTTACATTAACCACTTCATAATCAAGCTCAGGTAACTGGTTAAATTTAAACGCACCGGTGCCATCGCGTTCTAGCTGAATCGTTTTACGGGCATCAAATAAACAACACTTAAATAAGCCCTTTTGACTAATCGCTTGTGCAAGCATCACTGTATTGTTTACCGCATCAGTAAATGCGGTTGCTAAAGCTTCATCGTGCATAATAAGTGATGACTCAACATATAAAGAATCATCTTTCCAATGAAAACTCAGCCCCCCTACTACAGGGTATTTCGCTAAGCGACTAATTGAGGCTAAAAACGCTTTTTCGGTATCCCCAGTATCAAACAAAAATTCTTTGTAATACCTATCTAACTGGGCATCGTTTACATCGAGTAATTGCTGTTTATGGTCGGCTTGGCGTAAAAATTGTTTTCGGGAACTATATACAACGGTTTCGGGCTCAGGATCTTGGCTAAACCAAAAAGGAATGCGTGCTTTAGTGTCTTGCTTTGGTAGCTCTGGTAAAAATGCTTTTGCCATGGTTTCTATGTTACGCATAAAGTAGTCACCCGCTTTGTCTCTTACCAACCGTTCTTTTGAAAGCATGCCATCAATAACGTTTGCCAGCTCCTTAGGTAACATTAAACTACTGGCCGGAATAGCCTGAGCGCCAAATCGACAAGACTGAGCCGATGCAAGTGCATACAAAGTTGATGCAACCCCTTGCTCATCAAAACGAGGGGATGACTTTTCACCAGACATTTGCGCATCACCAATAAAATACACATCACCCATTCGCGCGTTAGTCGTGCTTAAATCACCCGACATTAAATCCATAAAATTACTGGCAATAGGGTTGCCTTGTTCATCTACTTGGGCATATACCGAACTCCCCCAATCAACCAATGAAAGCTGCTTGGCTTTTTCATCCCACACCAAGTTAGAGGGTTTAATATCGCCATGCACAATAGGTTGTGGGCTTAATCCGTTTTTATGATGGCGTAAATCGAGCAACACATTTCTCAATTTTACCGCTAAGTTCATTATTTTTGCAGCAGATAGTCGCCCTTGCTTAAGTGATACTTTTTCAAGATCTTCACCTGTTGCACGAGCCATCATCAAAATGCCCTGTTTTTTAATTCGCTCAAAGCCATAAAATTTTGGTATTAGCGGATTATCAATTTGAGATAGCATATACGCTTCGTCTTCAAGGCGATCTCGTACACTTTGCGCCAGCGTTATTCTTGAAAATTTAAACACCCAAGGCAGGCCATGTTCATCATCACCCGCAAAAACAAAGCCAAACGCACCAGAGCCAATCATTTCGACATTTTTATAACCAAGTAGTGTTAGCTGTTTAATACAAATGTTAAGCCACTGGCGATGCTTTTTAGCATCACGGTGCGATAACAAATAAACAGACTGTTCTTCGTTAATATAAAAGTTGCGAATTTCTTTTGCTTTCAATGCAGATTCTCTAGGTTGGTGGTTTAAAGCTGCGTAATGCCTTTATGTTTGATAGTAACGCGACCGTTATTTTTATTAAACCTTTAAGGTCACTTCCATTAGTCAAATTTATATTACTTACTAATGATTTTGACGTATATCGCTGATATTTGCGGTTTCACCGTATCCTACTTACCCATAACAGCCTAAATAGGGTAAAACACCCCTTTAAATTATTCTTAGGTTAAAAAATGAAACGTATTATAAAAGCCTCTTCAATCGCGCTTGCACTGGGTATGTGTATTAATGCACAAGCAGCACACTTTAATTTTTCTACAAAAGTAGACAGCGACGCAAATACGCTGGTTGTATTTTATAGCCAAGATGGCAGCAACAGCCAATTTAAAACACTTGATAAACAATTCGATGGCCAATTACAACGTGTTATCGATATAGAAAACTTTACTGGCGATTACGCTAAAGTCGCGCAACTTGTCGCGCCTAGTAAAAGTAACTACAGCCGTATTTTGGTTGTAGGTACAGGTAAAGCAGACGAATTAAATAAAGCAAAAGCGGCTAAGTTAGGCGGTAATATTCATGCTCGCCTAGTTAAAGCTAAAGCGGGCACTGCCAGTGTTATTTTTGATGATGTTACGGGTACAAACGACAACGCAGCACTTGCTGCTAATTTTGCCCACGGTGCAAACCTACGCGATCACCGTTTTGAAAACTACAAAAAAGAACCAAGCACTGAAACAGTTAGCTATACGTTTGATGTTGATAACACCAAGCAAACTCGCAAGCTTTACAGCCAATTAGAGAGTATTCAAGCAGGTGTATTTTTAGCACGCGATTTAACATCAGAAGTGGCTACAGAAATGACGCCGGTTGATTTTGCCAATGCAGCAAAAGAATTAGCGTCGTTAGGGGTTACTATCAAAGTGTTAGAGCCTAAAGAGCTAAAAGAGCTAGGCATGGGCGCATTAGAAGCTGTAGGTAGAGGTAGCCAGCAAGGTGCACGTTTAGTGGTTGCTCATTATAAAGGCTCTGACGATGCCCCTATTGCCCTTGTTGGTAAAGGCATTACGTTCGACTCAGGTGGTTACAGTATTAAAACCGGTGCGTCTATTGCACGTATGAAATCAGACATGGCTGGTGCTGCTGCAGTACTTGGTACTGTAAAAGCAATGGCGTTAGCTAAAGCCGATAAAAACGTGGTAGCCGTTATGGGCATGGCAGCTAATATGGTATCGCAGTTTGCTGTAGCTCCTGGCGATGTTGTTCGCACCGCTGAAGGCTTAAGTGTAGAAATTTTAAATACCGATGCTGAAGGTCGTTTAGTTCTAAGTGATGCAATGTGGTATGCACGTGAGCACTACAAGCCAGAGATCATGATTGATGTTGCAACCTTAACGGGTTCTAAAATTCGTGCTGTTGGTAATGAATACGCAGCGGTATTCTCTGATGATGACACGCTAGTATCGCAACTTACCCTTGCAGGTAAACAAGTAAACGAAAACCTATGGCGTTTACCGTTAGGTTATAAAGATATGCTGAAATCTGACATTGCTGATATAACAAATGTAGGTTCAGGTGGCCCTGGTGCAACCACTGCCGCTACTTTCTTAGAGCATTTTGCTGGCGAAACCCGTTGGGTACATATCGATATCGCTGGTAATGCATTAGTGAAAAAAGGCAAAGATGAGCTTTCACCAGGTGGTACAGGTTTTGGTGTACGTTTACTAAGTGAGTGGCTATTAGCTAACTAATCAAAATTAATTTGCTTAATTAAAAGCGCCAAAATGGTTTACTGTTTTGGCGCTTTTTTGTGTATAAATAACGTTCTTATTTATACACATTATTTTATTTAATAATTTTGTAGCGGTAACAACAAAGCATATTGCTTTAACTATGTTTAGCTGGTTTAGAGAGCATTAAAGTGGCAATAACAATTAAATTTCCCACATACCATAAATCTTTAATTACAAATTGCCCTAACCGCGCCAACAGCGTACTTGAGCTAAATGCGTTAGGGGCAGACAGTAAAAACGTTTGGGTCATTAAAAAAACGCTCAAGCATGCTAAACCACTAACTATAATTAGTTTTTTATTATTTAATAAAATACCAGCGCCTAGTAGTAGCGCAAATAATACATCAAACCCACCAATCACGTTCGACGCACCTTGCACGCTAAATAAACTATATAACCAAGACATAAAAGGCGAGGTTTCGACTAAGCCTACAATGGCCTTAGCTTCAAAATCGTAAAATTTCATACCGCCAATCCATAGCAAAACCATAGCCATAGGAATAAAGTTTAAAAGGACATGCTGTTTGTCGCTCATCTTATTTTTATAAAATAAAAATAAGTATAAAGGCACTACAGCAAAGTATTTAATTATTCCCTGCCCACTACCAATAATAGGAAAGCCCCCTAACTGAGTCATCCAGCGATTACTTGCTAATAAGGTTAGTAAAGGCACAATGCTAACAACAAGCGCTAGCATAAATGCTGAGGTTGGCTGTATTAATTTAAAGTGTGCCAATAGGGTTACTACCACTAACATAATCATGGCTGTACCACTTAGTAGACCTAGCGTATTAGTATTTAATACGCTATCAAGCTCGTAAAAGCTAAATGTCGCTATTAGTGTGTTTGGATTTGCACCGAGCGCAAACGATACACCAAGTAGTATAAAACTAAGTGCAAGTAGCAAGGTAATTGCGTTATTTGCATATGTTAAGTTCATTGTGTGCCCTTTAAATCTTTAATGACTAACAAAGACCATATTTTTACAAAAAACAATTCAACTAACGCTAAATGATTTTATAAAATGTCTGCAGACAAGATTTTATCCATTTGACTATAAATAATGACCGCACTAAGCAAATTTTTAATGACCCCACAGGCATTCACTGCGGTAGCCATGCAGAGAGCTTTTAATTACAAACCTATAAGCGCGATACCGGCGAGATATTGCATGATCTATCGGTGCCAATTATATGTAAATGGTAAACATTGGGGTGGGTTTAGAATCGGGTTTATTAGAGTATTAAACATTAAAAAGGGAGACACTGTCTCCCTTTTTACTATTAACTTTTTTATTATTTAGGCAAACGCATTCGCGATACCGTATTATCAGCCAAAATATAATGGTGAAACAAAGCCGCAGCCGCATGTAAACCTATTACGTAATACCCCACTTCCCCTGCGGTTTCATGTATCTCTTTAATGCTTTTAGCAAGTTCAAAGTTTTGAGCGGCCAAAGCAGGCAACTCTAAACCAAAAAACGGGATGGGTTTACCTGCTAAACTCAAAATTAGCCAACCAGCTATAGGCATAGCAAACATAAACACATACAGCGCAATATGAACAAATATAGCTAATTTATTTTGCCATTTTGCAGGCTCAGGGTGTATGGCAGGTGCTGCACCACCCACTAAACGCGCAGCTAACCTCACACTAACTAAAGCTAAAACCGATAAACCCAACATAAAATGCCACATTTTAAAGGCATCACGTGTTTCAGTGCCTTTATCAAATAATTCGCGAAGTTCAATACTGCCGTACACAGTCACAATTAAAATAAACATCAACCAATGTAAAGCAACAGAGAGTGTATTGTAATGAGTATCTGTATTTTTAAAATTCATAATACCTCCTAATAAACGCATTAAAGTTAAAAGCTCACTTATGGGTATAAGTATATGTTTTCAGGCTAACCTTTAATCATCCTCTGTTTAATGATCTGAAACATACAATGAGTCAGTAAATCAGATGCATGGTTTAAAGGTTCTTGAATTTGAGTATTAATTGAGTAAGCTTAAAATAAACTTAAATAGTAGGAATAAAAAACGGCAACCTAAAGTTATCGCTTTAATAAATCAACGTGTTTAGAAGTAATATACAGCAGTAAATATAAGAACAATGAGGTCGTCTGGCTTTGAGTAACTAATACTTTTAAAGATTGGGCTTTTGATGTCTGAAGTAAAGATTTACCGCATATAGTTCGACCAGCATAGTTTTTAAAAGCGCGCGAAGTATGGTAGTTGCCTTAGCGCGATTTTATTTATTGTCTACGCTTTGTTAGGTTATTGGTTCAACCGAGCCAGCTGCTTAAGGGCATGTTGATTATTCGGCAAAAATGCGAGTACTTTTTCGTAATTAGCTATCGCTTCTGGTTTATTTCCAAGTGCAGCATAGGTTTCACCTAAACTATCATAAGCATTTGCATTGTCGGGAAACAAATGAACATTTAGCTTAAATATCTCTAATGCCTTTGCTAGTTCATTTTTAGCCACATAGCGATAGCCCAAAAGATTAATTTCTTGCACATCAAACGCTGCACTTACTTTCATCTCATCCGCTAAAGTGATGGCTTGATTAAAGCCCTGTTTTTTAATCCCTTGGAAAAGTTTGAATAAGTCTTGTGACAACCCCCAACCATTTTCAGCTTTCATCTCAGGGTAATAAAAGCCAGCAATTTCATCAATAAAGAATATTGGCAAGCTTCCTAGCTTATTAGTTAATACAATGATGGTTAAGTGATCTTTTGGATAAATCACCATTGAATTAGCATCACCACCACTGGCACTTACTGCTGGATGCTGCTCTCGTCCAATTGTTTGCCAACCTAGAGCGTAACCATTTTCTAAATTGCTAAAACCTGCAGTTTGACCACTCTTTAAACGCGTTGGTGACCACATTTCTTTAAGGTACTTCTCATCAAGGAGTTGTCGTTGTTGAAGCGCTATCGCGTAATTAGCAAGCTCAGTTGCGGTAGCACTCATACCCGCCGCAGTTCTAAAGAATGGGTCGAAAGTTATTTGTACCGTCTTTAGCTTTCCTTGATTGCCAGCAACGTAAGGACGAGCTTGATTAGGGACAATAGATTCAGTATGAGCAAAACCTGCAGCCAAAGTTATGGGCATATCTAGTTTAGCCAACTGATTTTTCTGAATATAATTAGAAAAAGGCTGACCCGATAACTTATCAATAATTTTACCTAACAAAATGTAACCTGTTTGGTTGTACTCAAAGCGGCTATTGGTTTCATAACGCATTGGTAAAGTAAGTACTTCTTGCCACGCAGGATCTGGCTGACCATTGGAAATTAAATCAACCCAATGACCATTTAATATTTTAGGTAAACCAGAAGTATGGCTTAGCAGCTGACGGATAGTTAGCGGTTGCCATGCTTTAGGCAAATCATCTAAATGCTTTGAAATCGGATCGTTAACCGATAACTTGTTTTCAGCGGCAAGTTGCATAATTGCAACGCCAGTAAAAGCTTTAGTCATCGAAAAAATAGGAAAAGGGGTATGGTTTTGTACCGTGATCTGGTCTTGTAAGTTCGACAGGCCGTAACTGGCTTTTTTTATCAGCCTATTGTCTTTCACGATTGCCAGTTGTAATCCTGGAATATTAGCTGTGCGCATTTTCTCTAGTAAAAAGTCATCTATTTCATCGGCCTTTACCTGTGGTAGTAGGCTGGTAAGTAATAATGTGCTTAATGATAAAATGTGTAAGCTGCAACGAATGTTTTTCCTAAACATTGGAACGCGTTTTCCTTAATTGTAATAGTTTAGATAGAATACCTTTTATAAATAAAAATATTCAAAGGTAAATATATGGCTCGAAGTTAGTTATACATTTATACTCGAGTATCAGCGCTTATAGTTTAGCAAAATACGCATTAAAGACAATTGCTTAGATTTTTATACTAAGCAATGTTTTAAAGCGACAGCCACTTTAGTGAACGAACAAAATGCTAATATCAGTTCTCGGTGTTTAAGCGTCACAACGAAGAAACTTTAACGCCAGTCATTTGCAGCTCACCATTTGGCCTTGTCAAAATAAAGCACGGGCTGACCATCTGCAAATTACTATGTATTAAGTTTAAAAACTGGATCCCCCCAGTTTGAGTGCTTCTTCCTGTTGTGTCTTCGCCAACCAATGGCGCAATTGAAAAATCTTGTAGGGTGTTAGCAAACACAATTGCTGACGAATAAGTGTAAGCCCCTATTTTTACAGCAACATCCCCGGTAAAAAAGTTAGCAAGATCAGGTTCTGGCTGTATAAAACGAGTGTTTTCACCAGACTCAATTTCACCTACTATTTGGCCTGGATCACGATACTTTAACAACACCTTAGAGCGATAATGGGAAAAGTGACGATATGGTACATCCGTTATATAACGCATAATTCCTGCCATCCAAAAGTCATCATCGCCACCGCCATTATTACTGATATCAATTATTAGGTGCTTTATGTTTTTTTCTGTTAGCTGAGTAAAAGTGGCGTCCATAAAGGCAAGGTATTGCTTAAAATCAGGCCATGAAAATGAATTAACTGTAAGGGTTGCCGTCTCACCTGTTTACTCAACATTAAAAGTATCTACAAATGAGCGTTCAACCATGCTTTGTGGCAAAGTTTTGCTCGCAGCTAGCGTGAGCTCTTCATCTGCTAAGGTAATGCTAAATTGCTCTGAGTAACCAAACGTTAAATATAATAAACGATGAAATTGACGTGCTAATACTTCTTGTCTAAATTCATCAGTATCACCATGTGTGCGGCGTAATAACTGAGCTACGACTTGCTCATATGGCACGCCATTAATCGCCTTTATTTGCTGCTCAGCATAGCCACTCTTGGTACCGCCCGTGTTAGATTTTATATAAAGTTTCTGGTTTACAATCGCAACTTCAAATGGAAAAAGCCCCACGCCACCATTGACCCATTTACGCCATTGCGACGTAGAAGCATGCCCTACTTTTAAATGCCCATCAGCCAATGTTGAATTTAATACCGCTAAACGGGCCCATAATTCCCGCACGCTAAGTTCATCGGTAATAGCTGCGGTTATAGTATTTAGTTGCAAGTAAAAAGCATCAATGTCGGCCACACTGTGTTTTAAATCAGGGTGCGTACTGTGCAGCCATTGTGACCACTGCGCAACATCTCGCTTTGCTTGTTGAGGTGTGATTATTTGTTCAAAAGGTAAGTTAGTAGCTTGCACGGGCTTAATACCCGCAAAGCTAACTAATACCAATAATGCTATATTTAAAACCTGCTTTAAGTAGTTCATACAAAACCTTTATTATTTGCTTTAAAACTTAGTCGCAAAAACTGTTATAAAGGTTTAAATACAGAGTAAAAATATTTTTTAGATGATATTTTGAGAGTCTTTTTCATAGCCCGCAATGATTGTTACGTGAGATACAGACACGTCAAAGAATTGAGCTTTTACTTTTAAATATTCAGGATCGGAAAAGAAGTTTTCTGAGATGGTTTTATTTGGGAAATGAATTGTAAACACTCGATTAATAGGAGTATCAACTTTTGAAAGAAGAACCTCCGAAACTACAAAATCAAAACCGAAACCGCCACCAAAAGCACTAAGAATGGGTGCCATAGCCGCTCTATAGTCTGAATACGCGCCATTGTCCGAAACTTCCAAGCCAACTAAAAATTCATACATTTTGTAACCTATTATGTTAAAGACTAAACTAATCCATCACGCCCAAATAATAGGCAAATTTAGTTGATTTAAATAAGTGACGAAGGAGAAAAGCCAACAATTTTTTGTCCTGTTGTAATGGCTTGATTCTCATTAAGCCTCCTCCCCTGCATCGCGATTATTCAACTACGATGAAAGGGTAACCAACCTTATAGGAGACAGCTCAATGAACTTTTACAGTAACATGAATCCATAATTTGCTGTAAGCTACCTACTTAACAGACGAAGCAAACGAATTGTTTTTTGATTTAGAATTAAACGTCAATTTATGAAAACGGTAAAAAAACTAGTCCATTGACTCGGTTAAGGTTCATATATGTTAGCACTATAAAGTACGCATGAAATGGTCAATTATTGACTGTTTTATTTCAGGCGCTGTCTCTTGACTAAAACCATGACCTGTTGGATATGCGTTGTGTGTGACGGAATGTTTGAAATTATGTTTTTTAAGGTATTCCTCTATCTCGTTCGACATTTGAAATGAAGGCCAAACTTGATCGTTTTTTGCTGAAATCAGCAATATTGGACCATTTATTTTTTCGAAAGAGAATAATGAGTTTGCTACATTGTCTTTATTTTCTAAAGCAACTTCAAATCGATTAAGTAAAGGAGCCTTTTCATCAAGTTCCAAGCTTAAAGCAGGAATATCTTTTCCGTTAAATGTCCACGCTGACTTTGCTGTAGTCATTCCGTACCAAGCTACTTTGCTTGGAGTTGTCGCTACAACAGATTTGATGCGTGGTTCCATCGATGCTAATAAAAGCGCTAATTCAGCTCCCCTAGAACCACCAATAAAACCAATTTTTGACGAATCTATTGAAGAAACAGTCTCAAGATAATCAATTGCACTTAAAAAATATTCTAAGGGTATTTGATCTAGTGTCTGAGCAATCCCTTTTTCTTTAAAGTAGGCGAGCCCTAATACAGCGATCCCATGTGGTGCAATCATTTTACCATTGGCATCACCTGTGCTGATTCCTCCCTCAGAACCACCGATTGCAATAACCACAGGAACTTTTTCTGAGGTATTAGGAAGATAGAGATTGGCAACAATGTTTTTGAACCTCACTTCCTTAACAAAAAAGTCTTGCGCACTTGATACGCTCGAAAATAAAGTTATCAATATAAGTATAAATTTAATACGCATGTCTTCCTCTTGTGGGACTAACGAGCCTGTAGATTAACTCGTTTTTTATTTGTTTTTATTTATAAACAAACCATAGCTGAGTTCCTATTTTGGTTCAATCAATTACTGTACTGTTACGCAGCATATAAAGAAGTGTTTGATATTTTTAATCGGCGTTTTGAAGGGGGATTACAAGTGTCTGAGTGGCTTTTATTTAGGGTAAAAAAATTATCGATCCAAGAACTTTCTTTGTCATGCTAAGTAAAGTAAGAGCCAGAAGTGAAATTACACCCGATCTCTTCTGCACTTCGTGAAGCACAACCAGAAATCATAAATATAAAAAAAATAAAATCGTAGATTTAAATGCCACTGCTCATCCTTGTGTATAGCGCTCCGCACATGCGCGCGAACTTAAGAGCGTCATTCCGGCCCGAAGGCCCTGAATGACGCGGATTGTTAAAGCAAATGGGGTCAAATCTTGACTTCAAAGCAAATGGGGTCAAATCTTGACTTCAGACATCAAACAATCTTGCAGCTTGTACAATTGTAATTTAACCTTTCTATCTTCAACCATTAATGTGTTCAACCTACCGACAGTTTTCGATATCGCCGAATAATGCTCAACATTAAAAACATCTGCTAGAGCCTGCAAATTTAATCCCGTTAAATCTTGGCACAATTTAATAGCAAACCAACGGGGTAAGTTTTTCTCTTTGCGCCCCTTTTTAACCATTACTATATCATCTACTTCAACACTAAAATGTTTAGCTACATAAGCAATTACATCATTTGCAGAGTACTTTTTACTAACAAACTTGCTTTCACTATCTGACTTGGCAATATAGTCTTTTATGTTTTCAATAAAGTCCTCACAACCCAAAACCGACAATAACTTTTTAGCACCATAAAAAGCGCTTATTTCTTTGTTGTTTTCATATTCCACAAACTGCTTATAAGCTGCATATTTACGCTTTTTGCCTTGCAACGAAAATATAAAGTCTCGAACGAGCCATTTAGGCGTTACTCCCCTTCGAATGAAAGCTGAATAGCTAGACCACTTATATTTAACAAGCTCTTCTACCAAGGGGTTACTCGTTTCAATTGGGTTACGGTGAATGTACCGACTAACATGCAATAAATAGTTATCTGCATCCACAAGCACCGCTTTGTAGCGCCCTCTAAACAACGCACCATCCGTATTATGTGTTCGATTAAAGTATTGGGTATAAAGGCCATTAATATGCTTCATGGCTCGGCCTAAATTTGTATCAGGGGTTTTGATTAGCAGGTGGTAATGATTGGTCATTATTCCCTTATCATCTAACGCCGCCCACAGCGGCGAGCGAAGCGAGTCCGGTAGCCGAAGGCTAAGAACTGCTGGGTTTTGTTATGGTTCACGGCAAAATTACACTGGTGCGATAGCTTGAAAAGCCATGCGTAACTCATCAACATCTTTAAATCTAATAGACTTATCACTACTCAGGCCTATATCAATGAAAGCACGCACATTCTCTGGTGACTTTTCTGTATTACTCTTTCCGGTTAAGACGTAATATAAAATACGAGTCAACGCGTATGTTTCATGCAAGATGCTATAACTATCAAATCCTTCTGTAACTAGGCTTGGATCATTATAGTAGCCTTTAAAATCCGTATTTTCAGAAGTTAGTTCGCTATCAACGATTTTCACCAGGCCAAAATCCGCTATTTTCACTACAGCCACATCATCATATTCTTTGAGTAGAATATTTTTAGGGCTAATATCCCTGTGCAAAATATTTTTAGAATGTATGTACGAGAAAGCTCTGAGTATTTGCAGCCCTAACTTAACGCGATCCTGAAACGATAACTTGGAATTGTTTTTTAACATATACTTATCCAATGAGTTGTCCATAAATTCCATAATGTACTCATTGTTTTTCTCATTGTATCCATAAACTTCTAGAACATATGGTGAGCTTAGCATACTCATTTGTTCGTACTCTCGCTTAAACCTTTCAATTTCCTTTGCATTTAGATCTTTCTTTGCCCGCTTTAAAGCAAAGTTTTTATTATAGAAGCTGTCAAAATACTTATAGACATTTGCATAAGACCCACTACCTAGAGCGTTTAGATCAGCGGTCTTATTTTTGTTCTCAATTTTCACTGAGCTTTGTGGAAAAAATATTGGGATAGTGTAATAAATCTCTAGCTTTTCAGTATAAGGGGGGATTTCACTCCCACCACTCTTACTTAGAAAGCTCTTACAAAAAGTAAGTCTATCTCGATGGTACTCCTCAATATAGAATGCATATTCAGAGTTCTTCAAAGATCTCTCTAAAGCTTCAATCGTCTCTATAGATCTAATGAGTTCCCTACTCGGGTCTGCCCAGAAGTGAGCCGTGTCTTCATCTGTTGGAAGCCTATTATTCATCGAGTCAAAAAGACTAGTGACGCTAGAGTGAAGAGTAGAGAATAAAATTCTTAACTTGTCATTATTTATTGATTCGTAAAGATCTTCGAATTCATTATTCAAAATATCAAAGAGCTTTCTGTAGTGACTCTCTATGGCATTATCTGCATTCATTAATATTATAAAACCTGTCTCTAATTGAACCATAGCGCTCAGCTCACCGGTGGAGTATTGTTGGCGGCTTTTTCGCGTTCTTTTGCGGAAAAGGTGCCAACGTTACGGAATACGGTAGAGCTGCTTGTTATGTGCTGCTGTTAATTTCCTTCCTATGCATATTGCTCGCTCGAAGATTGATTCCATTTCTTCAAATGTTTCCAGTGAAGCCCCTGAACTAAAAGGCCCATCAGACTTCATATCCTGGATAACGGCATCAATGAGTTGGTGGAATGTAATTATTTCACGAGCCACCTGAGCATCGACAACACCAATATGCTTGCAGTTATCTTGGTACAACCTTGAATAATGAGGTGGCACATCAACGACCAAAGAGTATTTGTCTTTAGGATTTGATTTTAGATGGTTTACCGCTGCTTTAATTGCGGCCAAATAATTTCGATGTTCTATAATTTCTATAAGAGATGATACCTCTGCTACTAAGCAATTTTGTATTTGCTTAGAAAAAGCAGATTCTCTACGTTTTTCTATAAGCCATGTAGGGAAGAAGGATGCGATAGCACCAGCCACTGCACCACCTAACGCGGCAAAAACAGGAAGCCATTCATTTGGCTTTGATGCAGTCATGTCGCCAAAAATCTTTAATGTCTCTGCAACAGCCTTTATTTCCTCTGGTGACAATTTTTTTCTCCATAAACATAACAGCTTATTGAACACCACTTTGGGGGGTTATAAAACCCCAAAACGGCGTATATTACATGGCTCAATAATTCCACTAAACAACTTCAATGTAAACAAGTTATTACGCAAGTTCTAAATTATCGTTGTTAAAATACACCAAAACGACTTTTAATAATGTTATTAGATAAAACACCATAAACTGTCTATATATACAGTATCTTTTTTTATTTGAATATCGTTTATGAAATCTCTGTTTCTAATCATGATTAAATTATAATGGTGCGATTTAAAACAAAAAAAGCACAACCCAAAAGGCTGTGCTTTTAAATCAACTAACACTCATACGTTTATAAACATTAGTTTACAAACGAATACCGCCGTCTATCTCTACTACACGGCCAGTGAAAAAGTCGTTTTCGATAATATACTGAGCAGTATGGGCTATTTCACCGGTTTCACCTAAGCGCCCTACTGGTGTTACTGCTAGCATGCGCTGTTTGGCTTCTGGCTTCATTACATCGGTCATTGCGGTGCTAATAACACCTGGAGCAATGGCGCCAACGCGGATACCAAAACGGCCAAGCTCTTTGGCCCATGTAGTGGTTAGTGCCACAACACCGGCTTTTGAGGCAGCATAGTTAGTTTGGCCAATATTACCCGCACGCGCTACGCTCGACATATTTACAATTACGCCACCTTTGCCTGATTCAATCATGTGGCTTGCAGCTTCGCGCCCTGCTAAAAATACACCTGTTAAGTTAACGTCAATTACTGATTGAAATTGATCAAGCGACATTTTTTTAACCACTTTGCCGTCTTTGGCTTTTATAAACATACCATCGCGTAAAATGCCGGCGTTATTAATTAATACCCCAATGTGACCAAAGTCACTGTTAATGGTATTAAATACGTCTTCAACTTCGCTCTCTACCGTTACATTAGCGCTGTAGCCTTTAATAGTGCCTGTTACGCCTGCTAATGCAGATAGCTGCTCGGTTGCTTCATTTAACTGGGCTTGTGCCATATCAATTAAGGCAATATTAGCGCCCATTAAGGCAAACTTTTGCGCCATTGCAAAACCTAAGCCTTGTGCGCCACCGGTAATAACTACGGTATTATTTTTTATTTCCACAATACTTTCCTACTTCGAAAACAATTTAAAAATGGCACTAAAATCATCACTGCCTGCACCTTGGTGCTGCATCATAGTGTATAAATTTTTAGCCATTGAGCCCATTGGCGTCAGTGAATTACTCTGCTGCGCCGCCTCCATAGCAAGGCCTAAGTCTTTAGCCATTAAATCGACCATAAAGCCAGGTTTATAGTCGTTACTAGCTGGTGCGGTTTCCATAACACCTGGGCAGGGGTTATAAAGTTCTAACGTCCAGTTTCGACCCGAGCTTGCGCTCATTATGTCGCTGAGTACTTTTGCGTCGAGACCGTTATTAATGCCCATTTGAATGGCTTCACTGGTACCCGCCATTAAAATACTCAACAGCATATTGTTACATATTTTAGCAACTTGCCCTGCACCAATATCACCGGCATGGAATATGTTTTTACCCATATCGACTAATACAGTATTGGCTTTATCGAATGCGGTTTGCTCACCACCCACAATAAATGTAAGCGTGCCCGCTGTTGCGCCTGCTACACCACCCGATACAGGTGCATCAACAAACGCAATACCTTGCTCGCTTAGGGCATGGCCTACATCACGAGCCGATTGTGCATCTATGGTTGAACAATCAATCACTAATGTGCTTTTACTTAGTACTTTAATTAAACCCGACTGCTCGTCTGTGCCTAAATAAAGTGATTTAACATGTTTGCTTGCCGGTAGCATGCTAATTAGCACATCAGCCTCGTGCGCACAGTCACTTGCGCTTTGCGCCGCACTAGCCCCATGATTCACAAGCTCTTTAACGGCCTCTGCACTTAAGTCAAAAACGCGTACACTGTGGCCTGCTTTAACTAAGTTTGCTGCCATTGGGCCGCCCATATTTCCTAAACCAATAAATCCTATATTAAGTTTACTCATCGCTTTACCCTTGTAAATTTAGTTGTGAAAAGTACGGCTCTAGCGGATGTTGCTCGCCAAAGCGATTTGCAAAAAAGCTCTCTACTACTTCGTTTGGCACATCTTTAAGAGTGTTAAATTGCCACTGTGGCGTACCGTCTTTATCGATTAGTAAGGCACGTACACCCTCTTGAAACTCGCCCACTTCGCCAGCACGAACCGACATGCCCAATTCCATTTTAAAACAGTCAGCTAAGTTTTTGCCTTTGCTATGTTTAAGCTGCTCACTCACTAAAGCACAACTTAATGGACAACCATGCGCCAACGATTTTTGTGCGCGTTGTAGCCATTTGTCATCTGTGGTTAGGTTTAAAATGTAATCGACCTGCTGCTGTAACGTGTTAAAGTCGCCTAACTTTTGAATTAGCGATAAGTTAGCTTTTAAATTGCCTTTTGGCATACGGCTAGAGTTGTTATCTAACTCAATAAGCAAGGTACTTAGCTTGTCGTGGTTTAAACTTGCTGTTTTACCCCATTTAGTATTGAGTAACGCTTCAACAAGCTCTGGGTATTTATCAGAATTTACAAAGTGATCGGCAAGCGATACAAGCTTAGCGTCTTCACAATTAATTGACGCCGAGGTAAGCCCTAAAAACAAGCCAACATGGGCAGGCATTTTATGTAAAAAATAACTGCCGCCTACATCAGGGTAAAGCCCAATGGTTTGCTCTGGCATAGCGATGCGTGATGTTTCTGTAACCACACGATGGCTCGCACCGGCCATTAAACCTAAACCGCCGCCCATTACAATACCGTTACCCCAGACTAAAATGGGTTTGTTGTAGCAGTGAATTAGGTAATCGAGCTGATACTCTTGAGTAAAAAACTCTTCAACCAGTGAGCTCGGTTTACCCTCACTCATTGATTTGTGTAAGCTCACTACATCGCCACCGGCACAAAATGCTTTTTCACCAGCACCTTTAAGAACCACTAATGCAATGTTATCGTCTTTGTCCCATTGCTGTAGTTGTGGCTCGAGTAAGCTGATCATCTCAAAATTTAACGCGTTTAATGACTTAGGCGCGTTAAGCGTAGCAAAACCAATGAGTCGGCCATTGTCTGTGGTTGCCGTTTCGAATACCACAGCAGCATCAGCTGAATTTAAACGGGTTAGTTCACTCATTAGCCATTCACCCAATTAGCCTTGCGTTTTTCTAAAAAGGCGTTCACGCCCTCTTGCTGATCTTCGGTATCAAATAAACCAACAAACAGCTCTCGCTCCAGTGGCAATGCATTCGCCATTGGCTGATGACGCCCTTTTTGAATCAGCGTTTTACATGCAGCAACCGACGATGGGCTTTGCTCTGACACTTGGTTTGCCAGTTTTAGTGCTGCTGCAAAGCTTTCACCTTGTGCAACCACTTCTTCCACTAAGCCAATTTGTAGCGCTTTATCGGCTTTTAAGCGCTCACCGCATAAAATCATGCGTTTTGCCCAGCCTTCACCAACGAGCCATGCTAAGTTTTGCGTTCCACCAGCACAGGGTAATAAACCCACTTTTGCTTCAGGCAATGCCATTTGTGCTTGTTCTTCTGCAATACGAATGTCGCAAGCAAGCGCTACTTCAAGGCCGCCACCCATTGCATAACCATTAATGGCTGCAACCGACACACCTCTAAAATTAGTTAGCGCTTCGAATGCTTCACCAAATACACATGACATATCTGCGGCTACACCTTTGTCGCCACTGGCAAATACATTTAGGTCGGCACCGGCGCTAAAAAACTTCTCGCCTTCACCAGTCAGTACTAATGCATAAATATTTTTATTGGTGTTGAGCTGATTAACTGTGTCTTTAAGCGCCACTAAGGTGTCTTTCGTCCAGGTATTCGCTGGCGGATTCGACATAGTTAAAATGGCAACATGACCTTCAATAGTTAATTCAATGCTAGGATTTGACATACTAATCTCCTTATAAAACTTCGCTGGCTGATTCGGCTAAGATACGACGTGCAATAATCACACGCATAATTTCGTTAGTGCCTTCTAAAATTTGATGAACACGTACATCGCGTACGTGGCGTTCAAGTGGGTACTCTTTAATGTAACCGTAGCCCCCATGAATTTGCAGCGCATCGTTACACACAGTAAAACCAACATCGGTTGCAAAGCGTTTAGCCATCGCACAATAAGTGGTTTTTTCACTGTCGTTAGTATCAAGTTTAAACGCCGCGAGTCGTACCATTTGGCGCGCTGCGACAAGCTCGGTATTCATATCGGCAATTTTAAATTGTAGCGCTTGAAATGCTGCCAATGGCTTACCAAATTGGGTACGCTCTTTTAAATACTCACGTGCGGTATTAAGTGCAGCTTGTGCAGTACCAATAGAGCAAGTTGCAATATTAATACGGCCGCCATCTAATCCTTGCATGGCAAACTTAAAGCCTTCGCCTTCTTGGCCTAATAAGTTTGCTGCTGGAATTCGTACATCTTCAAAACTAATTAAGCGTGTTGGTTGTGCATTCCAACCCATTTTTTCTTCTGCTTTGCCGTACTCAATACCTTTGGCATCTGCAGGTACAACAAACGCTGAAATGCCACTTGGGCCATCAGCCCCTGTACGTGCCATTACAACTAAAATTTCTGTTTCACCGGCGCCAGAAATAAACATTTTTGAGCCGTTAATAACATACTCATCGCCATCACGAACTGCTTTAGTTTTTAATGACGCAGCATCAGAGCCAGAGCCTGGCTCGGTTAAACAGTAAGAGGCTAACAACTCACCCATTACCAATTGTTCAACGTATTTGTCTTTTACTGCATCGGTACCAAAGCTTGCGATCATCCAGGTTGCCATATTATGAATGGTCAGCATAGCCGTAGTAGCTGTACAACCCAGTGCAAGTTGCTCAAAAATAATGCTTGAATCTAAACGAGATAAACCTAAACCACCGGCTTCTTCTGGGGTGTATAAGCCACAAAAACCAAGCTCACCAGCGGCTTTAATTGTGTCTTTTGGGAAAATATGTTCGCGATCCCACTTAGCTGCATGTGGTGCTAGTTCTGATTCTGCGAATTGACGCGCCGTTTGCGCAAAAGCTTGTTGATCTTCAGATAAGTTAAAGTCCATGGTAGACCTCTTGTAGTGTTTTGTTTGTTGTCGGTGCATCCCATCAAGGGAGTTATTAGTGAGGAGCGACAACACTGTGTGTTGTGCCCCTCTTTTTTATTGATTATGCGGTTAAAATGTTACTTAAGATTAATACTCATATTTGGACCTGAAGCGATATCATCTTCAAACCAGCGAGAGGTAATGGTTTTGGTTTCTGTGTAAAAACGAATACCTTGTTTACCATACGTGTGAGTATCACCGTAGAATGAGCCTTTCCAACCCGTGAACGAGAAAAATGGTAAAGGCACAGGAATTGGCACATTAATACCCACTTGGCCTACTTCAATTTCGTGTTGGAATTTACGTGCAGCCGCACCACTTGAGGTGAATAGTGAGGTACCGTTGCCGTAAGGGCTCTCGTTAATAAGCGCAATGGCTTCTTCAAGGGTATCAACAAACATACACGCCAATACTGGGCCAAAAATCTCTTCTTTGTACAAGTTCATATCTTTGGTTACATCAGTAAATAATGTAGGGCCTACCCAGTTACCTTGCTCGTAACCTTCAACGCTAAAGTCAGAGCCATCAATTAAACAGGTAGCGCCTTGTGCTTTACCATCGGCAATTAGTGATAAAATACGTGCTTTTGCAGCAGGTGATGTTTGTGGGCCATAAGCCGCGTCTGCATCATCCCAAACACCTGGGCGTACACCTTCAAAGCCTGCTTTAATTTCATCAACCCAGTCTTTTGCTTGACCAACAAATACCGCCACTGAAATACCCATACAGCGCTGACCTGCTGCACCTACAGAGGCACCCACAAGGTTATTAACAACATGCGATTTACTCGCATCAGGCATAATTACCATGTGGTTTTTAGCGCCAACACACGCTTGAACGCGTTTTAAGTTTTGTGTGCCTTTAGAGTAAATATAGGCACCTACACCACATGAACCCACAAATGAAATAGCACGAACGGCTTTGTCTTCTAATAAGCGGTCAACTTGTGGTTTTGTACCATGTACTACTTGTAACACGCCTTTTGGCGCACCGGCTTCAATAAATAGCTCAGCTAAGCGCATAGGAGTAAGTGGATCTTGCTCAGACGGTTTTAAAATAAAGGTGTTACCACACACAATTGCCAGTGGGAACATCCACAATGGGATCATTGCCGGAAAGTTAAATGGCGTAATACCTGCACACACACCCAGTGGTTGCATGTAAGAATACGTATCGATTTTGCGCGCTACGTTTTCCATGGTTTCACCCATCATTAACGACGGCGCATTAGCTGCTTGTTCAACTACCTCAATACCACGCCACACATCACCTTTTGCATCTTCAAACGTTTTGCCTAGCTCATGACAAATAATAGTGGCTAGTTCATCATGGTTTTCTTTTAATAGCGCCGCGTATTTCATCATAATGCGCGCACGCTCTGTAATTGGCACATCTTTCCACGTTTTAAATGTTTCGCTTGCTGATGCAATCGCCGCATCCATCTCTGCGTCTGTAGCGCATGGCACTTGCGCGAGCACTTCTTGATTAGCTGGGTTTACAACATCAATTAATTCATTTGACGTTGACTGAACGAACTCGCCGTTAATTAATAAGGGTACTTGGTGCATAATAAATCCTATTGAGTCAATTTAATTGCCGCAGCGCTGTGATTGTTATAGTTGCTGCGGCTTTGTTATCAGTTAAAGTGCTTCGACTGCCATAGCAACGGCTTCACCGCCACCTATACACAAAGAGGCAACGCCTTTTTTGAGGCCTCGGTTTTTAAGCGCATGAATAAGTGTTACTAAAATACGTGCGCCACTAGCACCAATTGGGTGGCCTAGTGCACACGCACCACCATTGACGTTTACTTTGCTTTCATCGAGCTTTAATTCGTTAATAGCCAGCATAGTGACCATGGCAAACGCTTCATTAATTTCCCACAAATCAACATCGGCGATTGTCCAGCCAGCTTTTTCAAGAACGCTGTTCATTGCGCCCACTGGGGCTACTGTAAATTCACTTGGTTTTTGAGAATGAGTGCTGTGAGCAACAATTTTACAAAGTGGTGTTAAACCCTCAGCTTTTGCTTTTGATTCGCTCATTAGTATTAGTGCAGCACCACCATCTGAAATAGACGATGAATTAGCGGCAGTAATAGTGCCGTCTTTTTTAAATGCAGCTCTTAAGCTTGGAATTTTTTCAGGGCGTGCGTTGCCAGGTTGCTCATCAATTGAAACGGTGACATCGCCTTTACGCGTTTTAATAGTGTGCGGTGTAATCTCGTTATCAAACCACCCATTGTCTATGGCTGCGTTTGCTTTACTTAATGAACCCAGTGCAAACGTATCCATTTGCTCACGACCAATACCGTATTCATCGGCTGTGTCTTGAGCAAAGCATCCCATTGCTTTATTGTCGTAGGCGTCTTCTAAGCCATCACTCATCATGTGATCTTTGATTTCGCCATGTCCCATACGCATACCGCCGCGGGCTTTAGGAATAAAGTAAGGTGCATTGGTCATGCTTTCCATGCCACCAGCGATTGCTGATTCAATAGAGCCTGCCTTAATTAAATCATTCGCTAACATCGCTGCTTTCAAACCCGAGCCGCATACTTTATTAATAGTGGTAGCGCCGGTGCTTAGTGCAAGCCCTGCTTTAAGCATTGCTTGACGTGCAGGTGCTTGGCCTAAACCGGCTGGTAATACGCAGCCCATAATAACTTCATCAATTGCATCATTGCTTAAACCCGTTTGAGCAAGTGCGCCTGCAATGGCCGTAGCACCTAATTCGGTAGACTGCGCATCACTTAGTGCGCCCATAAATCCACCCATTGGGGTGCGTTTTGCTGCTACAATTACAACGCTTTCGAAAGACATAAAAGGCTCCATTTTCAATTAACGCAAACATGTTTTATTATGTTTAGCTTAATGTTTAAACTAATCTGATAAATACGAGCATACATAAAATTTACGTTTACGCCAACGTAAATCTAAAATCAACTTTCTAATTAGTGTAAAAACTGTAAAGTTAGCTTGCTAAAAATTTATTACATACTGCCTAACTAGCTTATAGCGTTCATAAACACTCAACTTCTGCTGCATTTCCGCTTTTATTTTATACGTCTAAAGTATAACAACCAGATCACACTTTACCTTTACGTAAACTTCACTTATATTGGGGTTATTCGAATGAGGTAAACATTACAATGAAATCAGATAATCAAACAAACTTTGCAAATTCAGCCAACGAGCCGGCTAAAAACGAACAAACTTTTAGCATTAGTGAATTGGCTAAAGAATTTGATATTACCACCCGCTCTATCCGTTTTTACGAAGACCAAGGGTTAATATCGCCAGAGCGCAATGGTCAAACACGTATTTACTCCAAGCGCGACAAGGTTCGCCTAAAGCTAATACTGCGCGGCAAGCGTTTAGGTTTCACCTTAGCTGAAACTGGTCGTTTGTTTGAACTGTATGATGCTGATAAATCAAGTGCAAAACAGTTAGTCACCATGCTTGACCTTATCAGTGAGAAAAAAGCCGATCTTTCACAACAGATGGATGACATTAAAGTGGTTCTTATGGAACTGGTCACCGCTGAACGTCGCTGTCGCGACACGCTTAGCAAAATAGATGAATAAAATATAACAACGTCATCAACACACAGGAATTAATCATGAGCACTATTTCACTATATAAAGAAATGAACTTTGGCCTTGGCGAAACTGCAGATATGATCCGCAGTCACGTAAACAGCTTTGCCAGTCAAGAAATTGCCCCACTAGCTGAAAAAACTGACCTTGATAATGCGTTCCCCAATGAACTTTGGCCGCAAATGGGTGAAATGGGCGTGCTTGGCATGACCGTGGATGAAGAATTTGGTGGTGCTGGTTTAGGCTATTTAGAGCACGTTATTGCCATGGAAGAAATTAGCCGTGCAAGTGCCTCTATTGGTTTAAGTTACGGTGCGCATTCAAACCTGTGTGTTAATCAAATAAACCGTAATGGTTCACAAGCACAAAAAGAAAAATACTTACCTAAACTTATTAGTGGAGAGCACATTGGTGCGCTGGCTATGAGTGAACCTAATGCGGGCTCTGATGTTGTTTCTATGAAACTTAAAGCAGAGAAAAAAGGCGATAAGTACATTTTAAACGGTAATAAAATGTGGATCACTAATGGCCCTGACGCAGACACGCTGGTGATTTATGCAAAAACAGATTTAAACGCCGGCGCTAAAGGGATTACAGCCTTTATTGTAGAAAAAACTTTCCCGGGGTTTTCAACCGCTCAAAAGCTAGACAAACTTGGCATGCGTGGCTCAAATACCTGTGAATTGGTATTTGAAAACTGTGAAGTACCCGAAGAAAATATTTTAGGTAACTTAAACGAAGGCGTTAAGGTACTGATGAGTGGCCTTGATTATGAGCGTGTTGTTTTAGCGGCCGGCCCACTTGGCATAATGCAAGCGTGTATGGATATTGTGGTGCCTTACATCCATGAGCGTAAGCAATTTGACAGCCCTATTGGTCAATTCCAGTTAATACAAGGCAAAATTGCCGATATGTATACACAAATGAATGCAGCTCGCTCATATGTGTACACAGTAGCAAAAGCATGTGATCGCGGCGAAACCACCCGTAAAGACGCTGCTGGCGCAATTTTATACGCTGCTGAGCTTGCAACTAAAATGGCATTAGACGCAATTCAAATTTTAGGCGGTAATGGTTATATAAATGAATACGCAACAGGTCGCTTACTGCGTGATGCGAAGTTGTATGAAATTGGTGCAGGCACCTCAGAAATACGCCGTATGTTAATTGGTCGCGAATTATTCACTGAAAGCCGCTAAGGATTAGTTATGACGATTTTAAAATCGAGCGTTAATCCGCATGATCCAAATTTTGTGCAAAATCACAACAATATGTCGGCGCTAGTGGATGATTTACGCAGTAAAGCAGCGACAATACGTTTAGGCGGTGGTGCTGCACTAAAAGAGCGCCATGAAGGTCGCGGTAAATTATTTGTCCGTGACCGTATTACCACTTTGCTAGATGAAGGCTCGCCATTTTTAGAAATATCGCAATTTGCTGCCTTTGGCGTTTATGAACAAGATATTCCTTGTGCCGGTGTAGTTGCAGGTATTGGTCGCGTTAAGGGCGTTGAATGTATGGTAATTGCTAATGATGCGACAGTAAAAGGCGGCACCTATTTCCCGCTGACTGTTAAAAAGCATTTACGCGCTCAAGACATCGCCGAACGTTGTCATTTACCGTGTATTTATTTAGTTGACTCAGGTGGCGCAAACTTACCTGAGCAAGACGACGTATTCCCTGACAAACTGCATTTTGGTCGTATTTTTTATAATCAAGCGCGTATGTCGGGTAAAGGCATTCCACAAATTGCTGTGGTTATGGGGTTATGTACTGCAGGTGGTGCGTATGTTCCTGCTATGGCCGATGAAAGTATTATTGTAAAAGAGCAAGGCACTATCTTTTTAGCTGGTCCGCCGCTGGTAAAAGCTGCCACCGGTGAAGTAGTTACTGCAGAAGAGCTTGGTGGCGCCGATGTACACTGTAAAACATCAGGTGTGGCCGATCATTACGCTGAAAACGATGCTCATGCCTTGTCGATTGCTCGCCAATGTATTGAACGAATTAACTATTCGCGCCCTACCTCACCATTACTAGAAGAAGTAAAAGCCCCTCGTTATGATATTAACGAACTTTACGGCATTGTCGGTACTGATCTCAAAAAGCCATTTGATGTCCGTGAGGTCATTGCACGTACTGTTGATGATTCATCGTTTGATGAATTTAAACGCTACTTTGGTGAAACACTGGTAACAGGCTTTGCCAGCATTTATGGTCATCCCGTAGGCATAGTGGCTAACAACGGTATTTTATTTAGTGAGTCTGCGCAAAAAGGCGCGCACTTTATTCAACTGTGTGCTCAGCGCAACATTCCTCTGGTATTTTTACAAAACATTACTGGTTTTATGGTTGGTAAAAAATACGAGTCTGAAGGCATTGCTAAACACGGCGCTAAAATGGTGATGGCGGTATCGTGTGCCGATGTACCCAAATTTACTATTTTAATCGGGGGCTCATACGGTGCAGGTAACTATGGTATGTGTGGCCGCGCGTTTGAACCGACCATGATGTGGATGTGGCCAAATGCCCGTATTTCGGTTATGGGTGGTGAACAAGCCGCTGGTGTAATGGCGCAAGTAAAACAAGATGGTTTAGCCCGCAAAGGCGAAAGCATGAGCGAGCAACAAATTAGCGATTTTAAAAAGCCAATCATCGATCAATACGAACAGCAAGGCCACCCTTATTATGCCAGTGCCCGTTTATGGGATGATGGCATTATTGACCCTACCGATACACGCAATGTTCTTGGGCTTGCACTTAGCGCAGCTAAAAATGCTCCTGAGCGTGAATCAAAATTTGGCGTATTTAGAATGTAATGGGAGCTTAAAATGTCAGTAACACTACAAATAACAAAATCTAATGTGGCTGTACTTGTTTTAAGTCGCCCAGAAAAACGCAATGCCTTTAATAGCGACGTTATCCATGAGCTTATTCAATGTATTGAACATGCTAATACGCTCGATATTCGTGCCCTTGTATTAAAAACTGAGGGTAAACACTTTTCAGCCGGTGCCGATTTAGCCTGGATGAAATCGATGGCAGATAACAACTATAACGATAATTTGGCCGATTCGATGCAGCTGGCTAAACTAATGCAAGTATTAGCACAAAGCCCACACCCTACTATTTGTGCGGTACAAGGCGCAGCATTTGGTGGCGCATTGGGCTTAATTGCTTGCTGTGATATTGCGCTCAGTAAAGACGACGCTCAATTTTGTTTAAGTGAAGTTAAATTAGGTTTAATTCCTGCTGTTATAAGCCCTTATGTAATAAAAGCTATTGGTGAACGCGCTGCTCGTCGTTACTTCTTAACGGCTGAAGTATTTGATGCGCATACGGCTAAACAGCTGGGGCTAGTTCACCAAATTACAGGGAATTTAGACTGTGCACTGGATAACCTATTACAAACGCTGATAGATAATGGCCCGGTAGCGGTTAAAGCAGCTAAAGCGCTTATTAATGATGTGGCAAACAAAGAAATCGATAACGAAATAATTGCGCTCACTGCAGAACGTATAGCCAAAATTCGTGTATCAGACGAAGGTCAAGAAGGTCTAACTGCCTTTTTTGAAAAACGCCCTCCCCAATGGCAACTCTAGGACGCATTATGAACACAGTACACTTACAAAAAATTCTGATTGCTAATCGCGGAGAAATTGCTTGTCGTATTATGCGAACAGCAAAGCAAATGGGCTTGACCACGGTTGCGGTTTATTCAGATGCAGATAAAAACGCTCAACATGTGAAAATGGCTGATGAAGCCTATCATATTGGTGCAGCGCCGAGTAAAGACTCATACCTAGTTGCTGATAAAATACTAAACGTTGCCAAAATGAGTGGCGCCGATTGTATTCATCCTGGTTATGGATTTTTATCTGAAAACAGCGAATTTGCTAATGTTTGTGAAGCCAATAACATTGCCTTTATTGGGCCACCAGCAAGTAGCATAGAAGCTATGGGCTCTAAAACCCGTGCAAAAGAAATTATGGCAGCCGCTAATGTTCCTTTGGTGCCAGGTTATTATGGCGATAAACAAGACCCTAGCTTTTTACAAGCTGAGGCTGAAAAAATTGGCTACCCTGTGCTTATCAAAGCGGCCTTTGGTGGCGGTGGTAAAGGCATGCGTATTGTTTCAAAAACCAGTGAGTTTATAAGCGCATTAGAAGGCGCTAAGCGTGAAGCTATTGCCGGTTTTGGTAATGATCTGGTTTTGCTTGAGCGTTATGTTGACCAACCACGCCATGTTGAAGTACAAGTGTTTGCTGATAACTATGGCAACTGTGTGTATTTAGGTGATCGTGATTGCTCATTGCAGCGTCGGCATCAAAAAGTGATTGAAGAAGCGCCTGCCCCCGGTTTATCAGACTCATTGCGAAAAGAAATGGGCGAAGCCGCGGTACGATGTGCCCTAGCCATAGACTACCGAGGCGCTGGCACTGTGGAATTTTTACTTTGTGGTGATGAGTTCTTTTTCATGGAAATGAATACTCGCTTGCAAGTAGAACACCCCGTTAGCGAAATGGTCACAGGCGTTGATTTAGTTAATTGGCAAATTAATGTAGCCAGTGGTTTAGCGTTACCTTTAGCGCAAGCAGATATTCAGCTACAAGGCCACAGCTTTGAAGCACGTATTTACGCTGAAGATCCAAGTAATGACTTTATTCCGTGCTCTGGCACTATTGAGGCACTATTTACGCCGGCTAACAGTGAATATGTACGTATTGATACTGGTATTGCCCAAGGTGATGAAATAAGCCCGTATTACGATCCAATGATTGCCAAACTTATTGTTCATGATGATAACCGCGACCAAGCACTTTCGCGTTTACAACAAGCATTAACACAATTTCATTTAGCCGGATTTAGCACTAATATCAGCTTTTTATATAATTTAGCGATTCATCCACGCTTTAAACAAGGTGCTCCAAGCACCCACTTTATTGCAGAGCAAGGTGAAGCGTTAGTTACTATTGACCCTTCTTTATTACAAACTAGCCGCTTAATTGCAGGTTTTGCGTATTTAGCATCACTTGGTAGCAATACAAGTAGTGCAAATCCATGGCAACAATTACATGGGTTTAGTTTAAATGCGCCGCAAGAAGTTAACATTCCATTTAGCGATACCCCCTTAAACGCAATAAAAACCGCGCAGGGCTATAGCATGACTATTAATGACAACACCTTTGAAGTGCAAGGTGAGTTAACTAATGGCTACTGCAACGTATCGATTAATGGCGCTAAACACACTGCGCATGTTAGCCACGTTGATAATGCCATTACTGTAATGAACCAAGCACTGCAAACTAAGTTTGAATGTGTTGATAAACATTTCATCAGCTCACATGAAAATGAGGCATTACCCCTTGCTGCGCCACTTAATGGTACTGTAGTTAAACACTTGTTAGAGGTGGGATGCACCATTACTAAAGGCGATGCAGTGGTTATAATTGAAGCAATGAAAATGGAATACACGCTTAATGCCCCACATGATGGCGTATTAAAAAGTTACTGTTTTGCTGAGGGTGAACTGGTAAGCCATGGCGCTTTACTGGCCATAGTTGAAGACACAACTGCAGAGGAACCCGCTTAATATGAGTTCATTATTACCTAAAGCAGTGCGCATTGTTGAAGTGGGCGCCAGAGATGGACTTCAAAATGAAGCCGCTGTAGAAACTGCTGATAAAATAACGCTTATTAACGCACTCGCCGCTGCAGGCATAAAAGACATAGAAGCTGGTGCGTTTGTCTCACCTAAATGGGTGCCACAAATGGAAGACTCTAGTGAAGTAATAAGCGCACTTTATTTACCTGAGGTTAATCTCAGTGCCCTTACCCCTAATTTAAAAGGGGCAGAGGCAGCAGATGCTGTAGGTATTAAAGAATTTGCAATATTTACCGCAGCGAGCGAAGCATTTTGCCAAAAAAATATTAATTGCTCTATTGAGCAAAGTTTGGCGCGTTTTAGTGAAGTTATGGCTTTTGCAAAGGCGAATAACATTCGCGTACGCGGTTATGTAAGTTGTGTGTTAGGTTGCCCGTATGAGGGAGATGTTGACCCTCATACTGTACTGGCTGTTGCTGCTAAACTCTTAAAAATGGGCTGTTATGAAATTAGCCTAGGTGACACCATAGGTGTTGGCACACCCGCTAAAGTAATAGAGCTACTTACATTGCTACTTAAACATATTGATAAATCTAAACTTGCTGTACATTTTCATGACACATACGGGCAAGCGCTCACAAATATTTACGCTGCTCTAAACCTTGGTATAGCAACGGTTGACAGTGCTGTTGCCGGCCTTGGTGGCTGCCCATATGCCAAAGGCGCGTCAGGAAATGTTGCCACCGAAGATGTTGTATACTTACTGCAAGGACTTGGCATTGAGCATGGAATTGATTTACAAAGGCTTGCTGAGGCAGGTTGGCAAATTACGAGTGCACTGAACAAACAACCTGCTAGCAAGGTTTCTGCAGCATTACACGCACAATAATTAAATAGCACAGAATGAGGAGTGACTCATGGCCGGTTTTGATAAAGTAGTTTCTAGTTATGAAGCTGCAATGGAAGGTTTAAAAGACGGCGATACAATAATAGCCGGTGGTTTTGGCTTATGTGGTATCCCTGAGGGTCTAATTGCCCAAATTAAAAAAATGCAAACTAAAGAATTAACCGTTGTTTCCAATAACTGTGGTGTTGATGACTTTGGTTTAGGGCTGTTACTGCACGACAAGCAAATTAAAAAAGTGGTCGCCTCATACGTTGGCGAAAATGCCTTGTTTGAACAGCAGCTACTAAGTGGCGAGATTGATGTAGAACTTACGCCACAAGGTACTCTTGCTGAAAAAATGCGTGCTGGTGGTGCAGGAATACCTGCTTTTTACACAGCCACAGGTTACGGCACACCGGTTGCTGAGGGTAAAGAAGTAAAAGAGTTTAATGGTCGCCCTTATATTTTAGAAGAGTCAATTACCGGTGAATTCGCTATTGTAAAAGCATGGAAAGCGGATCGCTACGGCAACTTAGTATTTCGTCATACAGCCATGAACTTCAATCCAATGGCGGCTACTGCGGGTAAAATTACCGTTGCAGAAGTAGAGGAAATTGTTGAGCCAGGCGAACTTGAGCCAAGCCAAATACATACGCCAGGAATTTTTGTTAACCGCGTTATAAAAGGTAACTTTGAAAAACGCATTGAACGTGTTACCACACGAGATTAAGCAGGAGCACTAACAATGGCATTATCACGTGAACAAGTCGCAATGCGCGTAGCTCAAGAGTTACAAGATGGGTTTTATGTTAATTTGGGCATTGGTATTCCGACACTCGTCGCAAACTATGTACCCGATGGCATAGAAGTTATGCTACAGTCCGAAAATGGTCTTTTAGGCATGGGCGAATACCCTACTAAAGCCACTGTTGATGCGGATATGATCAACGCGGGTAAAGAAACCGTGACGGCAGCTACCGGTGCAGCTATATTTAATAGTGCAGATAGTTTTGCCATGATACGGGGTGGTCATGTAGACTTAACCGTTCTGGGCGCGTTTGAGGTAGACCAAAACGGTTCTATAGCCTCATGGATGATCCCTAAAAAATTAATTAAAGGCATGGGCGGAGCGATGGATTTAGTCGCAGGTGCAAAAAACATTATTGTTACCATGACCCATGCCAGTAAACACGGCGACTCTAAGTTATTAGAAAGCTGTACGTTACCGCTAACGGGCGTTAACTGTGTTAAAAAAATAGTTACTGATTTAGCCGTTCTAGAAGTAAAAGACGGCGCATTTCATTTACTAGAACGCGCACCAGGCGTATCAGTTGATGAAATTATTAGCAAAACGGCAGGTAAATTGCTTGTTAATGGTGATATTCCTGAGATGGTGTTTTAAACCACTCATAATTTCACCCTGTACCGACCTCATTCCCAGTGCCAATGGCGCTGAGTTACCCAAAATCCCTCGTAAGAGGGATTTTTTTTGTCTATATTTTAGTTTTTGCACTATAGTGACAATTTAACGCACCACTTAGGTGAATTCGACCTAATAAAATAAATAAATTGCTGATATAGTTAGTTTTTATTTTTGGTTTAATTATTGCCTATTACTAGGCGATTGAAATAACTTTATACTGGATACCATGCAAACACCTATTCGCGGCCTTCGCTCTTTTTGTTTTGCCGCAAAAAGCTTAAGTTTTAAACATGCTGCTAAAGAGCTTTACTTAACGCCCTCGGCTGTAAGCCACCAAATTAAACAGCTAGAAGAGCAGCTAGGCATTGATTTATTTCAAAGACAAACTCGCTCTATTAGTTTAACGCCTGCAGGTAAAAACTTTTTTGAAGCAATTTATCCAATTATAAATATGCTAGAGAGCACCATTAATGAATTTAGTCAGTTACAACAAAATGTAAACTTAACCATTACCCTGCCCGAATTTTTTGCCAGTGAATTGTTAATGCCTAAGCTCAGTGAATGGACCAGCGAGCACCCTAATATTAATTTACACATGGATACCCTCAAAACGCGCAAAGAGCTGACTCGCCAAAGTGATTTATCTATAATTTTATCTTCAAGTAAACCGCTTGATGGACTGGCTACTGAGTTATTTAATTTAGAATATATTCCAGCGTGTAATAAAAAACTGCTTGAACAATGGCAAAACGATCATTGCCAAGCGCTTAATCAAGTGCCGCTTATTGTGCATAAAGCACGCCCTTGGGCTTGGCATCAGTGGGCAGAAAAAGTTGGGATTGATGACTTTTCACCAACGCAAATTATTCAAATAGATAGTATGTTTGGTGTAGCAAGAGCGGCGCAGCAAGGAATGGGGATTGCACTTATTCCTCTACCAATTAGCCAAAGCTGGCTGGATGAGCAATGGCTCTATAAACTGTTTGAACAACCCCTTACTACCAAAGATAAATACTACTTGGTACAACACGGCTCTAGTACGGCAAACCACCCGCTCGACTTATTTGCCAAGTGGGTAATTAACACCTTCAGACAAACAAAGTGACTATTAATAAAACGCCCTTTTATGGGCGTTTTATTATTTACGACCTTTTTAAAATATTTTTTTCGTGTCTCACGTAAATCTCAAAAAACAAAATATAACCGCATTATCAACCACTTGAGCAACTCCTTGTTGACTGAATTTATAGATTAGTTTTTTTCACTTATTAGTTTTGTTTTTATCGCTTGTCGAAATTGAGTAAAAGCTCTAAAGTTAACTCAACAAATCAGCAACGACCAAAAATAATAAAACGCGTTACTGAAACCAAATTTAATTAGTTTGTAACAACAAGCTAGTAAAAAAGAATCTTTATTGTGTGTGAAGATGTTGTCAGTGTAAAAAACAGCTCAAGTTCGGTGGTGACTTAGCTTGGGTTGTTTTTATTTTACGCTTACACCCGCCAATAAATATAAGAATCTTTATTGTGTGTGAAGATGTTGTCAGTGTAAAAAGCAACTCAAGTTCGGTGGTGACTGAGCTTGAGTTGTTTTTATTTACATTCACATCAGCAACAATAATTCAGCATTAGTTATTACTAATACAACCCCCCGAATCTTTATTGTGTGTGAAGATGTTGTCAATTGAAATGCAGCGACCTTTTTTAAGTATCGCTGCTTTTTTTTTACTTTAAATTTGCCTATTTGCTAATTAGCTTAAACATCATCTGATCTGTTTATTTCCTCACGAGCAACAAATTCTAATACAGTGGCATTAATACAATATCTATCTTGACCATTTGGCCCTTCACCCGGGAATAAATGCCCTAAATGAATCCCGGTACTTTTAGATTTAAGCTCAATACGTTGCATTCCCCAACTGTTATCTTCATGCTGCGTTACGCTGTCTTTTACAGGATGTGTAAACGACAACCAGCCAGTACCCGAATTAAATCTGTCGCGGGTATCAAACAAGGGTTCACCACTGAGTTTGTCGATAAAAATGCCATCGGGGGTGTTTTTAAAAATAGCGTATTCTTTGCAATATGGGCTGTCGGTTTTAGCGTTAAACGCTACTTTATAAGCTTCACTGTCACCGAGTTTAAATGCACCTAGCGCTTTATAAAACAGCTCGGCATCCATATAGCCTTGGCGAGAATACACTTCTACTCCATCTTCTAAAAATAGTATGGTGGGTGTAGCCCAGGTAGCCGATTTGATGGTTAAGCCATTTAGCTGATCAGCATGGCGAAATGTCATTGGTATTGTGCCTTTATAGTCATTAGCTACCGCCGCTTTAAATTTTTCACAGTAAGGGCAGTAATCGCGAGAGTCTAAAATAACAATTTGTTTGCCAGTCGACAATGCAGTGTTATCAACCTGCTGCTTTTCATCTTGACTAAAAACAACGCCGGTTGAATGGTCTGGGCAATAACCGTTTGGATTTTTTTCAAGGTAATTTTGATGATATTCTTCAGCAGAATAAAATTGCTCTAGTGGCTTAATTTGTGTAGCTATTGTTCCATAACCTGCTTCGGTGAGTAACTGCTGGTACTGCTGTGTTACAGCAATCGCGGTATTTGCTTGCTCGTCACTTGTAGTTAAAATAATAGAGCGATATTGTGTGCCTACATCATTACCTTGGCGGTTTTTTTGAGTCGGATCGTGGCTTTCGTAATAATTTTTCAGCAGCTCTTTTGCCGAAATAATATTGCTATTAAATGTAACCTGCACCACTTCAGCGTAGTTATCTTCATCAAAGCGACGCGATAGCTTAGTTATATTCCTGTAGGTTGGTTTAAACCCATGCCCATCGGCATAACCCGACTCTGCATCGAGTACCCCATTAAGTGCTTCATAGCGTTTTTCTGCCCCCCAAAAGCAACCTGAGCCAAGCACTAGCTTTTCTACATGCATGGTTGCATTTAAATCACTGGGTTTAGCTACTTCATCTGACGAGATTGCGCTCATCGCACTAAGCAAGCCCACAATGGCAAATCCCGGTAATATTACCCCCTTAAACATACGATTACCTCTTAGTTTTAGTTACTCTAGGGTCTGTTGACCTTCCAAGGTTAAATTTGCAGCAGTCTGTTTGGTGTTTAGGCAAGGCAGAGCCTATGTGGTGTGGTTATTCCCCATAAATAGGCGATAACGCAGCATCAATGCCAAACAGGCGCTGCCCGAAGGGTTCTGCCTAGGAGCGATTTACTCTTTGTTGCTCGGTTTTTACTTAGCCCACTAGGTTACAAACCTCGCGCCGCGATTAAACCGCTCCTAGTTTGAACAATTTTAATCCGCAAAGGTCAACAGACCCTAAAGCAGACCTGTAAACCCAAGAATAAATTTCACACACAACAAAACTTTACGGATGAGAGAGTACATTCGATCCGAGTTTGTCTATTAATATCGTAATAGTACAGCGACTGTGATAGCTTAAATGTAATTAATATTAATGAGTTATCGGTATGAGCATGATTCCTAGTATAAAAATTTTAACGAACTCTAGCCTGCTTTTTGATGTTTCTCACTACAGCGAACCACACATACTTGCGACGCAAAAAAAGCTTTGGGCGTTAGCCCAGCACTGTAAAAATAGTAATGAGTTTTTTGATTTAGTACCGGCTATGAACTCATTAACTTTGTATTTAAAGTCTTCAGAAATGCTCCATAAATGGCACAACACCTTAGCTAAGTTATGGGAGGAAGTGGATGATTACCCGTTTGATAGCCAGCACCACCAAATTAATACCTACTACCAAGGTGAAGATTTAGATTACGTAGCTAACTATCATCAACTCACAATTGATGAAGTGATTAACTTACATAGTAAAGAGTTATATCACGTTCTATTTTTAGGCTTTGTTCCCGGTTTTCCTTATTTACATGGGCTCAACTCACGGTTATTTACCCCAAGGCGCGATAACCCGCGAGTGAGTGTACCTAAAGGCGCAATTGCTATTGGAGCAGACCAAACTGGTATTTACCCTGAAGATTCGCCAGGTGGTTGGCATATTATAGCTCACACTGATGCCTGCTTATTTGATTCTAAAGCGGCTAATCCTTGCTTATTTAAACCTGGCGATACCATAGAGTTTGTGCCTGTAAAAGGAGTAAGCAATGATTAAAGTAATCAAGAGCGGTATTCAACTAACAATCCAAGATTTAGGCCGTGTGGGTTTTCGACATTTAGGGGTAAGCCGCTCAGGCAGCCTTGATACCTATGCTCACATTATTGCGAACCGTTTATTAAATAACACCGACAACGCTGCCGTGCTGGAATTAACCGTGGGTTTATGCGAACTGCAATTTCAGTGTGATACCGTTATTGCCCTTCATGGAGCCGACCTCAAAGCAACCCTTGATGGACACCCACTTTATCCAGGCTGGAGTTACCCAATAAAAGCAATGCAAACACTTAAATTTGCAACTGGCCGTGGTGGCTCCCGTGCTTATATTGCAGTAAAAGGCGGTATTGAATGCCCAGAGGTTATGGGTTCTAAATCTACCGATTTAGGGGCAGCCATTGGAGGCTTTAATGGCCGTGCACTGCAAAGCGGCGACGTGCTAGCCATAAGTCCTTATACTAAACCATGGTTATGTAATAAGGGCGCTCTTACCCCACCTAAACGTAATATTATCCGTTTACATGTTGGTCCTCATTATGAGCTACTAACACCCGAGTGCATTAATGCTTTTTGTGATACCGCATTTACTATTAATCCAAATAGTAATCGTATGGGCGTACGCCTGGACCATAAAAATGCTGATATTATGCAACATACACTTTCATTGCCCTCTGTAGCCGTAGCACCTGGGAGCATACAGCTTCCACCTGATGGCAATCCTATAGTGTTATTAAATGACGGGCAAACAACGGGGGGTTATCCTTTAATAGCGCATGTGATAGAAGCCGACTTACATCAGTTTGCACAATTTAGAACTGCTGATCCAATCACCTTTGAATTTGTATCACTTGAGCAAGCAAATGCTGCAAAAAATAAGCTCGATGCTCACCTAGCACAACTTAAGCTGAGTTTAAGCCGCTACTGGGATTAATTAATAGTGCACTCACGCTCACTCACTGAGTAACTCAACCGCTATTTATTTATTTTTCGCTTTGCACTTTCTTGGTGCAAGGCAAACTAATTGTTGCAATTTAATTTAACTTTAACGTAATTTTAAATTAAAAATTGCACATTGCATTTTAATCTCCTTGCCAATATCACCACATTGGTGCAACGCCAATCTATTTGGTGCATAAATTATTCTTATTATTTTAAAAAAGCCATGTGACTTAGGTATTTATTTCTGATAAAACAAGGTTAGTCTTTAGCAAACTCGCTATCGTAGGCACTTAATAGGAATGAGGAAAAATTATGTGTTCAATATTCGGCGTACTTGATATTAAATCGGATCCCAGCCAGTTACGCGCTCAGGCAATCGAAATGTCCAAACTGCTTCGCCACCGCGGGCCTGATTGGTCAGGGGTGTATTCATCAGACAAAGCAATTTTAGTACACGAACGCTTAGCAATAGTAGGCGTATCAAGCGGTGCGCAACCATTATACAACCCAGAAAAAACGCATATTTTAGCGGTAAATGGCGAAATTTATAACCACAAAGAGCTTGCCGCTAATTTAGAAGTCGAGTTTGATTTTCAAACCCAGTCAGATTGTGAAATTATTTTAGCCCTGTATAAACAAAAAGGGCCTGCATTTTTAGATGACTTAAATGGTATTTTTGCCTTTTGTTTATATGATGAAGAGCAAGATGCTTATCTAATTGGTCGCGACCACATTGGTATTATTCCGCTGTATACAGGCCACGACGAGCATGGCAACTTTTATGTAGCATCAGAGCTAAAAGCGCTTTCACCTATTTGTAAACATATTGAGGAGTTCCCACCGGGGCATTTCCTTTACAGCAAAGACGGTAAATTAACACCGTACTACCAACGTGATTGGCAAAGCTACGACGCAGTTAAAAACAACGATGCCAAGGCAGAAGATGTAAAAGATGCTCTAGAAGCCGCGGTAAAACGCCAGCTTATGTGTGACGTACCTTACGGTGTATTACTATCAGGTGGGTTAGATTCGTCGGTTATTTCAGCTATTACTCAACATTTTGCTGCAAAACGTATTGAAGACAACGACGAAAGTGACGCTTGGTGGCCTAAACTGCACTCGTTTTCAGTGGGTTTAGAGGGCTCTCCCGATTTAGCAGCAGCGCAAAAAGTGGCTGATATGATAGGTACTATTCACCACCCTATTATTTTTACTATTCAACAAGGTATTGATGCTCTTAAAGAAGTGATTTATCACATTGAAACCTACGATGTAACCACTATTCGTGCATCAACCCCTATGTACTTAATGGCACGCCAAATTAAAGCTATGGGCATTAAAATGGTACTTTCAGGTGAAGGTGCCGATGAATTATTTGGTGGTTATTTATATTTTCATAAAGCACCCAATGCACAAGAGTTTCATGAAGAGCTAAACCGTAAAGTATCAAAACTGCATATGTTTGATTGTTTACGTGCTAATAAATCAATGGCTGCTTGGGGTGTTGAAGCACGCGTGCCATTTTTAGATAAAGAATTTGTTGATGTTGCAATGCGCATCAACCCAGAAGCTAAAATGTGTAAAGACGAAAAAATTGAAAAGCATATTTTACGTGCTGGCTTCGACGGCTACCTTCCAGACGAAGTGTTATGGCGTCAAAAAGAACAATTCTCTGATGGTGTTGGCTACAGCTGGATTGATACTTTAAAAGAGTATGTGAATGAGCAAGTAACGGATCAAGAACTAGCGAATGCTAAATTTAAATACCCAATTAACACGCCAGATTCAAAAGAAGCGTATTTTTACCGCCGTATTTTTGAATCGCACTTCCCGGGCGATGCCTCTGCTAACTGTGTACCACATGGTAAATCAGTAGCATGTTCAACCCCCGAAGCACTGGCGTGGGATGCATCATTTCAAAACAATGCGGATCCATCTGGACGCGCCGCAGGCGTCCACAATGAAGCATATAAAAAATAGTTACCCCCCTATCTACGCTGCAGGTTAAAAACTGCAGCTTTTCTTCGCTGTCTTTGTGAATAATTTCTTGAAAATTTTATTCCACTAAAAGAAGTGAATAAGAAATCAAAACCATTCAATTTAATCATTTATGTTTAATCACTGTTGTTTGTCACTTCTTTACAAGCGCAGCGTTTCTTTGCCATTTTTATAAATTAAATCGCAAAGGTGAGATAAACCTTTGACCAATTTAGTTTAAACAGTAAGATTTAGTCGCTTTTTATAAAAACTATTTCAATCTCGCTTTTTCATTAACCTCATGAAAAATATCTATCTAGCTCATTACCCCAAATCATAAAAACATAGTTAAAATGTCATTAAAAAATCATTTAATAAATTAATAGTGATTTTAAAACGCTGAGTTAGTTTTTACGTATTCAATAGCGTTTTTTAGTTATTTACTTGTCTGATTAAGCCGAATATTCATTCACTTAGCTTTGCATTCAATGCTATATACGACTATAAAATAATTAGCTGACACATTAGTTATCATTTGTTCAGCTGCCAGATATGTACAATAAAAAGACAAAAGTAGCTTAAAGTTTTGCCAAAGTGTTAAATCTTTTGCATTTAATATTTAACTCCCCTATTAGTAAAGGTATGATGGGCAATTAAATTAGTTAGTCTTCTAACTATTCGTGTTATTAGCTTTAGTTATAAATCTAATAAGACGAATACAGTGAACTATAAAAAAACTGGCATTAAGCCAACCTGTTTCATTAACCAATGAGGTATTGCATGAGCGAGAATCATGACAAGTACAGTATTGATAATACGGACTACACCGTAGGTCAAGACAACGTACAAAAGTGGGGATTTGATATACATAACCCTGTATTCGGGATCAGTGCAGGGTTAATAGCACTTTTTTTAATCGCCGTACTAGTGTCAGATGCCGAAGTAGCTAAAACAACACTAAATGGTATCAAAACCGATATTATTAATAATTTTGACGGCTTATTTATGTGGGCTGCCAACTTCTTTGTTATTTTTTGTTTAGTTTTAATTTTTTCACCATATGGCAATATCCGCTTAGGCGGTGACGATGCTAAACCATCGCATTCTCGTATTTCTTGGCTGGCAATGTTATTTGCTGCAGGTATGGGTATTGGCTTAATGTTCTGGGGGGTTGCTGAACCAGTCGCATACTACACTGGTTGGTATGAAACGCCGCTCAATGTAACAGCTAACACACCAGAAGCCGCGAAAATGGCAATGGGTGCAACTATGTTCCATTGGGGTCTTCACCCTTGGGCAATTTATGCTGTAGTTGCGCTTTCGTTAGCATTTTTTACTTACAATAAAGGCTTACCTCTTTCTATTCGTTCGATTTTTTACCCAATTTTAGGTGATAAAGCGTGGGGGTGGCCTGGTCACATAATTGATATTTTAGCTGTATTAGCAACCTTATTTGGTTTAGCAACGTCACTTGGGCTAGGTGCACAACAAGCTTCTGCCGGTATTAATCATGTATTTGGTTTTGAAGGTGGCGTAGGTTCACAAATTCTGGTTATTACAGGTGTTACGTTACTAGCAGTCGTCTCTGTTATTAGAGGCATTGATGGCGGCGTTAAATTACTTAGTAACGTAAATATGCTCATTGCTTTAGTATTACTAGTATTTGTATGTTTAGTTGGTTTTGCGGTCTCTATGGGTAATATCCCTAACACGGTAATGGGGTATGTAGAGAACATTATTCCATTGAGTAACCCACATGGCCGTGAAGATGAAACATGGATGCATGGTTGGACAGTATTCTACTGGGCTTGGTGGATTTCATGGTCACCGTTTGTAGGTATGTTTATTGCGCGTGTTTCGCGTGGTCGTACAATCCGTGAATTTTTAACCGCGGTATTACTTATTCCAACAGCGGTTACTATCCTGTGGATGTCTATCTATGGTGGCATCGCAATTGACCAAGTAGTTAATGGTATTGGTGCTCTTGGGACTGACGGTCTAACAAGTGTCCCTATGGCGATGTTCCAAATGCTTGATGAAATGCCAATGGCGAGTGTGCTTTCTTTCATTGCTATTGTATTAGTACTGGTATTCTTTATTACTTCTTCTGATTCAGGATCACTTGTAATTGATTCAATCACAGCAGGTGGCAAAATTGATGCACCGGTACCACAGCGTATTTTTTGGGCTACTGTTGAGGGCGCAATTGCTGCTGCATTACTTTGGATTGGTGGTACTCAAGCGATTGAAGCACTACAAGCTGGGGCTATTTCAACCGGTCTACCGTTTACCATTGTTTTACTATTAATGTGTGTAAGCTTAATTTTAGGTTTACGAACTGAGCCTCGCCCAGTTAAATAACACCCTACATTAAAAAACGCCGCTAATTGCGGCGTTTTTTTTACTCTATTTTTCCTATAATATTTTATAACGTTTCGCTAAAGCCAAATTTCACTTAGTGGCGTATCTAACCGATAATGATAACTCAGCTGAGCTTGCAGTAATTCTGCGGTGGCTAAAGCGTCAGTCAGTGCATTATGGTTTTGATACAATGGCAAGGAATAACGCTCCCTTGTATCACTTAACCGTAATGAGCCTAGTTTTGTATTAAATAGCCTACCTAGTAGCCCTTGACGCGCTCTAAGCGCTCGCCTTTCAATTTCCATAGTGTCGACTAGAGCAAATTCAATCCCTTCTTTTATACGTGTGAGCAGCGCATTATAAAAAAAGTGGCGCTCAATGGCGGCATAATGCACCACCACCACTTTCCCTTTAAGTGCATCAAGAAGTGGGGCTAAAATTCGATTGAGGTCGGGAGCTTCGTCCACTTCTGAGTGGGTAATACCATGGATAACAATCGACTCTTCACTCAAATCTCGTCGTGGTTGTACTACCCAATGGTGGCTCTCTTTACAGTAAATACGATTAACATTGAAAGGCACTAACCCCACACTAACAATATCATCGGTATTAGCGTCCAGACCTGTTGTTTCAAAATCTAGCGCCACAAAAGGTACATCTTTAAGTGGAGCAGTCTGATTGGTAAATGCCTGCTTATAAAACTCCTTAAGCAACGAGTTTTGCGCACTATGTAAAAGCTGCTCGTAACGACGTGGCCAATCTAACGGTGATTTAGCCATAACTTATTTCACACCTGAATGAGCAGAATAACTAAACTTTAGAAAGCTTTGCGCTTTTTCTAAAATCGCAAAAGCTTCTTTTAAATTACTTTGCTCAAATGGTGAGAGTAAATGCGGGTCTAAATCATTATCGGGCGCTTCCCCCTGCTCTATCTGCCATGCCTGATGGCGAATACGTACAGTGGCAATATATTCAAATGCATCACGCAAATCTTGTGCTTTGCCTTTGGGTAATAAGTTAGCCTCGATAATATCCTCTAAGCGCTCAAACGAATTTTGTTTACGTGAACCGACGGCTAATGCATGAACGCGAACCACATCAGATAGCGGCGCTGTACCACGACGTTTTAAGTTCATTGAGCGCTTATGTTGGCCATTGTGCTCAAGTACAAAGCCGTTAAAAAATCCCAATGGTGGCGTTCGATTGCGAGCATTAGCAGCAAGGTTAGCTAAAAAGCGTTTATTTACTTTGCTTTCTTTTGCCACCAGCGTTTTAAGCTCATCGGCCCATTTTAACTTACCCCACACACCATCTAAGTCAAAAAATATCGAGCTATTGAGCAGTGCTTGCGGTTTGGGCTCGGCCATCCAGCTAGCAAATTTTTCTTGCCATTGTTCGCGGGTCATACGCCATTTTTTAAACGAGGCCATAATTTCACCATCACAATAGGTATAGCCACACTTAGCCAAGCCATCACACACAAAGTCTGATAAGTTTTGAAAATACTCATCGTGCAATGCCTCATTGAAGCTATTATCTAAAATCAGTGCATTATCTTGATCGGTTACAATTAACTGCTCATCACGTGCCATTGAGCCCAACGCAATAAAACAATAAGGAATGGGCGGCTCGCCAAATTTTTCTTCTGCTAGGGCTAATAGGCGCTGTTTAAAGGTACGTCCTATTACTGCCATAGCGGTCCCTATCATATGCGAATTAGCATCTTCGTTTACCATACGCACAAACACATTAGGTAATTGGCGGGCGTAATGAACTAAGTCATCAACCGATTGTTGAGCTAAAATACCGCGTACTAACAATAAGCTACTTTGTGATTCATAGCGTAAAATATCAGATAGCGATATCACCCCTATTGGTCGCTTTTTATGTACCACAGGCAAGTGATGTAAGTTATCTCTGAGCATGGCTAAAACAGCTTCAAAAACGTAAGAGTTACTATCGAGCAAAACCAAACCTGAGGTCATTACCTCCTTCGCCGGCGTATCAAACGTAAGTCCTTGGGCAACAACTTTGGTACGGATATCTCTATCTGTGATGATCCCGACGACTTGACCGTCATCCTCTTCTGGATCGTCGCTTATTTGTTTTTCTATATCAGTAACAAGTACTGAAGAGACCGATTCTTGTGTCATCAAAAACGCGACGTCTTGTATGGGGGTTTGTGTAGTAACAGTGACTACATCGCGATGTAATAATGATTTAACTTTTGCGGTGGTTAAATCATTGCTGTCGGCTTGCTCTACTATTGCTTGGTGCAAGCGTACGTTGCCATCCACTTCGAAAAAGTCAGCAAAGGTTTCGTATTTATCACAGTATTCGTTGAAGGTATTAACATTAATACAATACGTTAAGGTATCTTCAAGTGCACGAGCTGGAAACCGCACTTTGCGGTTCATCAATAAACCCATTTGGCCAAAAATACCGCCTGTAGCTAAGCGGTTATAGAGTTCACCATTACGGCGTGAAATCTCAACTGAGCCACTACGAATAATATACAAGTCACTAATATCTTGCCCTAAATGCAGGATATCAGTTTCGGCACGGAAGTAAGCAACCTCTATTTGCATTGCTAATTCGTTCAATGCCTCAGTAGGAAGCGTATCAAATGGGGGATGTTCAACTAAAAATTGGGCTATTTCAACTTGCTCGGCCTGCATAGGGAATCCTTGTGGCGTGAATCTAGTTGAATTGTGAGCCTAATTGGCTATTTTTTCAAAGAAAAATAGCCAATTTACGTAAATAGTTAGCGATTAATTATCTACTTGCTCTAACTCCTGCGCTAATTGTTTTGACTCATCGCCGCGAGGGCTGGTAAAACGTGCAAGTCCTAAATAAATCACCGGTGTTAAATAAAGCGTAAACAATACCGCTAATGCTAGTCCACCAAACACTACCCAGCCAATCGCATTACGCGCCTCAGCGCCCGCACCTGTTGACATAATAAGCGGTAATGCACCCAATAAAGTAGAAATTAAGGTCATGGTAATGGGTCGTAGGCGTACCAGTGCAGCTTGTTCAACCGCTTTTCGAACACTAAGCCCGTTATCTCTTAATTGATCAGCAAACTCGACCAATAAAATTGCATTTTTAGCGATTAAACCAATAAGCATTACCAGACCAATTTGCGAATAAATATTGAGTGATGTGCCGGTTAAGTACAGTGCTAAAATAGCGGATGTAATACCAAATGGCACAGTAATCATCACCACAATGGCGCTGTTAACGTTTTCAAATTGTGCTGCCAATACTAAAAATACAATTAAAAATGCCAATACATAGGTCATTAATACTTCGTTTGAGGTCTCTTCAAATGTCAGAGCTTCCCCTTTAAACGCTAAAGTAATACCTGCTGGTAATGATTGCTCAGACACTTGTTTTATTTGCTCTACCAGTGTGGCAATAGTTAAACCTTCGGGTAATTCCATGCTTAATTCTATGGCACGTCGCTGAGCATGGCGCTCAAGCTCTGCAGCTACGCCTTCCTCTGTAATATTAGCGACACTACTGAGCGGTACTAATTGATTATCGCGGGCGCTTACATATAAATTTGCTAAATCACTGGGGTCATTAATGGTTTGATTTTGAGCCTGTAACATAATTGGTATTGACTGATCGCCAATATTTAAATCGGCTATATCGTCGCCATTAATGGCAGCTCTTAGGGTAATGGCTATATCACTTAACGATACACCGAGTTCTTCTGCGCGTCGTCTGTCTATATTGACGCGAAGTTGTGGTTGCGATGGCTGATACGATACGCGAACCGGTGCAACTTCAGGTACTGCTTTTTCAAGATCTGCTGAAAACTGCTGTGCAGCTTTAAATATTTCAAGGTAATCTTGCCCCAGCAAAGCAATTTCGATTCCGCCACCTTGGCCACGTAAGTTTAAACTATTAGCCCCCCCTGCGTATGCGGGTGCTCCAGGAATATTCATTAAAGGCTGACGAATTTTATTGATGATTTCTTGTTGACTAAAGTTGCGTTCATCCCAGTGTTTTAAAGGCACAGTAATAAACACAATATTAGGGTCCCATTGACCAACTACTGTGTAAATAGATTCAATTTCACCGCTTTCAACGAAAGGCAGTAAGGTGTCTTCCATTTTAATGGCTTGCCTGTCCATAAAGTTTAAGCCTACGCCATCTGGCCCACGAGCAAATATTCTAATTTTACCGCGATCTTCTGTTGGTAATAGCTCGTTATCTAAGCTCATATACAATGCACCTGAGCCGCCTGCCACTAATAAACAGGCAATAAAAGTAAGCCACGCATGATCGAGAACTTTATGAATTGTTTTGGTATATAAATTAGCAAGTACGTTACCAAACTTAGCAAATGGATGAAAACCGCCTTGCTTAAGCTTAAGCTTAGAGGTAAGTGCCGGCACTAACGATAACGCAACAAAGCTTGATATGATCACTGCACCGGCAAGAACACCGCCAAACTCTCTGAATAAACGCCCTGCTGTTGATGGTAAAAAAGCGATGGGAACAAACACAGCTGCTAACACTGCCGTGGTGGCAATAACGGCAAAAAATACTTCACGGGTGCCAACGACCGCAGCGGCACGCCTGCCTAAGCCTAATCCACGCTGGCGTTGAATGTTTTCACTCACCACAATCGCATCATCAACGATTAAACCAGTCGCAAGTACCAATGCGAGTAAGGTTAAAATATTAATGGAAAAACCCAGTGCCCATATCAGTGCTAACGAGCCTATCAAGGCAACCGGAATGGCAAATGCGGGCACTAAGGTTGCGCGCCAAGAACCAATAAATACCCATAAAGTAATGATCACTAGCAGCACTGTCAGCACTAATGAGTTAATAACTTCATCCACTGAGCTTCTAATAAATTGTGCATCATCTGATGTTAAGGTAAATTCCATCTGAGGAAAGCGTTCACGCATTCCCTCAATAAGCTTTAGAACTTCATCTGATATTTCTATGGTGTTAGATTGCGCTTGGCGGATAATTTCCATACCAATAACGGGTTTACCATTGAGCCTAACCATAGAGCGTGGATCTGCCGGGCCAAAATATACCGCAGCAATATCGCTAATACGGGTATCACCACGAATGATAATATCACCGACTTGATCTGGTGTGACCGAGGTAGCATCAGCACGCACAATGATTTGCTGATCGTTTGATTTTAAACTTCCTGCAGGCACATCAAAGGGAGCTTGCCTGAGAACGTCAGCAACATCAGGAATAGTTAAATTAAAGCTACTGAGCTTAAGCGGATCTATACGTACTCTAAGCACTCGTTCTCTATCACCGTTTAAGCGCACATCAGCAACACCGGGAATAGTTAAAAACTGTGGTGCTAAGTCAACATCAACTCGCTCGGTTAATGCCTCTAACGATAAACTCTCACTTGATACGGTGAGTGATACGACCGCCTCAGCATCATTATCGGCTTTTATAATAGATACACGCTCAACCTCTTCTGGGAGCTCTCTTTGCACTCGCGAAACTGACTCGCGTGTTTCATTAGCGGCATCATCCAGATTAACACCAGGTCTAAATTCAACCACAATACGTGAGCTGCCTTCTTCACTTTGTGCACGAATAGATTTAACTCCACTCACACGGGCAACAGCACCTTCAAGTTTGCTGGTGACTTCAGTGTCAACGGTTTCTGGGGAACCACCTGGAAACGAAGCTGATACCGTAATACGCGGCCTATCTACATCAGGAAGCTCTCGCACTTCTACGCCAGCTATAGCGGCGATACCGGCAATAATTATTAATAAATTAAGCACCACAATAAGTACAGGGCGGCGAATTGCCATAGACGGCAAGTCTTGCATCATAGGTTGCTGTTTCATGGCTACTCCTGCGTACTAGCGATAGGTGCAGTAAAGCTTAATTCTTGATTGGCTCGCAAGCGCTGAACGCCTTCAACAACTAACGTATCGTTTGGCTGTAATGCCCCTGATACGAGTAAGCGCCCTGCCAAGCGTTGCTCTATTTTCACATCAACCCGGGTAGCTTTGTTATCCACACTCGTCCACACATATGGACCCGTTGCGCCCCACAGTAGTGCTGCTTCAGGAATAGCGGCAAAGCGTTGACCTAATACTTCTATATGTACTCGAAAACTCATACCCGGTAAGAATTGTTGATCTTTGTTATTTAACTTTGCTTTGACTCTTAAGGTACGAGTTTGTGGGTCTATACGTGAGTCTAAATAAGCTATTTCTGCCTCAATGGGCGCTTGCGATTGCCATGGGAACACGCGTACACTAGCATTATTTCTGAGCATCGCAATCGCTGATTCAGGCGCGTTAAAATTAATGTATAACTGGCGGGTATCATCGATGCTAGCAATCATTGTTTGTGTTGTGATTCTGTCACCCACTTCAATGTCAGTCAGCCCCATAGTGCCATTAAAAGGGGCACGGACTTGGCGGTCTTCTAATTCAGTTTCGGCTTGAGTGAGAGTAACTTTTGCAAGCTCCACGATGGTTTTTGCATCATCTACATCACTTTGCGGAACAGCTCCTTTAGCTTGGCTTTGTTTTAAACGTTTTAAAGTTCGCTGACTATCTGCTAATTTTATTTTAGCCTCTTCAAGGGCCGCTTTTTGCCTACGTGAATCTAGCTCAAGTAAAATATCACCTTCTTTAACCTTATCGCCAGGTTTAAAATGAACCGCTGCTACTTTATCACCTACGGCAGGATATAAAATAACAGAATGGATAGCTTCAGCATTACCAACGGCCTGAACCTGCTGTTGGGCTTGTTCCATAGCGATATTTTCAACGACCACGCTAGCACCAGTTACTGGCAAACTAACCGATAAAAATAAGGCCGTTATGCCCATTAAAAGATTTTGCGACTTCAAAGGATCACCCTAATTAATTATTATTTCCATTATGTTACGCAGTTTAACACCTCTATGATCAATAAATAGCTTAGTACGACAAATTAGCAAAACAACACGCTGAAATTAAACACCCACGTATTTACTACACATTCTTACACCAGCCTACAAAATCACCACATATTTTGTGCGTATTAAACACTATGATTTGGTCATTAGAGTGAATATACAAACGAGTATTTATGAATAAAAGTATAATTTTGGTTTTACTACTTAGTGGCTGTGCATCACAAGGGGTTGATCGTACGAGTCAAAATCAATTAATTAAACGCTATTATGCATCTGTTGAGTCAGAGCAAAAAGTAACACTTTCCTCTGAAGTTGGAACAGGCATAGCTGCGGGAGCGGGTTTTGGCTTTGTTGACAGCTTAGATGGCAACAGCGAAGAAATGATTGGTGGCGCTATTGTCGGCGGTTTAGTTGGAGGGTTATTTACTGCATTATTTGAGGGAGGTAATACGGCTTATCAGTATAACTTATACGCTGCTGATGAAGGTGAATTTACGGTTATTCAAAAGAAAAAACTCGATAAAAACACAGAATGTGTTCTTGTAAATTCAGCTAATAAAATTACACTTACGCCGATAGATAAAAGTTATTGTATTCGTTGATTAAGCTCAAAGTGAGTATCAAACCTTTAAGCTGCTAAGCAATGTAGCTCGCTATTTATAAATTACTTTTAAATAAAAAACCTCAGTATTTACTGAGGTTTTTTAATGAATAAATAAACGCGTGGTATTATTTATTTCGTTGTGCGTCTTTTTGCGCTTTTTTTGCTTCTTTACGTTGCTGTAAAGCAGCTTGTGCTTCGTTACCAATGTGGCCTTCACCGCGTGCTTGTGCCAATTCTATTTGCTTTTGACGCTCAGCAAAACGAGCGCGTTGCTCGTCGGTTACATCATCAATACAATGATGACACGACACCCCTTCCATGTATTCAGGCTTTTGCTTTTCTTCTTCTGTGATAGGCATCCGACATGCGTGACACTGATCATATGAGCCTTTTTGTAAGTCATGATTTACCGCGACACGGTTATCAAATACAAAGCACTCGCCTTCCCACATGGTTTCTTCTTTTGGTACTTCTTCTAGGTATTTTAATATGCCGCCTTCAAGGTGGTATACCTCATCAAAGCCCTGCTCTTTCATATAAGCTGTTGATTTTTCACAGCGAATACCACCTGTACAAAACATAGCTACTTTTTTATGCTTTTCTGGGTCGAGATTTTCTTTGGCCCACTGCGGAAATTCGCGGAACGTCTTCGTGTTTGGATCGACCGCGTTTTGAAACGTACCAATTTCAATTTCATAATCATTTCGGGTATCAACAAGGATAACCTCTGGATCAGAAATAAGGGCGTTCCATTCATTTGGCTTAACATAACTGCCCACTACTTTTAATGGGTCAACGCCCTCAACACCCATAGTCACGATTTCTTTTTTAAGTTTTACTTTAGTGCGATAAAACGGGCATTCGTCATCATATGATTCTTTAGTAACAATATTGTCTAAATTAGGCTGGGTGTCTAACCACGCCAGTAAGTTATCTATGCCTTCACGTTTTGCTGAAACAGTTCCGTTAATTCCTTCCGCGGCAATTAACAAAGTACCACGCACGTCGTTTTGCTCCATTACATTAAGTAAAGGTTGGCGAAGTGCTTCAAAATCAGGTAAAGAAACAAATTTATACAGTGCGCACACAACAAAGTGATCGCTGGTTACATTATCTTTATGGATAGCAGTCATGGTTTTCCTATTTTGCCTTTAAACCCCGCAAGGGGCGTTTACCGAATCGTAAATCCGGCGCATATGGGGCGCGTATTTTACGCTTTTTTTATTTAAATGCAAAAAAATGGATGATAATGCGCTTTTTACTGTTAGCGCAGTGGCTCAGTGGGCTATAATGCGCGGATAAATTTACAAGACTTGCTCATATTGGAGAAATATACATTGCACTTTACTGATCTTGGGATTGATACTCGCCTAGAAACACAATTAGCGCACCAAGGGATCACCCAGCCTACCGATATTCAAGCTCATGCTGTGCCAACGGCACTCGCTGGACATGACATTTTCGCTCAGTCAAAAACTGGGTCAGGCAAAACTTTAGCGTTTTTATTACCTGCTGTGCAGCGAGTAATGAAACAAAAAGCACTCAGTAAACGTGATCCTCGTGTACTTATTGTTGCTCCAACTCGTGAGCTTGCAACCCAAGTGTTCACCCAACTACGGTTACTTATTGCCGGTACCAATATTAAGGCAGTTAAAATTCTCGGTGGTGAAAACTTTAACGACCAAATTAAAGCACTGCGCAACGACCCACATTTTGTGGTTGCTACACCAGGGCGCTTAGCCGATCACTTAAAGCAACGCTCTTTACAGTTAAGTGGCTTAGAGCTACTTATATTTGATGAAGCTGACCGTATTTTGGATTTAGGTTTCACCGACCAGCTTAAGTTAATTAATGAACTGGCAGATCACCGATTACGCCAGACCCTATTGTTTTCAGCGACATTAGATCATGCTCAAGTAGATGCCCTTTCGCGTAATTTATTAAAAAAACCAAAACAAATTATTCTCAGTGCAGCCAATGAGCAACACAGTGATATTAAACAAACATTGTATTTAGCCGATCATCTTGATCATAAAGAAGCGCTACTTGAGCATTTTCTTAATCAAGATAATGTAGGGCAATGTATTATATTTACCGCAACACGTGCTGATACCAGTCGCTTAAGCGAGGCATTAAATAGTAAAGGCTTTAAGTCTGTCGCACTAGCCGGGGATTTAACTCAAAGTAAGCGCCTTGATATCATGGATGCGTTTAGCCGTGAGAACTTTAAAATATTAATTACTACTGATGTTGCATCTCGCGGTTTAGATTTACTCAGTGTGACCCATGTTATTAATTTTGATCTACCAAAACACGCTGAAGAATACGTTCACCGTATTGGTCGCACAGGCCGAGCTGGTTTTAAAGGCAACGCGCTATCATTTGTTGGTCCTAAAGATTGGGCAAGTTACTTAGCAATAAAGTCATTTTTAAATGACGAATTGTCGTTTGCGGTGGTTGATGGTTTAAAAGCGAAATTTAAAGGCATCAAAGAGAAAAAGGTTACGCCAGTTAAACCAATTAAAAAGGTAGTGGCTGATAAAAAACCACATCAAAAACGCAAAGCGAAACCGAAAAAACCAGTAGCCCCAATTAAAGCACCACTTAACATCGATGGTGATACCCCTATGCGTCGTAAAAAAAAGCCTGAGCAGGAATAATTATGAGTTACCTTGGAACTACCCAAACCTTATTTGTAAAAGAAGTCAGTAATGAAGGTGCCTATTTAGATGGCCATGACTTAGGTGAAGTATTTTTACCTAAACACGAGATTAAACATGAACTTGAAGCTGGCGATAGCATCAGCGTTTTTACCTTTTTAGATAACGCAAACCTGCCAACAGCAACAACTAAAAAACCACACGCACAAGTCGGTGAATATGCCCTACTGCGCGTTAAAGAAATAAACAGCATTGGTGCTTTTTTAGATTGGGGTTTAGAAAAAGACGTGCTTGCACCGTTTAATGAACAAAAACCGCGTATGCAAGAAGGTTACTCGTATTTAGTCCGTTTATACCTAGATAATGCCAGTCAGCGAATTTGTGCTTCAACCAACTTTAATCGCTTTTTATCAAAAGACGAGCCGCAGTATAGCCACTTGCAAGAAGTCGATTTAATTGTGGCAGGTAAAACCGATATCGGCTACAAAGTACTTATTGAAGAGTCTCATTTTGGTGTTGTATTTTACAACATGGTATTTAAAAACCTATTTGTTGGTCAAAAGCTCAAAGGGTTTATTCAAAAAGTGCGTGAAGACGGAAAAATTGACGTTATACTTGAAAAGCCAGGTATGGGTAAAGTCAGTGAACTTGGCGAAAAAATTATGGAAAAACTAAAAGATGAAGGTGGCATCTTAGCCATAGGCGATAAATCTGAACCTGAATTAATTAAAAAAGTTTTCTCGACCAGTAAAGCAAACTACAAAAAAGCCATTGGTGGGTTATTTAAACAAGGCTTAATTGATATTGAAGCTAAGTCTATTCGTTTAAAATAATTCTATAAAAAAGCCACCTAGGTATAAACTTAAGTGGCTTTTTCGTATTTAAAATTTATAACTTAATGTTTTTGTAAGGTAAGGTACAACGTGAATATTGATTTGAATATTCAATTAATTCTTTTTTAGATGTCATATTTAATGGCGCTAATCTAAATACTTTTTTTGTACACTCATTCTGCATTTCATCGTGTACATCAACACATTCTCTACTACTTATATCAAGTCCTGCTAAAACAGCTTCATTTGTATAACATAAATGCTGAGCATAGTTTTGGGCGATTTTTTTAAACTTAAATAAATCAACGGGGTAATCAGATACCAAATCGGTAACATTCGAAACATCATCATACATTTTGGTTGAAAATACATATTTATTAACAGCAAAGCCACTAATGATAATTACCACTACAAACATTATTAAACGCAAAGTTAGTTCCTCACTGCATAGCCGTAACTAAATGTAGCACAAACAAAAAAAGTTGTAATAAACTCCTTATAATTATGCATACTTTAAATTTAAGCTATTGATTTATTAACATCATTTAATACTTCTACAGGGTTTTGTGCCTGAGTAATCGGACGCCCTATTACTAAATAGTCACTGCCAGCTTCAATCGCGTCTTTAGGTGTCATAATACGTTTTTGATCGCCCGCATCACTGCCAGCAGGACGAATACCTGGGGTTACGAGTTTAAATTCTTTGCCTAAAGCCGCCTTTAAACTTTGTGCTTCTTGTGCAGAACAAACCACACCATCAAGCCCTGCTTGCTTTGTTAGTTTTGCTAAATGCATAACTTGCTCTTGTGGTGATTTAGTTATACCTAAACGCCCAAGCTCAGTTTCATCCATGCTGGTTAAAACGGTCACGGCAATCAATAAAGGAGCTTTATCACCAAATTGTTCGAGTGCCTGCTTTGCTTTATGCATCATTTCAAAACCACCACTTGCATGAACATTAACCATCCACACGCCCATTTTAGCTGCAGCGGTTACTGCTTTAGCAACAGTATTTGGGATATCATGAAATTTCAAATCTAAAAATACATCGAAACCTAAATCAACCAGCTCTTTAACAAATTCAGGGCCAAAATATGTGAACATTTCTTTACCCACTTTTAATCGACAGGTATCCGGTGATAACTGTTTCACAAATGCTAAAGCAGTTTGCTGATCATCATAATCAAGAGCGATAAGAATTTTTTTTGATTGTTCGAAAGACATAACTATCCTACTAGTGAGCGAAAAGTATAAAGATTAAAATCCGTCTAAGCCTCTGCTAGGCACAATGGTTTCCCAATGTTTACACGAAGGGCAATTCCAATAAATGGTGTAACTTGTAAAGCCACAATGCTGGCATTGAAAGTCAGGCTTGGTAGCAATATATGAGGTAACAAGTTTATCTATTTGATTAAGCACATCTTTGGTATTTTTATTTTCGGCGCTCATTAACTGCAGTAAAAAACTAAAGCCACGGATGGTAGGTTGACGTTTTAAACTGTCGGTTAAAAATTCAAAGGCTTGTTCAGTGTGACCTTGCTCAAGCAACGCTTGGCAATGCTGTATTTTTATCATTACCCCACCCTTATCTAATAAGTCGTTCACGAGTTCATGAAACTGATGGGTTAGTTTAAGTTGCTTATAACTATGCGCTAACTTATCAATAAATAATGGCGCAAAAAAGGTAAATTGACAGATAAGTTCTCGCCAATAATAAATTGCTTTTACGTAATCTTCTTTTGTATAGGCAGACAAACCAAGCTCATATAGAGGCCTGATTGTTTTAAAGTTTAAGCTAATAGCTTTGCGCATAAGTTGAGGATTATTACTGGTAATAGCATATTCACAATAAAAGTTTGCGATGGCTTTGAAGTGTTGTTCTTTTGAAAAAAGCTCAGTATGCGCTTCAAACATACTAATGCCTTTTTCCCATTCACGGGTCTGTGAATATAAGGAAATAATTGGCTCAAGAGCATCTTCATGGTTATTTTTTACCAGCCATATTAAATGTTCTTCTGCGCTATCGAGTAAACCTGCCATAATATAGTCTTCTGCTAATTCTAACCGACTATTGGCAGCTTGTTTTTCGTTAAGGCTTGGGTGTTTTAATAGCAATTCATGAATTTTTATTGCGCGGTCAAGCTCGCCACGGCGGCGAAACATAGTGGCTAATGTAGAATAGTGTTCTACAGAGTCAGCAGCTACTTCGAGCAAATTAATTAAATGCTCAAGCCCCTGATCTTCTTCTCTGTCCAGTAAGAACTTTAACCCTTTACTGTATTCAGAAGTGATTTCTCTATTAAATTGATGAGCCTGATTTTTCGCACTGTTTTTTCCCATGATCCAGCCATAACCGGCGGCGACAGGAAGCAGTAAAAACAACAGCTCAATCATAATTAGGTATCTTTGTTGGCAATACGCTTTTTATTATCTTTTTCAGGCGTTATTTGCTTTTTTAAACGGTAATTTTGCCACTTTAATTGCGTAAACAATTTAAAGCTCACAAAGCAACCCACTACAACACCTAACAAAAAGCAGATACTTATTATAACGGCTAAAGGTAATGTATTACTGGCTATTATGTAGTTAATTTGTGTTAATTGTGGATTTTGCGAACCCAATACAAATGCACCAATTAAAAAAAGTGCTGCCAGAATAATTTTTAATACCTTGAACAAGTAACTACTCCAATAAATTTACTAAGCAATGCTCTCGTTTACACGGTCACGTAGTTCTTTGCCTGGCTTAAAATGAGGTACATGCTTACCATCTAACTCTACAGTTTCACCTGTTTTAGGATTACGACCTGTACGAGGTGCACGGTAATGCAAAGAGAAACTTCCAAAACCTCGGATCTCAATACGATCTGAAGAAGATAATGAGCCGGCCATTTGTTCAAGAATTTCTTTAACAGCGTTCTCAACATCTTTCACAGGAATATGTGCGTGTTGTTCAGCAAGTGTTTCTATCAGTTCTGACTTAGTCATAGCGTTTCCTTAAAAGAAATAGTGGAAGGGCATAAACTGCCCTTCCAATTAAAAGACTATAATTAATTAGTCTTTTTGTGCATTTGCGAAAGCAGCTGCCATTGCGTTTTCGAACACTGGCTCTTCTTTCTTAAGCTTCTCTAGTACTTCTTTCTCTTCTGCTTCGAAAAGAGCTTTAACAGATAAGCTTAAAGTGCGGTTCTTACGATCAACACCAACGTATTTAACTTCGATTTCGTCGCCTACAGAAACAACAGTAGTTGCATCTTCAACGCGCTCTTGAGCGATATCAGCTACACGGATGTAACCTTCAACGCCTTCGATAAGTTCAACAGTTGCGCCTTTCGCATCAACTTCAGTCACTTTACCTTTAACAATAGCACCTTTTTTGTTTGCATCAAGGTAGTTATTGAATGGGTCAGCTTCGATTTGCTTAACACCTAGAGAGATACGTTCACGCTCTGGGTCAACTTGCAATACGATAGCAGTGATTTCGTCGCCTTTCTTGAATTCACGTACAGCTTCTTCGCCAGGTGTATTCCAAGAAATGTCTGAAAGGTGTACAAGACCATCAATACCACCGTCAAGACCGATAAAGATACCGAAGTCAGTGATTGATTTGATCTTACCAGTAACTTGATCGCCTTTGTTTTGTAGACGAGCAAATTCCTGCCAAGGATTAGCAATACATTGCTTAAGACCAAGAGAAATACGACGACGTTCTTCGTCGATTTCAAGAACCATAACTTCAACAGTGTCACCAAGTGAAACAACTTTTGAAGGGTGGATGTTCTTGTTAGTCCAATCCATTTCAGAAACGTGTACTAGACCTTCAACGCCTTCTTCGATTTCTACGAAGCAACCGTAATCAGTAAGGTTAGTTACACGACCAGAAAGTTTAGAGCCTTCTGGGTAACGACCAGCGATAGCTGCCCATGGATCTTCGCCAAGCTGTTTAAGACCTAGAGATACACGAGTTTTATCTTTGTCGAATTTAAGAACTTTAACTGCGATTTCGTCGCCAACATTAACGATTTCTGAAGGGTGCTTAACACGCTTCCACGCCATGTCAGTAATGTGTAGTAGGCCATCAACACCACCAAGGTCAACGAATGCACCGTAGTCAGTAAGGTTCTTAACGATACCTTTAACTTCTTGACCTTCAACAAGGTTAGCAAGAAGCTCTTCACGTTCTTGTGAGTTTTCTGATTCGATAACTGCACGACGTGAAACAACAACGTTGTTACGTTTTTGATCAAGCTTGATTACTTTAAATTCAAGCTCTTTGCCTTCAAGGTGAGTTGTGTCACGTACTGGACGAACATCAACAAGTGAACCAGGTAGGAAAGCACGGATTGAATCAACTTCAACAGTGAAACCGCCTTTAACTTTACCGTTGATAACACCAGTAACAGTCTCTTGCTCTTCACATGCTTTCTCAAGACGGATCCACGCTTCGTGACGCTTCGCTTTCTCACGAGAAAGGATAGTTTCACCGAAACCGTCTTCGATTGCATCTAGTGCAACATCTACTTCGTCGCCAACAGCAACTTCTAGTTCACCAGCAGCATTTTTGAACTGCTCTGCAGGGATAGCACTTTCTGATTTAAGACCAGCATCTACAAGTACAATGTTGTTCTCGATTGAGATTACTGTACCTTTAACGATAGAGCCTTGCTCTGCTTCAAAACCCTTTAAGCTTTCTTCAAATAACTGCGCAAAATTTTCTGACATACGAATATACGTCTCATATATTAATACCAATAAGCAACCATGCTGCATGGGGTTGTTAAAATAGCACTGGCGTCCTGCTGGTGCATAAAATGTGTTTAGCTTCGTTTAGGAAGCTTACCTTCAGAGATACTTGAATCTAATAAAGTTATAACTTTATCAAAGACTTGCTGTGCGTTGAGTTCGCTAGTATCAAGCTCAATCGCATCCTCTGCAGGTACAAGCGGCGCAACGGCGCGATTCATATCGCGATCATCACGTGCTTGAATGTCTTGTAATAGACCACTTAGTGTAACATCAAGCCCGCGCTCATTCAACTCAACAAAACGTCTGCGAGCACGTTCTTCTGCACTTGCGGTTAGAAATATCTTTAATGGCGCATCAGGAAACACAACAGTGCCCATATCGCGACCATCAGCAATTAAGCCATTTTCAGTTCTAAACGCACGCTGGCGACGAAGTAACGCTTCACGAACTCGTGGCAATGCCGCAACTTTGGACGCTGCAGCTCCCACTTCTTCATTTCGAATAGTGGTTGTTACATCTTCGCCTTCTAAAATAATCTTTCCTGCATTAGTATCACTGTCTATCAGAAACTGCACATCAAGATTTGCAGCTAGTGGAACCAGTGCTTCTTCGTTATCTAACGCAATTTGGTGATGAAGTGCTGCAAGTGAAAGTACGCGATAAATTGCACCGCTATCTAACACATCCCAGCCTAATTTTTCAGCCAATAAGCGACAAACAGTTCCTTTACCAGAACCACTTGGGCCATCTACGGTGATTACGGGCATTAATAACGCCGGCATTTAAAACCTCCTTCAATGCACACCAAAATAAACCGCCACATTATACGTCAATTATTAAAGATTATCCGCTTTTAGTATGTAACTTTTTATAAATACTTATAAATAGCCTATTTACTGACAGATGCTAACACGTTGAAAAATGTTGGGAATGTCTTATAAGTACAGGCCGGATCGTTAATCGTGATTGGCTTACCCCCTACCGCCACCATTGCAAAGCACATGGCAATACGGTGGTCATCATAGGTATCTACAGCCACATTATTAAATTGTTTTGGCGGTGTGATCTCAATAAAGTCATGCCCTTCAACTACTTCAGCCCCTACTTTTTTAAGCTCAGTAGCCATAGCGTGTAAACGGTCAGTTTCTTTTACTCGCCAGTTATAAATGTTGCGAATTGCCGTTGGCCCTTTTGCAAACAAGGCAACTGTAGCCAGGGTCATTGCAGCATCAGGTATTGCATTCGCATCAATATCAATACCGTTAAGCTCACCTTTACGAACAACTAAACGTTCGTCATACCAATCAATTTTTGCACCTACTTGCTCCATAACATTAGCAAAACCAATATCACCTTGAACTGATTTAGCACCGACGCCTTTAATTTCTATTTCGCCGCCGGCAATTGCTGCAGCAGCAATAAAGTAAGAAGCAGATGAAGCATCCCCTTCGACCATAATTCGCTCAACGGCTTGATACTGCTGTGCACCTTTTACAAAAAAAGTACTGTAATTATCATGCTCAACGGTAACACCAAAACGCGCCATTACATCAAGAGTAATATCAATGTAAGGCTTAGACACTAACGTGCCTTTAATTTTAATTTGAGTATCACCTTTAAATAACGGTGCAGCCATAAGAAGCGCAGTTAAAAATTGGCTTGAAATACTACCGTCAATTTCGACTTCACCACCTGCTATTTGCCCACCAACAATTTTAAGCGGCGGATAATCTTTATTTTTTAAATAACTAACATTACCACCTAAGGCTTGCAGTGCATCAACTAAGTGGCCAATTGGTCGCTCTTCCATACGTGGCTCACCAATTAACTCATACTCCCCAGCAATCGCTGCAAGCACGGCCGTTAAAGGACGGTATGCTGTACCTGCATTACCTAAAAACAGTGCTTCAGTTGGCGTTTTAAATACGCCACCTACACCTTCTACGGTCGCGATGGTTCGCTCATCATTAAGTGTCACATTCACACCGAGCTGCGCTAAGGCGCCCAACATATGACGAATATCATCACTGTCTAATAAGTTTTCTACAACCGTAGTGCCGTTTGATAGTGCAGCCAATAATAGAATGCGATTTGACAAGCTTTTCGAACCCGGCAGAGTAACACTGCCATTAACCTGTGAAATAGGCGCTAAAGAAAGTTGCTCCATTAGCTGTTCTCCTTTGCGAAAGCCGCCATAAAATCAACTAATGCTTTAACTCCTTCCAGTGGCATTGCGTTATAAATACTCGCGCGCATACCGCCAACAATACGGTGCCCTTCAAGCGCTAATAAGCCCGCTTCTGTTGACTCTTTAACAAACTTATCATTTAGGCTTTCATCAACTAACCAAAAAGGCACATTCATACGTGAACGACAATGTTTTGCTACCTTGTTGGTGTAAAAATCAGACTCATCGATAAAGTCATAAAGCAGCTGCGCTTTGACAGTATTATGTGTTTCCATGGCTTTAACACCACCATTTTGCTCAAGCCATTCAAATACTTCAGCTGCTAAATACCATGCAAATGTAGGTGGAGTGTTAAACATACTGCCTTGTTTTGCTTCAAGTGCGTAATCTAAAATACCTGGCTTAGCTAGCCCTTCACGCTCAAGTAGCGTTTTACGAACAATTACGATAGCAATACCCGATGGGCCGATATTCTTTTGAGCACCTGCGTAGATTAAATCAAATTGATTAACGTCAATTTCGCGCGATAGAATAGTCGACGACATATCGGCGACAATCGGTGCTGTTGGGTGACTGGGTACATCAAAAATCTCTAGACCATCTACAGTTTCATTTGGGCAATAATGAATATATGCAGCATCGGCTGGTAAAACCCAATCGGCTACCTGCTTGATAGAAAATAAGCCATTATCGTCATTACGTACGTCAATAGTGTGAGTTTGAGTAAACTTATCAGCTTCGCTAGTTGCACTTTTTGACCACACGCCATTTTCACAATACACCGCTTTTTTTCCATCAACGTGGAGGTTTAAAGGTACGGCACTAAATTGACCTCGACCACCGCCGTGCATAAACAGCACTTCAAACTCATCACTAATATTCATTAAGCGACGTAGACTAGCTTCACACTTAGCCGTTAATGCTAAAAATTCTTTACTGCGATGGCTCATTTCCATTACTGAAACGCCAAGCCCTTGCCAGTCTAAAAACTCTTTTTGTGCTTTTTGCATGACAGCCGGTGGTAACATTGCAGGACCCGCACAAAAATTATAAATACTCATTACCTTTTCCTCATTCCAGTAATTTACTGTTTAACTTGAACTAATACCAATCCGCAATAATACTTAATCATTTTACGGGGCTAAACGTGTCGCTACCTGCGTTAAAAAATTCTCATTTAAACAACTAAATAGCAAATTTTTTGCCTAGCTATCAACACGTTTTTCCAGCCTTAAAATAGACCACTTAATTAAGTGAATTGGTATTAAACTAATTCAAGTGTCTTTAGTTTTTTTCAACCACATAAAAAAAGCGGCCAAGGCCGCTTTTTTCAATCTCAATTATTCTGAAGGAGGATTGTCATCCGCTACTTCATCTATAACCGTATCTACTGTTTCAACGTCTTCGATATCAATCAAGTCACTTTCAGTCACTTCAATCTCTTCTATACGTTGTAAACCAACTACTTGCTCTTCGTCAATAGTTCTGATCAAAATAACACCTTGGGTGTTACGTCCAACCGTAGAAACTTCATTAACGCGAGTTCGTACTAAGGTACCACGATTCGAAATAATCATTATTTCGTCGTTGTCATCAACTTGAACAGCACCAACAACGGCACCATTACGCTCACTCACCTTAATTGATACAACACCTTGTGTTGCACGACTCTTAGATGGGTAGTCTTCAAGTTGAGTACGCTTGCCGTAACCATTTTCTGTTACTGTTAATATTGCACCATCATTCTTAGGTACAATCAGTGATACAACACGTTGTTCGTCTGGCATCTTAATACCACGAACACCTGTTGCAGTACGACCCATAGGGCGTACACCTTTGAAGCGAATCTCAGGCTTACCTTCTTCATCAAGAACAGGGTTACCATTTTCATCAACTACCGTGGTTTCTTCAGCTTCTTTAAAGCGTACAACTTTACCCGCATCAGTGAACAACATAATTTCGTTGCTACCATCGGTAATATCAACACCAATTAAGCTATCACCTTCGTTTAAGTTAACGGCAATAATACCGCTAGCACGTTGACGGCTGTATGCAGTCAATGGTGTTTTCTTAACCGTACCAAATGCTGTCGCCATAAAGATGTATTTATCATCTTCATAATCGCGTACCGGCAAAATAGCAGTAATACGTTCATCTGCTTCAAGCGGTAATAAGTTAACAATTGGCTTACCGCGCGCTGCGCGACTTGCAAGTGGTAACTGATACACTTTAAGCCAATATAATCGACCCGCAGTAGAGAAACATAAAATAGTATCGTGCGTATTGGCAACAAGTAGACGTTCAATGAAATCTTCATCTTTCATCTTGGTTGCTGACTTGCCTTTACCACCACGACGCTGCGCTTCGTAATCACTTAACGCTTGATACTTAACGTACCCTTCGTGTGATAAGGTCACAACCACGTTCTCTTCGTTAATTAAGTCTTCAAGGCTAATATCGTGTGCAGCTGCATTAATTTCAGTGCGGCGCTCATCACCATATTGTTCTTTAATTTCAACTAACTCATCACGAATAACTTCCATTAAACGTTCCGGACTTGCCAAAATGAATAATAGTTCAGCAATTAGGTCTAGTAACGATTGGTATTCAGTAAGAATTTTTTCGTGTTCAAGACCTGTTAGTTTATGCAAACGTAAGTCTAGTATTGCTTGAGCTTGTTGCTCAGAAATATAGTACTGACCATCACGAATACCAAGATCGCTTGCTAGCCAATCTGGGCGGGCAACATTGTCTTCACCTGCTTTATCAAGCATGGCTTTAACATTACCTAATTCCCAAGGACGCGCTGTTAGTGCAACTTTTGCTTCAGCAGGTGTTGGTGACTTACGAATAAGTTCGATAATTGGGTCAATATTTGCCAGTGCAATCGCTAAACCTTCTAGCGTGTGCGCACGGTCGCGGGCTTTGCGTAAATCAAATACCGTACGACGGGTAACAACTTCACGACGGTGAATAATAAATTCTTCAAGCATTTCTTTTAAGTTGAAACACTTAGGTTGGTTATTAATTAACGCAACCATATTCATACCAAACACAGTTTGTAACTGAGTTTGTGAATAAAGGTTGTTCAAAATAACTTCACCTACGTCACCACGTTTGATCTCGATAACGATACGCATACCGTCTTTATCTGATTCATCACGTAATGCGCTGATCCCTTCAATTTTTTTATCTTTAACTAGCTCAGCAATTTTTTCAATCAAACGGGCTTTGTTAACTTGGTAAGGGATTTCATGAACAATAATCGTTTCGCGGCCAGTTTTCTCATCAGTTTCAATCTCAGCACGCGCACGCATGTACACTTTACCACGACCGGTTTGATAGGCTTGTTCAATGCCTTTTTTACCATTAATAATGGCCGCAGTTGGGAAATCAGGCCCTGGGATGTAATCCATTAACTCAGTAATAGTTAATTCAGGGTTTTGAATAAGCGCTAAACAGCCATTCACTACTTCTGTTAAGTTGTGTGGCGGGATATTTGTCGCCATACCAACAGCAATACCTGACGAACCATTAACTAACAGGTTAGGTATTTTAGTCGGTAACACATCAGGAATTTGTTCTGTGCCGTCGTAGTTAGGCACAAAATCAACCGTTTCTTTTTCAAGATCGGCTAATAATTCGTGCGACATTTTTGCCATACGTACTTCTGTATAACGCATTGCCGCTGCTGAATCACCATCAACCGAACCAAAGTTACCCTGACCATCAACTAGCATATAACGTAGTGAGAATGGCTGAGCCATACGTACGATGGTGTCATAAACTGCACTGTCGCCGTGTGGGTGGTATTTACCGATTACGTCACCGACCACACGGGCCGATTTTTTGTAAGGCTTGTTCCAGTCATTACTAAGCTCGTTCATTGCAAACAAGACGCGGCGGTGAACAGGTTTTAAACCGTCACGTACGTCTGGTAATGCACGTCCTACAATTACACTCATGGCGTAATCTAAGTAGGAGTTTTTTAACTCGTCTTCAATATTGACTGGCAGAATTTCATTGGCGAGATCAGTCATTTGATATCACATTCCTTCAGTATCAGCTCTTAACAACCCAGTATTAGGTATTAAGAGTGTTTGTTATTATTTCTAAGCAACCATGCTATCACAATTAATTTTAATTTACAGGCGCAAAACTTTGCGATTTATCAATTTAGCCCTATATAATGGCCTCAGATTGACGAGGAAGTATTTTATGACCGAACATCAAAATGTAGATAACGCAGAAATAGCAAAGTTTGAAGCCATCGCAGAGCGTTGGTGGGATTTAGAAGGCGAATTTAAGCCGCTTCACGAAATTAATCCATTACGATTAGATTTTATCGCTGACAAAACTAAAGGATTATTTGACAAAGAAACCCTCGATGTAGGATGTGGCGGCGGTATTTTAAGTCACAGCATGGCGCGAATGGGTGCAAAGGTAACAGGTATCGATATGGGGCAAGAGCCTTTAACTGTCGCTAAGTTACACAGTTTAGAAACAAGTGTACCCGTTGAATATATAAAAGTACCTGCTGAACAATTTGCTGATGAGCACCCTGAGCGCTTTGATGTGATTACTTGCATGGAAATGTTAGAGCACGTTCCCGACCCTGCTTCTATTATTCATGCGGTCGCTAAATTAGCAAAACCTGGGGCGGATGTATTCTTCTCTACCCTTAATAAAACCCCTAAAGCTTATTTATACGCTATTGTCGGTGCAGAAAAACTGTTAAAAATGGTGCCTGAAGGTACCCATGACCATAAAAAGTTTATTAAACCTGCGCAATTAATCGCATGGGCAGAACAAGCAGGCTTGAAGGTACGTGCCAGTGCAGGATTAAGTTACAACCCACTTTCAAAGCAATATACGGTTAATGATGACGTCAGCGTAAATTATATGCTGCACTTTGAGAAGTTAGCGTAATGGCAAGCTTGCAAACACCTACTAGCCCAATTGAATATCAAGCATTGCTGTTTGACTTAGATGGCACTTTACTCGATACCGCTGATGATTTAGGCGCCGCGCTAAATAGTGTGCTGCATAATCATCAACAGCCCTTAGTGGGCAGTGATATATATCGACCCGCAGCTTCAAATGGCGCAGCAGCATTACTTGCTGCTGGTTTTAAAGAAGCTTGGGCGCAACAACCGCAAGAGCAACTTTTAGCAGAGCTAGTTGCACACTACGCTGCCAATATTGCCACCCATACCCAATGCTTTGTAGGTATAGAACAGTTACTCATTGCCCTTGATAATAAAGGGATCCCGTGGGGCATTATGACAAATAAGCCTGGCTTTTTAACCGATCCTTTAGTCGAGGCGATTCCTGCATTAAAAAATGCTCAAATTGTGATAAGTGGTGATACATTAGCTGAATCTAAGCCCTCACCCCTTCCTTTATTACATTGTGCTGAGCAAATGAGTGTTGATCCTTCGCGCTGCCTATATATAGGTGATGCACAGCGAGATATACAAGCAGGTAAAGCTGCGAATATGCACACCGCTACCGCACTGTGGGGATATGTACCGAGTATAGACGAAGCATTGGCTTGGAATGCAGATTTTAATTGGCATAGCCCTATAGATGCATTCAACCACATATAGTGCCATGTTAATTAATAAACACTACATATTGTGATTGTGTTAGTTTTTACGCAAAGCTTGATGATAAAAAAAGCAGACGAAATTTATTTTTAAAAAGCGTAAATTTAATCTTTCCTTAGTTGATTTTTACAAATTTCAACTTAACCGAATGATCAAAGGTTAATGCCTACTAACACAATTACGTTATCCCAACGTTATCCACAATGAGAGCGGTTTCTGTCCCTTGCAAAAGATCACAGACCACACTATCTTGTGATCTCTAATTTGAACAACACCAGATATTGTGGCTAAATGTTATTCGATTAAATTTACCTATGCGGTGGAAATAACAATAAAAGAATAGGCACTGGGCGTTTTAAGTGCACTCATTGGTCAAAAATATTTAATTCCCAAGGAATACAGGCAAAACTATGAACCAACAGTTATCTGTAAGCAAACGTGACGGCCGTAAAGAGCCGCTTGATCTAGACAAGATCCATCGCGTTATTGAATGGGCCGCCGAAGGTTTAAACAACGTTTCGGTTTCACAAGTTGAACTTAAATCGCATATTCAATTTTATGACGGTATTCGTACTAAAGATATTCATGAGACGATTATCAAAGCCGCTGCGGATCAGATCTCAAAAGAATCACCTGATTATCAGTATCTTGCTGCTCGTTTAGCTGTATTCCATTTACGTAAAAAAGCGTATGGCCAATTTGAGCCACCGCGCCTTTTTGACCACGTTACTGACATGGTTGAACAAAAACGCTACGACGCACATTTGCTTGTTGATTACACAGAGCAAGAACTTGATGAATTAGATGCTTACTTAGATCATTCACGCGATCTTAACTTTAGCTACGCAGCAGTAAAACAGCTTGAAGGTAAATACCTAGTTCAAAACCGTGTAACCGGTGAAATTTACGAAAGTGCACAGTTTTTATATATATTAGTTGCGGCAAGCTTATTCTCAGATTACCCACGTGAAACGCGTATTGATTACATCAAACGTTTTTACGATGCGGTCTCATTATTTAAAATTTCTTTACCTACACCAATTATGTCGGGTGTACGTACACCAACGCGCCAATTTAGCTCATGTGTACTGATTGAGTGTGGCGACAGCTTAGATTCAATTAACGCGACATCATCAGCGATTGTTAAATACGTTTCTCAACGTGCCGGTATTGGTATTAATGCCGGACGTATTCGTGCATTAGGTAGCCCTATTCGTAACGGCGAAGCGTACCACACAGGTTGTATTCCTTTTTATAAGCATTTTCAAACAGCCGTTAAAAGTTGTTCGCAAGGCGGTGTACGTGGCGGAGCCGCTACTTTATTCTACCCGCTTTGGCATTTAGAAGTAGAAAACCTACTGGTACTTAAAAACAACCGTGGTGTTGATGATAACCGCGTACGTCACCTAGACTACGGCGTACAGTTTAATAAATTAATGTATTCGCGTTTAATTAAAGACGATTACATTACCTTATTTAGCCCTTCAGACGTGCCGGGCCTTTACGACGCATTCTTTGAAGATCAAGACGAATTTGATGCACTTTACGTAAAGTATGAACAAGACGAGTCAATTCGTAAAAAACGTATTAAAGCCATTGAACTGTTTTCTATGTTTGCTCAAGAACGTGCCAGCACCGGTCGTATTTACTTACAAAATGTTGACCACTGTAATACACATAGCCCATTTATTTCGAAAGTGGCGCCTATTCGTCAATCTAACTTATGTTTAGAAATTGCATTACCGACTAAGCCACTGAACAATGTAAATGATGAAGAAGGTGAAATTGCCTTATGTACCTTGTCTGCATTTAACTTAGGCGCGATTGAGTCACTGGATGAATTAGAAGAGTTAGCTGAGCTTGCAGTACGTGCACTAGATAACTTACTTGATTTCCAAGACTACCCAGTACCGGCGGCAAAAAATGCCACTATGGGACGTCGTACCCTAGGGATAGGTGTGATTAACTACGCCTACTACTTAGCTAAAAACGGTAAGCGTTACTCAGATGGCAGCGCAAATGCACTCACGCATAAAACATTTGAAGCGATTCAGTACTACTTAATGAAAGCATCTAATGAGCTGGCAAAAGAGCGTGGAGCATGTCCTAAATTTAACGAAACTACGTACTCACAAGGTATTATGCCAACAGATACGTATAAGCGTGATTTAGATAAAATTTGTGATGAACCACTGCACCTTGATTGGGATACGTTACGTGCCAACATTAAAGAGCACGGTATGCGTAACTCAACGCTGAGCGCATTAATGCCATCAGAAACATCATCGCAAATCTCAAATGCAACCAATGGTATTGAGCCACCACGTGGCCATATTAGTGTTAAAGCAAGTAAAGATGGTATTTTAAAGCAAGTTGTTCCTGAGTACGAACGCCTTAAAGATAACTATGAGTTACTGTGGGATATTCCATCAAACGATGGTTACTTACAATTAGTAGGCATAATGCAGAAATTTATCGACCAAACAATTTCAGCAAATACTAATTATGATCCAAACAGATACGAAGGCGGTAGAGTACCTATGAAAGTCTTACTAAAAGACTTACTCGGTGCCTACAAGTTAGGTGTTAAAACACTGTATTACCATAATACCCGCGATGGCGCATCAGATGCTCAAGAAGACACTCCAGAAGTGGAAGATGATGATTGTGCAGGCGGCGCGTGTAAAATTTAATAGTTAAACTTAAAGCGGGCGCCCTGCCCGCTTTGTCCTGATAGTTTTAGTGATAGTTTTTTGAGTGATAAACATGTCTTATACTACTTTTAGCAGAAACCATAATAACCAAATGCAAGAGCCAATGTTTTTTGGTCAAACCGTTAACGTGTCACGTTACGATCAACAAAAATACCCTATTTTTGAAAAACTAATAGAAAAACAATTGTCTTTCTTTTGGCGACCTGAAGAAGTTGATGTAAGTAAAGACCGTTTAGACTTTCAAGCGCTTCCCGATCACGAGAAGCACATATTTTTAAGCAACTTAAAATATCAAACGCTGCTTGATAGTGTTCAAGGTCGTTCGCCTAACGTAGCGCTATTACCGATTGTGTCTATTCCTGAGCTAGAAACATGGATTGAGACATGGGCGTTTAGTGAAACTATTCATAGTCGTTCGTACACCCATATTATTCGTAACGTAACCCAAGCACCTGAACTCATTTTTGATGACATTGTTAGCAATGACAAAATAAGTGAGCGTGCCGATGCGGTAACTACTTATTATGATGACCTAATCAATTCTGTATCGCTTTACAACCTATACGGTGAAGGCAAACACGAAATTAATGGCCAAACCGTGGTAGTTAATTTATTTGAGCTGAAAAAGAAATTGTACCTGGCAATGATGTCAGTGAACATTTTAGAAGCCATTCGCTTTTATGTGAGCTTTGCTTGCTCATTTGCGTTTGCCGAGCGTGAATTGATGGAAGGTAATGCTAAAATTATAAAGCTTATTGCCCGTGATGAAGCACTCCACCTTTCAGGTACTCAGCATATTTTAAATATCATGCAAGATGGTAAAGATGACCCTGAAATGGCGATTGTTGCCGCACAGTGCCGTGAAGAAGCAATTAAAATGTTTGTTGAAGCCGCAGAGCAAGAAAAAGAATGGGCCGAGTACCTATTTAAAGATGGCTCGATGATTGGTTTGAATAAACACATTCTATGTCAATATGTTGAGTACATTACCAATGCGCGTATGACCGCGATTGGTCTGCCTGCACAGTTTGAAAATAACAGTAACCCTATTCCATGGATCAACTCATGGTTAGTGTCAGATAACGTGCAAGTTGCTCCTCAAGAGGCCGAAATAAGCTCATACTTAGTTGGTCAGATTGACTCACAAGTAGATGCCGATGAATTTGGTGACTTTGATTTATAATGACTGATAGAACCACTGCAAGTATCACACTTGCAGATAACAGCCAGCGCATTGATTTTGCCGCTGGCTGCCCTTCTCTTTTACATTGCCTAGAATCGAATAAGATTGATGCCGCTTACCAATGCCGTGAGGGATATTGCGGTGCGTGTCGAGCAACACTTGTCTCTGGTGAAGTTAATTACAATGAAGAGCCGTTAGCGTTTGTTCGCGATGGTGAAATACTCTTGTGTTGCTGCAAACCAAATGGTGATATCAGTATTAATTTAAAGTAAGTAACTCACATTAAGCGTATTTAACAGCACTAGAATAATATATAACAGCTAGGTTTGTACCAAACCTGTATGCCGTGTTTTTAAACTCAAACACGCCTACTAGTACAGTGTTATTTACTCTGAATATTTTGCAGGCACAAATCGGTAATGACCCGTAATTGTATACGCAAAAAGCATATCGCTCATTTCTGGTCCACGACCAATATTATGCACAATAAGCGGGTTGCCGCTGCCCTGCGCTATTTCATTAACGACCATACCGATATGCGGTAAATTACCTGGCAGCATCCAAGTAACTATGTCACCGGCTTTATAATCCTCTGCATTAAGCGATTTAGTTAACACTTTTGCATGGCGCTCAAAGTAAACTTGTAAGTTAGGCACACGTCGATGATCAATATTTTTATCTGGCTTGGTTAATCCCCAAATACGCTTAGAAGGATATGCACGAAAATTGTTCTGCATGTCTTCGTGTACTAACTTTTGCAAATCAACACCAAGCTGCCGGTACGACCTAATTAAAACATCGGTACACACACCAATATTAGCGGGCACATCACCACCTGGATACTCAAGTTGATGATAGGCACCATCGTAAGTTACTGGTTGTGTTGTTCTATAGATTAATGCATTAACGATATCATCATCAAAAGAGCTCGCCTGCACATGAAAAGTAAATAGAGCTAGTGAATAAAACAAAAAACGTGACATATAAATTCCTTTTATAATAGTAATTAACTAAAGCTGTTGCGTAATGTAGTCAGGAATATTAAATTTATTTCCATTACTGGTATAGTGCGCATCAAGTTTATAGGCCATTTTTTCAAGTGGAGCATCATTGTAACCACAGGTTTGGATTTCATTGATGTAACGCATTATAAAAGCGTGCGCACCGAGTTCACGCCATTGAACTACATGAACAAGCTCATGAAAATGCACTCTTAAATTATGCACAGCGTTAGGTAGTATATAATATGTATTTTTATAGGTTATTCCAGCTACATCCATATCAATAAAATTGCTTAAACCAAGTTCACGTAAACTTGTAAAGTCAGGTTTAGGAATTTTATCAACAACTACATAAAATGCAGTTTTCAAAAATTCATTTGGGTAAAAGCCCTCAAACTCGCTAGCAAATTTTTCACAGCATATTCTTTGATTTGCATATTCGCTATTCGTTTTATCAATCCATTGTTCTATTTGCGCTAGCATTTTTTCTCCAAAAAATTACTCGGTAAGTTATTTATAAGTATTTTATGAAGTTGAACTTTATCTTCTTCATAAAAAAGCGCCAAGTGTAAACTACTGGCGCTGATTATTAATAATCACTATAAAGTTTCCTAACCTTCTTCTTCAACCAGTGACTCTAATAGCTCATGGATCTCTGACTTTAATTCTTTGTCTTCAATTTTATTCGCACTGACTTTTGCATCTTGTAGATTTTTAATCGCCGCTTCTTTATCACCCAGCTCAAGCTGCAAAGTAGCCATAGAAAATGCAACCGACGACATATGATCTTTGTTATTAATTTCTATCGACTTCTGCAACGCTTTTTCGTAAGTCTCAATAGCGTCTTCTAGCTCTTCGGTAAAATCTGCTAGAGTTTCCCACTGTACAGGGTGATCTTTAGCGGTATTTTCGTTTTCAATACAAATTGCTTTGAGCTCTGCATATAAAGATTCAAACTGTTTAGTATCATTTTTATTGGCAGCTGCCATCAACTTTTCTGCTAAATCGTGAACCGCTTTGTATACTTTAGTATTCATAATTACTCGCTACCTTAATTAATGCGCCTATTTAATTTTTTACAGCGCTGTGTCAGAAACCTATTATCTAATAATACATTATTATTAAGCGCCGCGTTGTTACAAAAGTAGTATAAGCAACAAAAAGCACTGTTTAGTTTATTGACACGGATATTAGAGTGCTACACTTAATGCTTACTATTAACAGCAACAGTAAAAATCTACCCTATGCAAAATTGCAATCAATGCGGTAAGTGCTGTACCAAATATGGTGCGGCAGATTTAGATACTAATCAGGATGAAATTGAAATGTGGGCGTTATTCAACCCTGAAATATTTCAATACGTTAAAAACGATCAATTATGGTTTGACCCAACGACGGGTGAGCAATTAACGCAATGCCCATTTTTAGAGCTTGCCAATAAAGCATCCCCTGAAGAAAAAGATAAATATACTTGCAGTATTTATCATGACCGACCCCAAGATTGCAGGCATTATCCGAGTTTAATTTCAGAAATGATAAACGATGACTGTGAAATGCTCGAACCAGTCGATAAGCAAAATCATTTTAAAGCACAAAAAAAGTTAGACATACTGATGATAGACAGTCGCTCTTAAATTTAACTGTAATAATACCGTGCTAGATTAAATTTATCGCTCTATTGTGTTATTCAACGCAAATTTTAAAGTTATAGTATAACATTGTTGATAGCATAATTTTGTAGTGTTATATTATATCACAACATAACAACCACGAATTGAAGTAACTATGACTAAGCTAACACTCATATCCTCAGCACTACTGTCTGTTTTGTGTTCTCACTCTGCACTTGCTGCGACGATTAACGGCACGGTAACAGACACAAAAAAGCAACCCATTGCCAATGCCACAATTCATGTTCATGGTAAGTCAAAAAGCGTGCAAAGTAATGCACAAGGCCAGTTTAGTATTGACATAGATTCTAAGAGTCAATTACATATCAGTAAAGATAACTACCTAGATTCTCGTATATCGCTTGAAAATACAGACAACACTATTGATGTTACTTTAAAGCCAACTTCGGTTGAAACTGTTGTTGTATATGCCTCTGCCCTGCATAAAAATAGCTTAGAAATGATTTCACCAGTAAGTGTGCTATCAGGCGATGAGCTAAAAAATAAAGCTAAGCCGACGCTAGGTGAGACACTTAAAGGCATACCAGGCGTTAATGCTAGTTATTTTGGCCCTGTTTCATCAAGTCCGATTATCCGCGGCTTAGGTGGTCCTCGAGTTAAAATTACACAAAATGGTTTGGATAGCAGCGATGCGTCTCGCATTGGACCTGATCACGCTACATCAAGTGACAGCCTAGCGGCAGAGCAAATTGAAGTGTTACGTGGCCCAAGCACTCTACTTTATGGCTCTGGTGCTATTGGTGGTGTAGTCAATGTGGTTGATAACCGTATTCCAACCAATAACATTGACTCTCTATCTGGAGCTGCCCAATACACACACGATACAGTTTCAAATGCGAATACCTACGCAGCAAAACTAGAAACGGGTAGCAATAACTTTAATTTCCATTTTGATGGTACTAAACGCAGCGGTGATGATTACCAAACACCTCGTTTTAATTTACCGGATGAACATGAAGAAGGTGAAGTACATGTTGAAGGCGATGAAGAAACAGCTACTTCAGTTGAAAATACCTTTATAGACAGTGAAACAGTTAATTTTGGTACTAGCTATGTGGGTGAGCATTTAACCGTTGGATTTTCATACGGTAATATCGAAACAGACTATGGTATTCCAGGCCATTCACATGCTCATCATGAACACGATCATGCACATGAAGAAGCAGGCGAGCATGAAGAACACGAAGGTGAAGAACATTCAGAAACACCTGTTTATGCTCATTTAGAACAAGACCGTTGGCAGGGGCTGGTAAGTTATGCATTTCATGATAACTGGATTGAGTCTATTAACCTACGTCTTGGTTACACAGACTATACCCATAGTGAAATTGAAGACGGCGCTATTGGCACCACTTTTAGTAATGAAACCACTGAAGCACGTTTAAACGTAGAGCATCAATTAGGCCAATGGCATGGCATGATTGGCTATCACTATAGTGAGTCTGATTATGACGCGATTGGTGAAGAAGCCTTTACACCTGCAAGTATCACTACGACTCATGCGCTATATTTACTTGAAGAACGCAAGTTTGGTGACGTCACCGTAGAACTTGGCGCCCGTTTAGAAGATTATGAGATAAAAAGTGATGTAGATACGCATCAGCACAGCCATGATGACGAACCTGTATCAGCAGATGAAACTGTTAACTACACCCAAAGCTTTACTAATCTAAGTGCCTCAGCAGGTGCGATTTGGGAGTATATGCCAAGTCACAACCTAGCCGTTAGTTTGTCACATTCAGAACGTGCACCACTTTCAGCGGAGCTACTCTCTAATGGTGTGCATATTGCTACCGGGACTTATGAACTTGGTTTGGGTTACCATATTGAAGGTAACGAAGCGCATTTTGAGCCTGAAGAAATTAAACAAGAAACATCAACTAATCTAGATATTAGTTTACGTCGCTTTAGTGGAGACTTTGGTTACACTGTCAACTTTTTCTATAACGACATTAAAAACTTTTATTATCAGCAAAACACAGGATTAGTGTTTGATGAAATGGATGGTTTTGAACCTGCAGCCAATGGTCACAGTGACGCAATTGATGTTTATCAGTTCACAAGTAAAGATGCTGAGCTGTATGGTTTTGAATTTGATGTACATTATCAAATAAACCCCAGCGCCATGGTAAAAGTATTTGGTGATTCTACTCGCGCCAAACTAAAAGATAATGAAGGAAATTTACCACGCATTCCTGCTAATAAATTGGGTTCAGAACTTCAATACACCCTAGGTAGCGCACAATTTACCTTAACAGGAACACATTATTTTGAGCAAAATGATATTAGTGCATACGAAACAGCAACAGATGGCTATACATTGATTGATTTACAAGCCAATTATCAGCTTGATTTAGGTGCCGTTGACTCACAGCTTTACCTAAGTGTTGATAACATTACTGATGAACTTGGTTTTGTACACAGCTCGTTTATTAAAGACACCGCGCCACTTCCTGGTCGTAACTTCCAATTTGGAGTAAGAGGCTACTTTTAAGCAAAGATCAGTTTAATGAGACAATAAAAAACCGCATTCATATTAATGAATGCGGTTTTTTCATAACTAAAATGTTATGTACGTTCTAATTAAAGAATTGCGTGTAACTCAACGTCGAATACAAGTGTTGAGTAAGGTGCGATTGCTGCACCGGCACCACGTTCACCATAAGCAAGCTCATGAGGAACGTATAAACGCCACTTAGTACCTACTGGCATCATTTGTAATGCTTCAGTCCAACCTTTGATCACGCCGCCCACTGGGAATTCAGCAGGTTGACCGCGCTCGTATGAGCTGTCAAAAACAGTACCGTTTACTAAAGTACCGTGGTAATCAACACGTACTGTAGACTCAGCAGTTGGCTTCTCGCCTTCACCTGTTGCAAGTACTTCGTACTGAAGACCTGACTCAGTTACTGTAATTTCAGGACGTTTTGCGTTTTCTTCTAAAAATGCAATGCCTTCAGCAGCGAGTACTTTAGCTTCTTCTTCACGACGAGCTTGGATCTCTTCGTTAATTTTTTCAAATGCAGCTTGGATCTCAGGGATCTCAACTTGAAAAGCACTGCCTGCATACGCATCTTTCATGCCTTCAAATACTGAATTTAAGTTTAAACCTTCAAAAGGATTAGCCTTAAGTTGCTCACCCATTTGTAAGCCAATACCGTAACTTGCTTTTTCAGCATCTGTAGTAAAATTATCTGACATAATGTGTTATTCACGTTTTGTTAGTTAAAAGACCCGTATATGCTATCACAAAATAAAAGGTCTTTGGGGCTAGTTTTTATTGAGTTTTTCTTTAATTAAACCAATAGCAAAGGTACACACAGGCAAACTGAGCAAAATTCCAACAAGTAAGCTCATCGACAATAATCCAGCCACACCGACCAGTAAAAGAGGCACAGCTACTAAACCGATAGTGCCAATATAAAACGCGCCCCATACAGGCCAATAATTATCGTATTTTGTAATTAAATGCCCCGATAAAATATTAAACCCGATGCCATATAATAAGGTCATTATTAGTGCGTCTTCTGGATATGCATCAATAGCCATTTTTTGTAATAACGATATGGCGCTTTGGTAACAATAACCAAACACAGTCCATAGAAGAATGTGCTTAAGTAAACGTTTAGAAAAGGATAATTCCGGGGACTGTGACATTATAAAGCTCCAGATAGCAAAAAACCGCCAATAAGGCGGTTTTTTAAATAATGGTGGAGAGATAGGGATTTGAACCCTAGAGGGGCTATAAACCCCTGCCGGTTTTCAAGACCGGTGCATTCGACCACTCTGCCATCTCTCCGTACGGCGCGCATAATAAGATCATACGCTTAGCTTGTAAAGCCCTATTTTAATAAAACCGGCTAAATAGTTAAATATAAACCGCTTTAGTTATCAATTAGCCATTATTAGTAATATTGCTTAGGCCTACGAGCAATCCAAGAGCACACTAAACAGACCAATAAGCTGGCTGTTAAAAATGCAATACTTTGAAATATTAAATCGAAGCGATTAAGGTCATCGCTCGGGATCACAACCAATACAAATGAAGGCAGTACAGTGAACAGTAAAACATAACAACATATTTTAAAGGCTCTGCCAAAATCAAACCGTTTCGATTGTTGCATCCACCAAGTTAGCAATACCAGCACCCCTATTGCTGAAGCAGCAATAAAATGCTCAGCTTGAGTGCTCATTGCAACATAAAATGTCGCAAGCGCGCCAACTACACCCCAGATTGACCAAGCAAACCAGTTTTCTTTTTCACGTAAAAATAAATTTCCCATCATTTTCGTCTTCTTTATCGTTATTATTGGTAAGACTTTCCATACATTACCAAAAAACAACCGATTAAAAAACAAACTGAAGAAGATTTATTACGTTTAGTGCTTCCGTGCGCTTCTCGCAGCTACAATATTAACCGCAGTAGTGTAACACGATTAACTTAATGAATTATGACTATATTGAATATAAAAAGTTCATACTATTTCTACAAAAAACTAAAATAATTTTCTGGTTTGTGCCTTGGTGACTTTTTGCATTCAATTGCCGGCGTCCCTAAATATAAATAACCGACTATTTCATCATCATCATTTAAGTTAAGCGCCTGTTTAACACTGGGGCTTTGTGCAAAGTAACCCGTACGCCAAATACCGCCTAACCCCTGAGCGAATGCGGCTTGTTGCATTGCCAATACGCCACAACCTGCGCTTTGTACTTGTTCAATTCTAGAAACTTTTGGGTGTGGTTGATATTTTGCAATCGCAATAATAATCATGGGTGCTCTAAGCGGTAACTCCTTAGCGCGATTAATTACTTTTTCAGCCTGCTGCTCTGCTATAGCGCTTTGATAATAAATTTCACCTAACTTATGACGCGCATCACCTTGAACAATAATATATTGCCACGGTGCAATACAGCCATGATCGGGCACTCTCAACCCAGCCTGCTGAATAATGTTTAACTGCTCTTCATTAGGCCCTGGCGCTGTCAATTTTGCATCAGATTGGCGAGTGAGTAAAAGCTCAATAGCATCCATAGTGTGCTCTCAAAATTCAAAACGTAAGAGTAACATTTATAAGTAAAAAATAAACACTGCAGGGTTAAAACTACCAAGCAGATAAAATTAATGAAGCGAGTGTTTATATCCTAGTAACTATTGATGTAGGCACCGCGTTTAAACCAATAATCTAGGCTTACAAAACGCCCACCTCCGGTACAGAATAAGCTAAGTAACATGGCAAAATAAATAGCAGAAAATTCGATGCCGTTATTTAGTATTGATGGTTTACCTTTTTCGTATAGGTAATCTTCAAAGCCATATTCTTCAACTAAGCTGCGAATTTTACCTATGCGGACTTGTACTTCTTTTGAATTTTCAAGGCTTTCTTTGGCACCAGGGACTGATAGCCAATCAAGTACTTGGGCGGCACTTGTTTGTGGATTTGTTGGCGCTATAGCAAACCAGCCGTTATGCCAGTGTACTGTTGTTGCTGCTACCACCATTGTAAACATAAGTGGAATACTCACTAATCGCGTAAATAAACCAATAAGTAAAAACCAACCTCCTAAAAACTCACTCCAACCGGCTAAAAAAGCCAGCAAATCAGGAAACGGTAATCCTAATCCCCAGTCACTATTGCCAAACCACTGAACGACATCATCAGAGGCTAAAAACTGATTAAAAAAACCATTAGTATCGCCACTTATTGCGAGTTTGTTATAGCCTGCAATAATCATTACAGGCGCTAAAATCAAGCGAAAAAGCAAAGCAGGCAAACCATCCAATAAAGATAATTTACCTATAATATTGTCGTAAAGTGTAATTAATTTAATCATGCGCACTCTTGTATGTTCATTGTTTATTAAGTTATAGACTATAAACAAACATGACCGCGCACAGAGCTAAATTATTTCGCCCTTAAAGATTAAATTTGCCTTGCTACTTGTAACGCTTCAAATATTGCGCGTTTAGCATCAATAGCAGCAGCCAATTTAGCGCCACCTATAACATGCACGTTGGCGCTCTCAGCTTGTGCTTTAAATAACTCGTCGTTAGACACTTGACCAATGCAGGCAATAACCGTATCAACTGGCAGTACTTGAGTTTCACCAGCCACACTAATGGTTAGGCCGTTTTTATCAAAACTATAGTATTGGCAGTCTGCAATTTGTTTAACACCATGCTGTTTGGCAACTTGACGGTGGATCCAACCCGTAGTTTTACCTAAGTCACCACCAAAGCGCCCTGCACTGCGTTTTAGCATATAGAGCTGACGAGCATCTTTGTGCGGTTGAGGTTCGCACTCTATACCCCATTGGGTTTTAAAGTCGCTAATGCTTTGTGACTTATGTTCACTTAAAAATGCCACCATATCAAAACCAATACCGCCTGCGCCTAATATAGCTATAGAATTACCCAGCTCTACTTCACCGCGTATAACTTCATCGTAAGCAAATACACGCTTATCATCGCTGCATTTAATCGTAGCCTCACGTGGCCTTACACCGGTTGCAAATACCACATCATCAAACTCAGTTAGCATACTGTCACTAAATGCTTTGCCTAATTCAATGGTTACATTAAGACGCTTAAGTTCATTAGTAAAGTAAGCTAATGTATGATTAAAGTCTTCTTTACCAGGTATTTGCATCGCTAAATTGAATTGCCCACCCATGTGTTGCTTTTGGTCAATCAGGGTTACATTGTGCCCTTTTTGCGCTAAGTAACAGCTAGACGATAAACCTGCAGGTCCAGCGCCAACAACTAATACATTTTTAGCTTTCTCTGCTTTTTCTAACGGGTAATCAAGCTCAAAACCTGCTTGTGGATTTACTAAACAGGTAGCGCGCTTACCTTTAAATACATGATCTAAACAACCCTGATTACAACCAATACAAATATTAATATGCTCAGATTGCTTAGCCGCGTATTTATTAAAAAATTCAGGATCGGCTAATAATGGACGCGCCATAGAAATTAAATCAGCTTCGCCAGCATTTAAAATATCATTAGCAATCTCTGGGGTATTAATGCGGTTTACCGCAATAACAGGCACGCTAATAACATCTTTTAAACGCTTTGACGCTTCTTTAAATGCACCTGGTGGCACCATACTCGCAATTGTAGGTACGCGCGCTTCATGCCAACCAATTCCGGTATTAAAAATATCAACACCCGCTTTTTCAAGTGCAACAGCTTGTTGAGTTACTTCATCAGGGGTGGAACCATTAGGGATTAGATCTATAACCGAGAGTCTAAAAATAATTAAAAATTTATCCGATACTTTTGCTCTTACCGCTTTTACAATTTCAACGGCTAAACGCATCCTGTTTTCAAGGCTGCCGCCAAATTCGTCGTTTCGTTTATTAGTATGCGGTGCCATAAACTCATTAATCAAATAACCTTCTGAGCCCATTACTTCCACGCCATCGTAACCAGCCTTTTCAGCTAAATAAGCCGAGTGAGCAAAATCTTTAATCGTTTTGTTAATTGAACTTAAAGACATTTCCTTTGGTTTATATGGATTAATCGGGGCTTTTATAGCACTTGGTGCCTGATTAAAAGGGTGATACGCATAACGCCCAGCATGTAATAATTGCAAACATATTTTACCACCATGTTGATGAACAGCTTGCGTATATGCACGATGCTTAAATACATCATAATAACTATTAAATGATGAGGAAATAGGCGTTAACTTACCGCGTAAGTTAGGGCTGTAGCCTCCGGTAATAAGCATTGCAGTGCCACCTTTGGCACGTGCTTCATAAAAGGCACGAAGGCGTTTACGATTGTGCCAACCTTCTTCAAGGCCGGTATGCATTGATCCCATTACTAAACGGTTGCGTAGTTGTGTGTGTTTTAGTTCTAGTTTTTGTTCTAACATCCTGTGCCCCAATAACTGGTCTAACCTGTGTGTTTGTCCAATTCTGCTTTAATGACGCAAAATAAGCAATATACGAGCAGCTTAAACTTAAACTTTTTAATTTAAAACACCCTAAATAATCTTGTTTTATGTATAACTGTTAATTGTAAAATACGGCTAAAAGTGACATAAACATTCGTATAATCATAAGTGTAATTGAATTTATAAATGTTTCGTTACGATTTAGCAGTTAAATTAATTTATATTCTAAGCTACTATGGCAATAACGTTTTAGCTGTACGAATTTAAGGAGCTATTTTGATAGCGAAGGTATTTAAAGGTATATGGACAGGGATTAACTTCTCGCGTCGTTTAGTACTAAATTTATTATTTTTATTTTTGGTTATCATTTTCATTGTCTCAGTATCAAGTGACGGCGATAAAATCATTGTCGAAGAGGGTTCTGTCCTCAGGCTCAACCTAAACGGTCCTATTGTGGAAGAAAAAACCTACGTAGACCCTGTAGAAGCGGCCATTAATGATGTAACAGCAAGTGCTGATACCCCTACTGAAATACTACTTGATGATGTCATTGAAGTGATCAATGAGGCGTCACAAGACTCTCGTATCAGCGCAATTTTGCTTGATTTACAAGAAATGCCAAAAGCGCACTTAAATAAGCTTAAGCAAATTACAAAAGCACTTGATGCATTTAAAGCAACTGGAAAAAAAGTAATTGCTTCAGGTTATTACTATACCCAAGCGCAATATTACATTGCCGCGCATGCAGACGAAATTGCGATGCACCCTTATGGTAGTGTGCTTATTGAAGGCTACGGTATGTACCCGCTTTACTTCAAAGATGCATTAGAAAAATTAGAAGTCACTCAGCATATATTTCGTGTAGGTACTTTCAAATCTGCCGTTGAACCGTTTATCAGAAACGATATGTCAGAAGCAGCTAAAGAAGCAAACCGCGTATGGTTAGGTGCTTTATGGAACGAATATAAGCAAGATGTAAGTGCGGTGCGTCCATTTGACGAATCAAATTTTGATGAAACAATGGATACTTATTTAGCCAAAATGCAGGCTGCCAATGGTGATGCGGGTAAATACGCGCTGGATAATAAATGGGTTGATTCTCTCAAAACTAATCAACAAATTCGTCAGCAATTAATTGATCTAGTTGGCGCTGAGGAAGATGGTAAAACATTTAAACAAGTGTCTTTTGGTGAATACTTAAGCTTAGTTAAGCCGCCAATTGAGTTTGATAACCCAATGACAGAAAAAGTCGCTGTTGTTGTAGCTAGAGGTACCATCGTAGACGGTGAGCGTCGTGCCGGTGAGATTGGCGGTGATTCAACAGCTGCACTATTACGCAAGGCACGCCTTGACGATAAAGTAAAAGCAGTCGTGTTACGTATTGATTCTGGCGGTGGCAGCATGTTTGCCTCTGAAGTTATTCGTGCTGAAGTATTGGCGCTTAAGGCCGCAGGTAAACCAGTCATTGCTTCAATGAGCTCAGTAGCTGCATCAGGTGGTTATTGGATTGCATCAGCGGCAAATGAAATTTGGGCAGCACCTAGTACGATTACCGGCTCAATCGGTGTATTTGGTACCTTTATGACCTTTGAAGATACCTTAGCTAAAATCGGTGTTTACTCTGATGGTGTAGCGACTACAGAAATGGCCGGTTTTTCAATAACTCGTCCACTAAATGAAAAAATGGCACAAGTGATTCAAATGAGTGTTGAAGAAGCTTATGAACGTTTTTTAAATGTCGTTGCCGATGCACGTAATATGACCCCTGAGCAAGTTGATAAAATTGCCCAAGGCCGCGTTTGGATTGCATCGCAAGCTCAAGAGCTTGGTTTAGTTGACAAGCTGGGTAACAAGCAAGACGCTATCAAAGCGGCTGCAGAGCTTGCTAAACTTAACTTCTATGAAGTTAAAACAATTAGACAATCACTTAGCCCTCAAGAACAAATGCTCCAAGATATTTTTGGTAGCGCCGCGGTTAAATCAGTGCTTGGACTTGAAACACAAAAATCAGCAGTACTAGCTAGTCAAGCTAACCTGCAAAGCGTGATTAAGCAATTAAGCAGCGAAGTAGAAAACCTGAAAGATTATAACGATCCACAAGGTGTTTACGCGCGCTGTTTAGAATGTACAGTTGCACAATAATGCCCTAACAGGCTGTATTGATTAGCACTTAGCGTTATACTAAGCCCAGTTTTTTTACTGGGCTTTTTTTATGAAACGTAAACGCATTTACATCGCTTATACTGGCGGTACTATAGGAATGAAAAAATCAATCCGCGGCTATATTCCTGCCGAAGGTTTTTTAACCGAAACTGTGGTTAATAACGCAGAATTTAATCGTGAAGAAATGCCATTATTCGATATTCATGAATACTGCCCACTGATTGACTCTTCAGATATGTCTCCTGCCCACTGGCAACTTATTGCTGATGACATAAAAAGTAAGTACCAAGATTACGACGGCTTTGTAGTGCTGCATGGTACAGATACCATGGCCTATACGGCATCGGCTTTATCGTTTATGTTTGAAAACTTAACAAAGCCTATTATCGTGACCGGCTCACAAATTCCGCTCTCTCAATTGCGCTCTGATGGTCAAGTTAACCTACTTAATGCCATGTATTTAGCAGCTAACTACCCGATAGCGGAAGTCAGTTTATTTTTTAATAATCAATTATTTAGAGGCAACCGAGCAACCAAAGCGCATGCCGATGGATTTGATGCATTCGCCTCCCCTAACCTAGAGCCATTAGCGCTGTCTGGCATTAATATTCAACTGATCAAAGGTCAGTTAAGTCCGTATGTAGAAAATGAATTACAAGTTGCGCAGATCACTCCTCAAGCCATTGGTGTATTGTATTTATACCCTGGGATCAGCAAAGAAGTGGTTAAAAGCTTAGTTAATGGCAACATTAAAGCATTGGTACTGCTGAGCTTTGGTGTGGGTAATGCACCGCAAGACCCTGAGTTTTTGGATATACTTGATGAAGCGAGCAAGCGCGGCGTTATTATCACAAACCTCACTCAATGCCTAAAAGGGCAAGTGAATATGGGCGGGTATGCCACAGGAAATGCGCTACTCAATATAGGTGTGATCAGTGGTTTTGACATGACCTTAGAAGCCTGTTTAACTAAACTGCATTATCTTTTTAGTCAAAATTTAGAAATCGAAACGATTCGCCATTTAATGCAAGATAATTTGCGGGGTGAGTTAACTCGTTAGGTGTTCAGCTAAACGAATAACAAAAAAGGACGCTATATAGCGTCCTTTTTATTTACTTAGATTTTATTAACGAACTTTTGCGTCAATATCAACTAAGTCAGTTAAATGACACGTTTCACCACTGTGAGTCTTAATGCCATGCTCACCAAAGTAATCACGCTGGGCTTGTACTAAATGCCCATTACTTGGTGTTGTTAACGTTGCTAAGTAGGTTTGTGTTGCACTTAGCACAGGGAATGCCAGACCAGTCATGACTGCTTGGCCCGTTACCTTACGCATTGCGAGTGACTCTTTTTCAAGAGTATCAATAAACTCAACACCTTGCGCAACACTGTCTAAGTAATCTGCACGAATAATACACCCTGCACGCCAGGTTTGTAGTGTTTTAGCTAAATCAACTTTCCACTGATGGGTACGTGAAGCACCTTTAATTAGTGCAAGTCCCTGACGATACGCTAGTAAACTTGCAAGAGTAAATGCATCTTTCAATTCATCTAAATCAACATCAACTTGAGTGGTATTTTGCGCGCTGTACGTCATCTCTTGTGCAGCAGTGGTATTGCATGCATTAGTTAAATGGCGTGCTTGAACAGCAGCTACTAATGAAGGTACCGCAATACCCAATTCAAGTGCATTTTGAGCTGTCCATAAGCCAGTGCCCTTTGCGCCAACTTTGTTATCAATTAAGTCAACAAGGGGCACATTTTGCGAATTTTCAAGTGACAAAATATGGCTAGAAATTGACAATAAATAGCTATTTAACTGGCCTTGTGACCATTCATTAAATATCTCAGCAATTTCTTTTGGTGAGCGCTTAGTTCCGTGACGAAGTAGCTGATACACTTCAGCAATAAGTTGCATCAGTGCGTATTCAATTCCATTGTGAACCATTTTTACAAAATGACCGCTGGCTGATTGTCCAACGCGAGCAAAACACGACTCGCCTTTGTAGCTTGCAGCAACTTTTGTAAACCATGGCTCGACACGCTCCCAGCCACCTTCAGAACCACTTGCCATCATAGCTGGCCCATGACGCGCACCCTCAGCACCACCTGAAATACCCATGGTGGCAAACTCAAACTTGTCTTGGTATTTTAGCTTGCGATTAATTCCGTCTTTGTAATTACTGTTACCGCAGTCAACAATAATATCACTACATTGAACACCCGCTTCAATAAGCTCATTGCAAACCGCATCAACCAACTCACCCGCAGGTACAAGTAATAAAATAGAACGCGGTGTTTCTAAACGCCTAACCATATCCCCTAGATCAGAGACAATGTGAAGTTTGTCAGCCATGCCTTGTGACTTAGCACAGCTTAATAACTCTTCACCCGCATTTGGGTTTTTGTCATAAGCGACCAGCGTTATCCCTTTTTCAATCAAGTTCAGGGCAAGATTTTTCCCCATAACGCCTAACCCTACTAATGCAACTTGCATTTAGTGCCCTCCTCGGTAACAACTATTTGGTTAGTAAATTAAAATAATACCGCGTGCATTATACTCAGGCCTAAGCCATGAGCAAAGCTACATGCATTTATTACAGTTAAAATAAACACTGCAATTATATCAAACAACCGCCCTCACAGGGGAAGAAATAGCGCTGCTATTTAAATTTTTAGATCATTGACGCCCTGTGACACCGGTGTCATAATGATGACATATTGATCTTGTATATAATAGTCGCAATGTTATGAAAATTGCATAAAACTAAAATTACTATTTAACCTAAACTCTTCTTATGAGATTTATTAAATAGTCACTAAAACAAAATAACCGTCAACTTGCTTAAAATAAGCGCACAGGAGAATTTAATGTTAAGACGTACAAAAATAGTCGCGACACTTGGACCTGCAACAGACAGAGATAATAACTTAGAAAAAATAATTCGCGCAGGCGCAAACGTCGTTCGATTAAACTTCTCACATGGTGTTGCACAAGATCACAAAGACCGTGCACAAGCAGTTAGAGATATAGCCGCTAAATTAGGTAAGCACGTTGCAATTCTTGCTGACCTGCAAGGCCCTAAGATCCGTGTTTCAACCTTTAAAGAAGGTAAAGTGACTTTAGCGGTTGGTGCAAAATTCGTTCTTGATGCAAAAATGGAAAAAGGCCAAGGCGACATTAACGCCGTTGGTATTGATTACAAAGAGCTACCACAAGATGTGGCTCCTGGTGATTTACTGCTGTTAAACGATGGTTTAATTCAGCTTACTGTTGAGCATGTTGAAGGTCACTTAGTACACACTGTGGTTACTGTGGGTGGGGTGCTCTCGAACAATAAAGGGATTAATCGTTTAGGTGGTGGTTTAACTGCACCCGCGTTTACCGACAAAGACAAAGAAGACTTAATCACTGCTGCTGAAATTAATGTTGATTATATTGCCGTTTCTTTCCCGCGAAGTGGCGATGACATGCGTTATGTACGCTCTCTTGCAGAGGCTGCAGGCTCTAATGCACAGCTTTTAGCTAAAATTGAACGTGCTGAAGCAGTAGAAACACAAGAAGCAGTAGATGATATCATTTTAGCGTCTGACGCTGTGATGGTTGCCCGTGGTGATTTAGGTGTTGAAATTGGTGACGCTGCACTAATGGGTAAGCAAAAACTCATTATTCGTCGTGCTCGTTCATTAAACCGTACCGTTGTAACCGCTACTCAAATGATGGAATCGATGATCGATAATCCTATGCCAACACGCGCAGAAGTTATGGATGTTGCCAATGCAGTACTTGATGGCACCGATGCAGTTATGCTTTCTGCTGAAACCGCCGCTGGTGATTACCCAGAAGAAACCGTTGCTACTATGGCGCGTGTTTGTTTAGGCGCTGAGTCGCAAAAAGAGACCCATGTCTCTAAGCATCGTTTAGATAGCCGTTTCTCTTCTAATGCGGAATCAATTGCTCTCTCTGCAATGTATGCAGCTAATCACTTAGACTCTGTTAAAGCGATTATCACCCTGACTGAATCCGGTAGCACAGCAAAACTTATGTCACGTATTAGCTCAGGCTTACCCATTTACTCACTTTCACGTCATGCCAGTACATTAGGACAAACAGCACTATACCGTGGTGTTTACCCAGTGTTTTTTGACTCTACAAAATGTGAAAAAGATAACATGGTTAAAGACGCATTAAGCACGTTAGTGGCTGCAGGCTCACTGCAAGTAGGCGACACCGTGATTATCACCCATGGTGATGCGATGGAAACGATTGGTGCAACCAACACGATGAAGATTGTGACTGTTTCGTAAAAGTTACTACAAAAAAACGCGAGCTATATGCTCGCGTTTTTTATGCTGTTAATTTAACCTGAACTCTGGTTAATTTAGCTTGCCAGCGCTGCTTTTACTTTGTCTCGATAGCTTCGGCTAACTTTGAGCTCTTGACCGTTTTCAAGTACCAATAGGTACTCACCACTTACCTGAGTAACCAGCTTACTAATTTGTTTAGTGTTAACAATTGCGCTGCGATGGACACGTACAAATAAGCTTGGATCTAACTCTTGTTCTAGCTCTTTCATGGTTTTACGTAATATATGCGTTTGCCCATCTTGGCAATGTAAACACATATAATCACCCGCTGCATCTACCCACTGTATGGTAGCAACTGGCACTCTGACAATTTCGCCCTGCTCTTTTACTGCTAATGATTCAGGGTAGCGACGATCAGTTAAGGTATCACCTGTGGCTAATTTCTTTAAAATCTCTTCACAGTTATTACCCGTTATTCCAGCTACAAAGCTAGCTAATTTTTTCTTATGGGCGTTGTCCTGCTGTGTTTTTAAATAGGTATGCACTTTTTCTACCGCCTGTTTTAATCTGTTATCATCAACGGGTTTTAAAATGTAATCTAAAGCATGGATTTCAAATGCTTTAACAGCAAAATGATCAAACGCAGTCACAAACACAATAGCTGGCAAATCTTTACTACTTTCACTCAATGCGCGCGCAACCTCAAATCCGTTCATCCCAGGCATTTGAATATCTAAGAACACGAGGTCAATTTTTTCGTTTTTGCAGCTTTCGATTGCATCAAATCCTGAGCTACATAGTTTGATCACTTCAATATCAGAAAACTCTTCAAGCCTGACGGCTAAACCTTTACGTGCTAATGGTTCATCATCAACAATAAGCGTTTTTATTCTTGTCATTTCTTCACAGCCTTCTCAAACGGGACTCGCAGATTAACTTTTAATCCACTTGGCGTATTATGTGATAATACAAACGAGTAATTATTTTCGTAGAGCGTTTTTAATCTGTCTCGGGTATTTGCCACACCCACGCCTTGTGCATTAACTAACTGGCCATTTACAATTTCAGTGCCTGGACCATTATCGCCCACTTCAAGTAATAATTCATTAGCAAATACTTGTGCTTTTATATCAATCACGCCACCTTCTGCCATGTGGGCAATGGCATACTTAATAGCATTTTCAATGATCGGTTGTAATATTAAGCTAGGTACCAATGCTTGTTGTGCTTGATCACTCACATCAACATTAACTTGTAGCCGTTCATCAAAGCGCACACGTTCAATTTCTAAATAAAGCATTAATGCGTGTAACTCTTGCTCTAGCGGCACTTTTTTAATTGGATCAGTGTTGAGTGTATAACGCAAAAAATCACTCAACTTAGATACCATTAGGTTAGCATCTTTGTTTTCTTTAACCAAAATTAAAGTGGAGATAGCATTAAGGGTATTAAATAAAAAATGCGGGTTTAACTGATATCTGAGCATCTTTAGCTGCGCTTCATGCGCCATTGTAGTTGCTTTTAACGCTTTTTGGCGTTCACTTTGTAATAGTTGATAATACTTAACCCCAAAGTACAAGCCACTCCAACACAAAATAATATAAACGGAGTCTAACCCTTGTTGTAAATAATAAAACCATTCTTCAGGGCGATAACCGTGACGATAAATCTCCCATAAGTTAAACTTTTGAACCACGGCCCAGAGCGTACCAGTTACATACGAGGCACCAAATACAACAATAATTAAGACCCACGGCGAGGCATTCCAAATTTTGCGATATATATAACGTAACGGGACAGTCATTAAACAGCCCGCATAGGCATTGAGTAAAATAACAAATACGTAAATATCACGCATTTCAAATACTTTAGAACCAATGTAATTAACTAACGCATACCCTATCCAGCCAGCGATTTGTAAAAGCCAGAAAAAGCGTTGTCTGTTATCAATTAAAGACTGCCAATTCAAAATTAATTATTACCTTGTAAATTTGGTATTATTATATCGATTTATCAACGGGTATAGCACTACCAACTGTCTTACTTTTTAATAGCCCTATCGCAAACTATAACCCAAGCTTATGCATTTATAGTTAAGCATTTCATTTAAGTTGTACGCATAAAAAAAGCGAAAGGTAGGTACCTTTCGCTTCTCAATGTTTACTTTTTATTTATTAAGCAAGCTTGTCTGAAGCAACTTTATAAGTTGGATCTTCAATAACGTTTACTTCCACTAAGTCACGCGCTTTATGAAGTAGTTCAGTACAATCTTTACTTAAGTGACGTAAATGCAACTTTTTACCGGCTTTATTGTACTTATCAGCTAAGCTGTCAATTGCTTCTATTGCACTGTGGTCCGCAACACGGCTGTATTTAAACTCAACAATAACGTCTTTAGGGTCGTTCTTTACATCAAATAAATCGGCAAAGTTTTTAACTGAACCAAAGAATAAAGGCCCGTGTAACTCGTACACTTTTGAACCTTCTTTATCGATATAGTTCGTTGTGTAGATATGTTTAGCATGCTGCCAAGCAAACACTAATGCAGACACAATAACACCCACACACACAGCAATGGCTAAGTCAGTGATAACCGTCACACCCGATACTAAAACAATTACAAATGCGTCAGATAAAGGCACGCGTTTCATCATTTTAAAACTTGCCCATTCAAATGTTCCAAGTACTACCATAAACATAACACCAACTAATGCCGCTAGTGGGATCATTTCAATTAAGCTTGAGGCAAAGATAATAAACGCAAGTAACATCAGCGCAGCACTAATACCAGATAAACGCGAACGGCCACCTGAATTAATGTTAATCATAGATTGGCCAATCATGGCACAGCCACCCATTGCACCAAAGAAACCACATGTGACGTTTGCCGCACCTTGGCCAATACATTCTTTATTAGAATGGCCACGTGTTTCTGTAATTTCGTCAATCAAGCTTAGCGTTAATAATGACTCAATTAAGCCAATTGCTGCAAGAATAAGCGCATACGGGAAGATAATTTGTAGTGTTTCTAAATTAAAAGGCACCATAGGAATATGGAACTGCGGTAAACCACCTGCAATTGTTGCCGTTTCATTACCTGTCATTCCTTTTAAGAAATCAAGTACTGTACGCGCTTCTAGGTCAAGGCCAATAACTAAGCCAGTAACCGTCACAATGGCAACCAATGACGAAGGGACTGCGGTCGTTAATTTTGGTAAAAAGTGAATAATAGCCATAGTTAGCGCCACTAAACCGAGCATGATGTACATTGCACTGCCCGTCATCCACTCTTGGCCGCCAGCACCATCAGGCACTTTAAACTGCCCAAGCTGAGCTAAAAATATCACAATTGCTAAGCCATTAACAAAACCGAGCATCACCGGATGTGGAACCATACGTATAAATTTACCGAGCTTAAATACTCCGGCCAATATTTGTAATAGCCCCATGAGCAAAACGGTGGCAAATAGATATTCCACTCCGTGATCAAGCACTAAACTTACCATTACAACCGCAAGCGCACCGGTTGCACCCGAAATCATACCCGGACGACCACCAAAAATAGCCGTAATTAAGCCAACAATAAATGCGGCATATAAACCAACAAGGGGTTCTACATTTGCAACAAAGGCAAATGCAACAGCTTCTGGGATCAAGGCAAGTGCCACGGTCAATCCAGAGAGAATATCGTTTTTAGCAGAGCTTGGCGCCCTACTGAGTAAGTTAAACATTGAGTTCCTCAGTTTTATTTAGCTGACAAAAAAAGCGCTGAATTCTATCAAATTAGCGCTCATTTCACAATTATAGTTAATGCAGCCGATTTGTTTATCATCGGCTTATTTTTATTTTACAGTGGTAAGGCTGTACTACGTTTTACACAGGTCATGGTCACGTTAGAATGAACCTCTTGGACGTACTCTAAGCTAAGTAGGTTATCGCGTACAAAGTGTTCATAACCTTCTATGCCTTGAGAAATAATACGTAACATAAAGTCCATAGTACCCGCCATAGTGTAACATTCAGTCACTTCATCATAGCTAAGTATCAGTTTTTCAAACTCGGCTAGATTCTTTTTACCATGGTTTGATAAACGTACATGGGCGTAAACCAACATATCAAAGCCCAGCTTTTTTTCATCAAGCAATGCGACTTTACTTTTGATGTAGCCATCTTGTTCTAATTTGGCAATACGACGCCAACAAGGAGACTGAGATAGGCCTACTTTATCTGCAATTTCAGCGGTTGATAAACTTGCATCTTGTTGTAAAAGTGCCAATATTTGGCGATCTACGTGATTTAGAGACATTTTATTTCTTATTTATCTAATAAATTGGTTAAATTATACAGCCTTTTTAAAAAGCAGTCTGCATATTTTTAACAATTAAACACATCAACCAAATTGACCACTTACAAACGGATTGGTTGCCTTCTCATTGGCGACATCGGTATCTTCACCATGGCCACTTAAAATTGCGGTACTCAGTGGCAACGTCATTATATGGGCCTGTATTGAGCTAATAAGCTGCTTACTGTCTCCTTTTGGAAAATCAGTACGCCCGACTGAGCCTTTAAATATAACATCACCCACAATAACGGTGCTTTGCGTATCTTGATAAAATACAACGTGTCCTGGGGTGTGCCCTGGGCAATGCAGTACTTTAAATACAAGCTGACCAACTTGTATGGTGTCACCATGTGCTAGCCATTCATCTGGGTAAAAAGCACTGATAGGTTTAAATCCAAACATTGTAGCTTGCATTGGTAAGTTATCAAACCAAAAGCGCTCATCCTTATGTGGGCCAATAATCTTTATATTGTATTGCTCACGTAAGCTATGAGCACCACCCACATGGTCTAAGTGTCCATGGGTCAACCAGATGGCTGACAAGCTCAAGTTATGCTGTGTTAGTGTTGTATTAATTTTGTCAACATCACCACCGGGATCTACCACCACAGCTTGCTGGGTTTGTTCGCATACTATAATTCTGCAATTTTGCATAAACTGCGTAACGGGAATTGTGATTATTTTCATCTTATATTTCTTTATTTTTTTGCGCTGGAATAACTATATCTTGTTCATATGACATTAAAATTGGGTATTTTAAATAAGCTTGATCGTAAAACGGGCTATGTTCATAGAGCCAATTTAAGCGCGCCTCAGAATTTGTAGCAAATGCTTTATCTTGCTTCAGTTTTTTATTAAATGCTTTTGCTAATTTAGGATCATCACTGAGCATTTTCTCAGCAAATGGGAGCAATGCGTAATTTTCCATATACTCTGTTCGCTGAAAAATTGTATTAAATTCACCCCATGCAAAAAAAGAGTCAGGAGCTTCTGGATGCAATAAATGTACGGCTAACTCGCCTGCTTTTTGTTGGGTACTGACCTCAAACCAACCATCTAAATCAACATTCGTGGCCGGTTCATAGTTAAAACGTGCCGACACTCTAAATCGTCCTTCAAATGGTGCTTTATCAAAGCTATATTGCGCCACTTTTGCCATTTTCAACGGCTGAGTATTGGCGCCACTGAGTTTATTAATTGATACCCCATGTAAAGCAAGCTTTTCGATAATATCGGTATACACTGGCGGGATAAAAAACGATTTAGGGACTTCAACCGTGTGCTGTACTTCTTTTTGCCAAAAAATAGGCAGCTTGTCATAATCTTGCTTTTTACCTAAATAACTTACTTCTTGCTGATTTGATAAAGCATTCATATTCTTAGAATAAGCAATGCCTTTAAATTTGATATGATCAGCTTGCTCAGCGTAGCTACGTTTAACAATTAATTGCTTAGGCACAAATTGCTGTTCTTTTTTTACCGCATTGGCGAGTTTATCTTTATGGTTTGCTAACGCTTCAATAGCACCATCTATAAATACATAAGTCCCTAGCACGCGTTGCTTATAGGGTTTTAAAGAATGGTTTTCGACTAAAATAGTTGGCAATGACCTTAAATCACCCCAGCCATTAGAAAAACGAGGCGTCGCCACCCAACCTGCTAAACCTGATTTAAATTCTTGTTTATCCATAACAAACACTAAAGGGCCAGGGATATGTCCTTGCTCAGTTAAGGTTTGATCAATAACAGGTTTAAAGTAACGGTTGAGTGCATCCGAAATAGCGGGCGACTCGCTAGCAAATACTGGGTTATAGCCGTAGGTGACATCATATTGGTAATCGGCCCCATCAGTCACATGCACGTCTATATATAAATTTGGATTATAATCATTAATGACTGTAAGTACGCTTTTAACCTCGGGGGTATCTAATTTAGTGAAATCACGATTTAAATTAAGGTTATTGGCGTTTGTTCTAAAACCCATTTTTACTGGGCCGCGCTGATTGATTCGATTAAATGCACTACTGCGTTCATGCCCATCAACATTAAGAATGGGAATAAATAGAATGTTTACCTTTTTTAATATATCGCGACGTTTACCTGTGGCAATATCTCTAAGCAACATAAACATTGCATCTTTACCATCAATCTCACCGGCGTGAATACCAGCCTGAATAAGAACAGTTGGTTTAGTGCTGTTAGCCATTTGCCCAGCATCAAAAAAGCCTTGTTCGCTGGCAATCAACATTTTTATTGCACGTTTACTATTGCTGTAGCCAATCGTTTTTGATTTAAATTGAGTGGGATTAGCTGCTACTAACCTATCAACAAATGCCATGGTATCAGCATAATTTGGAGACGAGACTCCTGCAGAAATTTCAAAGTCTGTGGTTAAAGGTCCTTGTTGCTGCAATAGCGACGTGCTCGCACCTTCCCATGGTAATAATGGCGGTAAATGACTGTTATTCGCCATACTTGCAGATAAAACCAATAAACTTATAAACATATACTTCTCTAGCAAACGCATTAATTAATAAAAATTATAGCAATTAAAGCTTTTTAGATGCCAAAACTGCGGTAGTTCAACAAAAAAATGCAGCCAATTGCAGTTTCCTTTGATTATTTGCTCAAGCCCTAGTCAAGTGCTGATAAAAACGTAATAAATATCAATTTGAAGAGCAATAAAGTACCAGCCTAAAATTGTGGGGTGGATAATTTAAGTTGAATAAATATGTGAAATTAAAAGGTATTACACAGCTAAAAAAGTAAATAGCAGGCACAAAAAAAGGAGCCATAGGCTCCTTTTCAATACTTATACAAAAACTTAAGCTGCCGCTAGGCCTTCTTTTGCTTTTGCTACAAGCGCTGCGAATGCAACTTGGTCGTAAACAGCGATATCTGCAAGGATCTTACGATCGATTTCTACAGACGTCTTTTTAAGACCATTGATAAAACGGCTGTAAGACAGACCATTTTGACGTGAAGCAGCATTGATACGTGCAATCCATAATTGACGGAAAGTACGTTTCTTAGCACGGCGGTCACGGTAAGCGTATTGACCCGCTTTAGTAACAGCCTGGAAAGCTACGCGGTAAACACGTGAACGTGCTCCGTAGTAACCTTTCGCTTGTTTTAAAACTTTTTTGTGACGTGCACGTGCGACAACGCCGCGTTTAACTCTTGCCATTTCTAAAAACCCCTATTAAGCGAATGGTAACATACGTGAAACTAGACCATGGTCATTTTTATGAACCATCATCTTAGGACGTAGGTGTAACTTACGCTTAGAAGTTTTCTTAGTCAGAATGTGACGAAGATGCGCTTGTTTACGCTTGAAACCGCCAGAAGCAGTCTTTTTGAAACGCTTAGCTGCGCCTCTGTGACTTTTTAGCTTGTAAGCCATTGCAATAACTCCAATTGTATTGCTTTAAAATTAGTAAGAAGGCGTGAGATATATTGCTATAGCTCCACTTTAAAGGCCTAACTTACTGCTATGTTCCGGTGAAAACCCGATATAAATACCGCAATTTTACTTTAAAACCGGTTAACTCAGGTGGACATTTTCATATCACTTGCAAACCTGAGCTAAATTCGGTGCGTATTATCGCCTAATTATTACTTTTTAGCAACCGGCGCCATCATCATAACCATTTGACGGCCTTCAACACGATTTGGGAAAGATTCAACAACTGCTAATTCTTCTAAATCGGTTTTAATACGGTTTAATAATTCGATACCAATTTCTTGGTGAGCCATTTCACGACCACGGAAGCGGATAGTTATCTTAGCTTTATCGCCAGCTTCTAAGAACTTACGTAAGTTGCGTAGCTTAACCTGATAATCACCTTCATCCGTACCTGGACGGAATTTGATTTCTTTAATCTGGATCTGCTTTTGCTTCTTCTTCTGCTCTTTTAGTTCTTTGCTTTTTTCAAAGATGAACTTACCGTAATCCATAACCTTACAAACAGGCGGCTCAGCATTTGGACTGATCTCTACAAGATCAACACCCGCTGCATCAGCCATAGCTTGCGCGTCTTTTAATGACTGAATTCCAGCTTGTTCGCCGTCGATGTCGATTAAACGAACTTCTTGCGCTGTAATTTCTTCGTTAATACGATTTTTTTGAGCTGTTTGTTGCCCTTTCTTGCCGCCTCTAATAGTACGTTCCTCCAAGAATATCAATAATATAAGCGTGTAGCTGGCTATTTTTGCTTGCCCTACACGCTCGATTTTTACTGTCGATTTTTGATTTCTTCACTGATTTTAGCTACAAAATCATCGACATTAAATTTGCCTAGGTCTTCACCTGTGCGAGTTCGTACTGCTACTTCTTGTTGCTCAACTTCTTTGTCGCCAACAACCAATAAGTAAGGAATACGCTTAAGTGTATGCTCACGGATTTTAAAGCCAATCTTCTCATTTCTCAAGTCAGCAGCGGCTCTAATTCCAAGTTTATTTAATTTTTGTACAATTTCCTGAACATACGGTGCTTGTTTATCGGTGATATTCATAATCACCACTTGCTTAGGCGCAAGCCACGTTGGGAATAAACCAGCATACTCTTCTGTTAAAATACCGATAAAGCGTTCAATAGACCCTAATATAGCACGGTGTATCATAACAGGTGTACGACGTTCGTTATTTTCAGCGACATATGTTGCGCCTAAACGACCAGGTAATGCAAAGTCTAGTTGCACTGTACCACACTGCCACGCTCTGTCTAAGCAATCGTACAAAGTAAATTCAATTTTAGGGCCATAAAACGCCCCTTCACCTGGTAGGTAATCAAATTCAATGTCATTTGCTTTAAGTGCATCAGCAAGTGCAAGCTCAGCTTTGTCCCACATTTCATCTTCGCCAATACGTTGCTCTGGACGAGTTGAAAGTTTAACTACAATTTTTTCAAAGCCGAATGTTTCATACGTATCGTAAACCATTTTAATACAGGCCGATACTTCATCCATGATTTGCTCTTCAGTACAGAATACATGCGCATCATCTTGGGTAAAGCCACGCACACGCATTAAACCGTGAAGTGCGCCTGATGGCTCGTTACGGTGACAACAACCAAACTCAGCCATACGCAGTGGTAAATCACGGTATGATTTTAAACCTTGGTTAAATATTTGTACGTGACCTGGACAGTTCATTGGCTTGATTGCGTATTCACGCTTTTCAGATTCCGTGGTAAACATGGCTTCTGAATATTTTTCCCAGTGACCTGATTTTTCCCATAACGAACGATCCATCATCATTGGACCTTTTACTTCTTCGTATTGGTACTCACGTAATTTTTCACGTACAAATTCTTCTAATTCACGGTAAATGCTCCAACCATCGTTGTGCCAAAATACCATGCCTGGCGCTTCTTCTTGCCAGTGCCATAAATCAAGTGCTTTACCAATACGACGGTGATCACGTTTTTCAGCTTCTTCTAAACGCTTTAAGTACGCTTTAAGTTGTTTTTTATCGCCCCACGCTGTGCCGTAAATACGCTGCAGCATTTTATTTTCAGAATCACCACGCCAGTATGCACCTGCTACCTTCATAATTTTGAAGTTTTGACAGAATTTCATGTTAGGAACGTGTGGTCCACGACACATATCTACATATTCTTCGTGGTGGTATAAACCTGGGCGATCATCTTGAGCAATATTTTCGTCAAGAATTTCTATTTTGTATGTTTCGCCACGCGCCGCAAACGTATCGCGTGCTTCTTGCCAGCTAACGGTTTTTTTCACTACATCGTAGTTTGTTTTTGCAAGCTGTAACATACGCTTTTCAATCGCATCAAGATCATCTTGAGATAACGAATGTTCCATATCAATATCATAGTAAAAACCGTTATCGATAGTAGGACCAATCGCCATTTTAGCGTCTGGGAAAAGTTGCTTAACTGCATGACCAATTAGGTGGGCACAAGAATGGCGAATAATTTCTAAACCATCGTCATCTTTTGCTGTAATAATTTCAAGACGAGAGTCGGCTGAAATTAAATCACATGCATCCACACGTTCGCCATTAACACGGCCGGCGATGGTTGCTTTAGCAAGACCAGGGCCAATATCGTTTGCAACATCAAGCGTGCTTACAGGGTTTTCAAAACTACGCTGACTACCGTCAGGGAGAGTAATAACTGGCATTATAAATCCTTACATACAGTGGTGACACCTACAATGTATCACGTGTATTTTTTAATTAATTAAATGAGAATGACTCGACAACGCTTTTACGAATAAGCATTGACTATTTTTCGCCGCCAAAGGCTAATGTAGATGTTGAGTCTGCTCAACTACAAAAAAGATATTGTCGCGTGCTGCAGCGTTAATTACAAGTTTTAAGCTACTAAAAACCACGCATTTTTAACATAAATGTGCAATTAATAACTTTTCTTCAGTCACGCCGCATCAAATTAGCGTAAAGGACTATATTAAAGCAGCACACAAAGTGCTTAAACTCGCATTTTAATGCGTGTTGCGTATAATAACCGGTAATTAAGTTATAGTAGAGATTAACAATGAGAACATGTGGTGTAGAAATTACCGGTAGCGATGTACTACTTTGTATTTTAAGTAAAGATAACGACGTTTTTGATATTCGTGACGTGCGCCAAACACGCTTTACATTAGGTAACGGTAACGACACTGAAATAATGCGTAAATTTCAATTTGATTTTGCAAAGCTGATGCAAGATTACCAAATTGATTCTGTTGCCATTCGCGAACGCCAGCCTAAAGGTAAATTTGCAGGTAGCGCTAAAGGGTTCAAAATGGAAACGGCGATTCAATTAATCGACAACCTCGATGTTCGCGTGTTTTCAACTACTGAAATAAAAGAGCAAGTAAAACGCAACCCTATCCCTATCGCGTTCGAAGACACTGGCCTTAAAAAATATCAAGAAAATGCATTCGTTAATGCTTACGTTTATATCATGAAAAAAACCTACCGCAGCGACGAAATGTAATACCAATTGCATCCTTGTAAAAACGCGTAATAGCTCAATATTACGCGTTTTTTTATGTCTAAATTTTCAAATAAAAGTGTAAGACATTAGTCTAACCCCCTTCCCTTTGTCGACAATTCATGATTATTTAATCAACAAGCCTTGGATAGATAAAAACATGGAGAATGTCATGAAAGCGACACAAACAGTGCATAAAGAAGTAGAACAAATAAACACTATACCGCTATCAAATAGTTATTTTAAGGGGATTCAAAGCACACCGCTAATAGAGCAAACAATTGGAGAGTACCTCGACTCAATTGTCGACAATAACCCAGAGGCATTGGCAGTTGTTGTTGCTCACCAAAATATTCGCTTAAACTATAAGGAATTTCAGCAACAGATTGATCAACTTGCTATGGGGTTGTTGGCATTAGGGGTAAAAGTCGGTGACAGAGTCGGTATTTGGTCACCCAATAACATACAGTGGTGCTTAACACAATTTGCAACAGCTAAAATCGGCGCAATCATGGTGTGTATTAACCCAGCTTACCGCCCCAGTGAACTGCAATATGCACTTAATAGTGTTGAATGTTCCACGCTTATTACTGCTACTTCATTTAAGGGCAGTCACTACGTTAATATGCTACAAAGTTTAGCCCCAGAGCTAAATAGTTGCCAAAAAGGGAAATTAAAAGCCGCTAAGCTCCCTTCATTAAAAAATGTAATTTGTATAAGTGATGAGCCAGTAAATGGTATGTTTTCGTTTAATGAAGTACTCGCCATGCCGACAGACGCTCACCAGTTAGAACTTCAAGCAGTGGCAAAAACTCTAAATTGTAATCAAGACATTAATATTCAATTTACTTCAGGTACCACAGGGAATCCTAAAGGGGCTACACTAACGCATAAAAACATTCTTAATAATGCACTGCTTGTTGCCCAAGCAATGCATTTTACTGAACATGATAAGCTGTGTATCCCTGTACCGCTTTATCATTGCTTTGGCATGGTTTTAGGCAGCTTATTGTGCGTAAGTAAAGGCGCTGCAGCTATTTATCCAAGTGATTCTTTCGATCCAAAAACCACATTAGAGGTGGTACAACAAGAAAAATGCACCGCGCTTCATGGCGTGCCTACCATGTTTATAAGCGAATTAGAGCTTAATAACTTCAGTGATTATGACTTAAGTACATTACGAACCGGCGTTATGGCAGGCTCAACCTGTCCTGAACAAGTTATGCGTAAAGTACAAACACTAATGAATATGAACCAAGTCGTTATAGCCTATGGACAAACAGAGTGTAGCCCAATCAACAATATCACTGAAACCGACTCATCAATTGAGCGTCAAGTCACCACAGTAGGACGAGCGCTTGCGCACACTGAAGTAAAAATTATTGATGAACTGGGTGAAGTTCAAAAAATAGGCCAACCCGGTGAAGTCTGTAGCCGTGGTGCCGGCATTATGCGCTGCTATTGGAATGATGAAGAGAAAACCAAAGCCACTATCGATAATAAAGGTTGGTTACATTCAGGCGATTTAGGAGTAATGGACAGTGAAGGCTTTGTCAGTATTGTTGGCAGAATTAAAGACATGATTATTCGCGGCGGAGAAAATATATATCCCCGTGAGATTGAGGAAGTTTTATACACCTACCCAGGGATACAAGATGCGGCAATTTTTGGTATTACCGATGAAAAGTTTGGCGAAGAAGTCTGTGCCTGGATCCAGCCTAAAGAAGGTGAAGTGCTTGATGAGCAAGCAATTCGATTATTTTTAAAGGACAAACTCGCCTACTTTAAACAGCCTAAATACATTCGTTTTGTAGAACATTACCCGATGACAGTAACCGGCAAATTGCAAAAATTTAAAATGCGCGAACAAATGCAAGAAGAGCTCGCCGAATCTGCATTTTCGTAATAATTAACGGCTACTTTATTACAATGCAACGATTAAACGTTGCATTGTATTTTAAATATAAATTATCAACCTAAGGCTCAGCAACATTAGGGGATGCGTATTTCGAATTTTAAACTCTCTATTTTCTTTCGCACCTAGTGATATGGAGCAGAATAAACAACAAAGTCCAGTGTAATAAACATTCTAGCTTTCTTAAATGTGTAAAATTTAAATGTTGAGCTTCTTTTTATTTGAGGCGCTTCTAATTTTATTTGCAATAGGCCTTTCAAAGAATACGTACGATAGATGCGCAAAAAAAACACTCAGGCTTAGTGATAGCAACAGTTTAAGTTCAATATTTAAATTAAACTTATTCACCATTCCAATAATAGGCATATGCAATAAATAAAATGAGTAAGACACTTTACCTAAAAAGTCACCAACCTTATTTGCTAAAAAAATATTGTTGTCTGGGATTAAAAAAACAACACAAAAGAATACTGTACTCATAACAAATAGAACTTCATAACTAAGCCACATTCTTTTCTTGTCACCCTCGTTAATAGGTGAAAACTCAGGATACAATAAAGGTATTAAACACAAAGCTAATATAAACCAGTTGCTCTTCATATAACTCGGCACTTTAAATAATTTGTAATGCAAACCAAATATAACGCCAATAAAAAAGTACGGTAACGTTCTTAAAGTACTAAATATGTTGTAATGGACACTTTTAATTTCACCAAATACTCTTGGGAAGTCAGCCAAGTACCAAAACATCATAAAAGTCACAATTAGTAAATATATATACCCTTTTCTATCGCCTGCTAAAAACCAAAAAACGAGTAAGATTATATAAAATTGTATTTCTGGTGGAATTGTCCAAAGTACGCTTTCACCATGCATGAACAAAAGGTGACCTATTAGCGAATTAAGATCAGTTATGTTGTATAAAATGTCATAATTATTTTGAGTTAATAAGTAAGAGCTAAAAACAATTACAAGGTACAGAGGTAAAACTCGTCCGGCTCTAGCTAGTACGTATCGTCTAATGTTCAGTCTGCTAAATTTGGTATCTAAATAGAGAAATGACATTAAAAAACCACTAAGAAGGAAAAATAACATTACGCCATAGGCTCCTGAACCGCCGCCTAGGGAACCATTTAACCAATGAGTAATATCTGAAAAGTGAGTAACAAATACAATAAGGGCAGCTAAAGCTCTTAGAGAATTTAATTTTCTAATTTCCATGAAGTTGATTTAATCCTTAGCTTATTATTTTTTAAAATTGTTTAAATTTAATTATCGGCTATGTGAACTTAGGCTTATACGATATTACTGAATCTTTTTACGTTTGAGCCACGCTTTAACGGGTAATATCCATTCTTTTCTCGGTGTGAAAAAAGCGCCATGTTCTTTACCCGTTGAAATAGATATTTCTGTGTAAGAACTAACCGTATTAATGCTTCTATTAACGACATCGTCACATGAACCAACAGAGTCAGAGGTTTCGTACACTGAAAATAAATGACCATAAATAGCTATTTCTGTTTTTTTAGCTAATCCACTGGTACAAGCCGCTAAAATCACAACGTTAATATCGATGTTTTTTAAATGGCTCGATGTAATTGCCGTAATAAACCCGCCGCGAGAAAAGCCAACTAGCGATATATTGCTCGCAGGTATGCCATTTTTTAGTAACTTAGTTACTTGTTTAGATAGCTGTTGAGCGTAGTTAAAAGGGTGAGTCTTAGCTGGCCGATGAGTAGCAATTAAATGATAGCTTGAGTCGGCAAGTTCCTGTTTAATCGCTGGAAAGTTATATTGCCCCCAACGCTCATGAATAGGTGTGGGATCTTTACCCTCTACAATGAATCCGTGAGAATAAAAAACATAATGCTCTGATGGATTTACTTTGTCTGGGAAGCTCTCATATACTTTGCCACCATAGCTAAATGAACTAAAAAGAAAAGTAAAAATAATAAAAAGCAGCTTTTGATACATATTACACCTTTATAACTCTATAAACATTTGAAATAAAAGCCATTATTTTATGATTTAGTAACGAGGACTAAACTAGGATCAACTCTTTGGTTGTCTTTAATTACTTCAAAGTGCAGGTGAACCCCTGTCGTTTTACCTGTATCACCAATGATACCAATAACCTGCCCTGCTTTAACCCAAGAGCCGACTTTAGCGTCACTTGATTCTAGGTGCGCATATAACGTTTGATAGCCACTTTTATGTTGAATTAATACAGTATTTCCATAGTTCGAATGCAAGGTTTTGTTACCTGAAATAACTATTACTCCATCTGCAGCAGACAGCACAGGGCTTCCTCTTTGGGCAACATAGTCTATACCTTGATGCGGTTTATATCCTCTGACTTTGCTTATGCTACGAAATGTTGAGCTGATCGTATGGCTATTTAGTGGATGTTGCCAAGTGAGCTTCCCTGTCATTGCGGGGTCTTTTAAAAATGTATGCAGACTAAAAATAACCAGTATCATTAAGAAGAACTTAAAAGTTAAAGCAAGTTTGCTTTTACTCGATGGCGAAGCAATATTTGAAAGCCTCGCTTTGTAATCATCAGCACAAAGCACAGCAGAACTAAATTGAGCGACTGGATTGTTGTTACTAAATTGAATGCTCTTTTTTAATGATTGCAGCAGTGCCTTAGCATAATCATGTTTGTTGAGATTAAAGCGACATATTGTATGTCTATCACACCTATGCTCCATAGCGCGAATAAACTGCCATTCCATCTTTTTAACAAATGGGTTTATCCATAAAACGATGCTTAAGATCCTCCATAAAAGAATCGTAATATGATCTTTGTTTGTAATATGGGTTAGCTCGTGTTGAATCAAAATGCCTTGCTGATCTTTATTTAGGAATGAAAAATAATGAGGTAGCACAACATAGGCTGTTGTTATACCAATGACAAAAGGACTGTGGTTTTGCGAGGAAATGACAATCTTCACCTTACTAGTCGACAGCTCATTTATTGACTCAGAAGATCTCGTTAAGCTTTTGAGTTTCTGCCACACAAGCAATAATTTAACGAGTTTTAAGCAGGTAAAACCAAAGTAACCAACAATTAGCGCTGTTGAGATTAAATCAATTTTCTGCAAACTTACATGGGTTATACTGGCTTGCTTTACTATTTGTGCGCTTTGCAAACTAGAGCTTATATAATCGAAATCAGGGATAGGTATATTAATAGTGCCAAGAGATAAAGGAATAAAAGGTAAAAAGCTGGCTATAAGCGCAGACCACCAAATACCTGGCGAGGTATTGTCGTGCTTGGTTATATAAGATGAGCAAACATAAACAAGCCCAGAAAATATAAGCCAAGGAAAAATACTATTTACTATGAATTGAATAATGAAAGAGTCCACTACTTTTGTTTTTCATCCTTTGAAAGTTGATTTAACAATTCCTCTAATTCATCGACTTCAGCTTTATTTATTAAACGGCTATCAGCGAACATAGTGACAGGGAGTGGTTCATCTAACTCTAAGACATTGGTTGCGAATTCCTGCATATAAGATGCTAGCGTCGGTATTTTCTCAACTAATGCTTTAAAGGTTTTTTTGTTGCCAGAGGAGCCCACCTCTAAAATTCCTTTATTGCCCATTCTTTCTAAGGTTTTACGTGTAGATGAGTATGACCAGCCATACTTTGATTCTAAGTGTTCATGAATCTCTTTGGCTGTACGTGGCTGTTTTTTCCAAAGTAATTTCAGTATTTCTAACTCTGTTGAATTGGGTTTCATATAAAGACTCAAGAGGTGTGACTTGTGTCGCACTTTAACATCCTGTATGTTAAAACGCAACACCGTGACACGTGTCGCACTATGAGTTTGAAACTGGATAAAACGTTAGATGGACATCAAGTTACTGTTTGTCATACTAAAAACTTTTCAACTTTAGCATTATCGATAGCAAAGGATTTAGCCAAAATGAAACCGACTACTTTTTTGACAATATGCAGTTTAATTATTTCCTCCTCGTGTTTTGTAAAATACTTAGCTTTAATTTTTATGCTCAATATAATTTGCAGCAATCTTGCACTCGCTGAAGGCCATCGTTTTGAAATTGCTAACAGTAAAGTAGTAACAATTAAATCCACAGTGCTGGGTAAGAAATACGATTTATATATCAAAGTACCCCGTAGTTATTTCTTAGTAGAGAATAAATCTAAAAAATACCCTGTACTTTACTTAAATGATGGACCTTATACTTTTAAAGTAGCTGCTGGTGTCACTCATGTTCGAGACATGGATAAAGTCATTATTGTTGGTATTTCATTTGCTCACGGAGAAGACGGTCAATTTAGTCGAGTTAGAGATTTAACACCTGTCGTTGATCAGAGCTGGACAAAATACACCACAGGTGGAGCAACTGAATACTTAGCATTTATTGAAAAAGAAATCTTTCAGTACATTGAGCGCAATTACCGAGTTAACCCTGAACAAAGAATATTGTCTGGGCAATCATTGGGGGGATCTTTTGCCGCTTGGGTATTGTTGACCAAGCCTGAGCTGTTTTCTACTTATATCTTAACCAGCCCTTCACTCTGGTTTAAGAATAATTGGATATTTGAGTTAGAAAATAAATATGCCCAGAAAAACACATCGCTGCAGGCTAATGTATTTATGGCAACTGGCGCATTAGAAACGTTAGAAAATGGCATGAAAGAAGATATGGTCGCAGGTCATGTGAAGTTTGCAAATCTATTACGCTCACGTAATTACCAAAAATTAAAGCTAGAAGAGGAAGTTGTTGAAGGAAGCGATCATTACTCGACCTTTCCTATTGGGCTATCAAAAGGATTGGTAAAATTTTACCAATTACAGAAATAATCGCTAGTACTTACCTATCAGATAAACTCCAAATTTATTAGTTGGCACTACCAGTTAGATATGAGGCGAATAAAATCTAAAAACAGTCACTTTATTTATTTGTTAAAACTGTACCAAATTCAAAATACAAGTCCGCTTTTACATATTGAATTTTTAGAATGGGTGTCAGCTTAAGCTAACGGGTGTGAGAGATTAGCTAATAGCATAGTTATACTCCAGTCTCCGTTTTGATCCATAGCCCCGCAGGAGGGGCTGGTAGTAATTTGCTAAAATGTGAAGCGAAGCAAAACTGAGTGAGCTGTTAGTATTCACATGGTTACTAGGCTCGTTAGTTTTACTTTTTGCTTGCTAGAGTTGCTGCAACGAGTTGTAATGCTTGCTCTTTAGTAAAACCCTCTTCAACCAAAGCTTCATATAAACTTTTTATATATTTTGCATTGGCTTTAATTAACTTTGGGTTATTCATTACTTTCATGGAAGTTTCTAGCTGTTTTGAAAGTTGCTTTGCCATTTGTTCGTATTGCGAATCATTATTTGCGAACGTGCTAGCTGAAAATAAAGTAGTGACTATTAAAAGACTGAAGATTATTGTTTTCATCGTGCGTTTCCTACAAAAGTGATACCTCATTATGAGGCAAAAAATGGTTGGCTAAAATAAGCGAAAAAGGAGAAAATGCCAACTACTTTTGTCCTGTTTAATGATTTGATAAATAGGCTTTGCACGAAATTAGTTTTATTGAGTTAGCTGAAAAACATTTACCGGTGGTAACCAAGTATGAAAGCCAAAAACTCACTCTATTTGCCCTGGCGTAATACATGCAAAAGTACGAAATTCCCGTGTCATATGCGCCTGATCACTAAATCCAAATTGGTGAGCAACATCAGCTAAGTTTGCTTTTTTGTATGTTCGTAAAAAGCTGATTGTTTTTTTAACCCTTAAAATCCGCTGATAATGTTTGGGAGTCATTTCTAGCCAAAGTTTAAAAATACGCTCAATTTGCCGTTGGCTCAAATCAATACTTGCACTTAATTGCCCCGGCGTTTCATCCTGCTCGATATACATTAGTGCTTTCTTCAGAGGGGCTGGAATTACTTTGGAAAAATCTAGGTTTTTATCTGCCCAGCGGTGCAGAGTTTCAATTCGCCTTTCAATGTCTTTTTGAATTCGGAGATCATTATAAACCCCATAAAGGTTATAAAGCTGGTCTTCCTCTGGCAATAAAAGTGTTGGCTTGTCGTAATGCTGTCCCAAAACACCATAGCAAATGGCTGGATGGAAACGAATGCCTGAGAGTTGTGCTCCAGATTGCAGAACAATATTCTCAGTCTGTTTATTTATAGCAAGCATAATGACACCTTCCGGCAGGGTTTCATTGCCAATCATCACGTCACCAACAAGGTTAAAAATAATGCCGCTGCCAGCATCAGAATACAGCGGCTTTACTATCGGAACCGGTTGCTGTACAGATGCTGACCATACTCCCTGCACAAACGCAGACAGCTGCCCCGATGGTTGAGACAACTGAAAATTAAATGCCTGTTCAAATAATTTATTACGGTTTATAGCTGCCTACCTCTGGCATAAACGTCTTAGCAATTCGATTCCAGCTATTGATAGCATTAATCGCAATGGTCAAATCCACTACAGCTTTTTCACCTAATACTTCTACCGTATTCTTATAGAACTCTTCGTCTACGGGGTTAGCTAGGGTCAAATATTCAGCCCAATCGAGCGCAGCTAGTTCTGTCTTAGAATATAAAGGCATATTACGCCATGCACTTAAGCCAATAATACGTTCATGAGTTTCCCCATGACTCAATGCGTCTTTGCTGTGCATATCAATACAAAAGGCACACTGATTCATCTGCGACACTCTTAGTTTAATCAATTCCCAGATCGGGATTGTTACTGTTTCTGAAATACTAAATTGCTTACGCAGATAGTCTTCTTGGTTCATCAGAATCTGTATTGCTTTAGGTGCTAGCTCAAAATAATTTGCACGAAAAAACATATCTCACCTCCTTAAATGTAGTTGGAGCTAAGATAGCTTTTGTCTCAATATAGGTATTGAATATTTTCGACACGTATTCATTTTAAATTTAAGCTGGGGTTAGATTAGGCCTTTTAACGTCATATTAAGCGCACTAAACAGTGGTTTCAATATGTAATGGTTCAGAGCCTAACCAACTGTTTTAGAAAATTAAAATGGATTTTATATAAAATTAGGCACCTAAATAGTAGAGTCATTATTATTTATAACATCGTTTTTGAGTGCCAAAACTGCGACAAATATTAAACCTAATGGCGGTATAAATGACAATAAAAAACCAATAAAGGTTGTTGTTTTAACATTTTGGGTTTTACGTTTACCGAGATAAAAGCTTAAACCAGTTATTACGATCATTGATATAAAAATAAATTGACCGAGAATTGTTGCATTGATATTCATACGAAATTCCTTTTTGCATGTCACAGCTTTATTAGAGGACAGCTTCTCTATTTTCACGAAAAACATCCTCATTTTATGAACTTATATTAATAACAAATAGTGTAAGCTATTGCTAGTTATAAATATTATGCTTTTTGTAGATTATTTGAATATGTAGAAATGACGAAAGTGCCCTTTTAATATAACTTAGCTAATGACACCTCACTTCAATAACTATCTTTCGCTCATACCTGCCTGTTCGTTCAACACTTATTAAATGTCACTATCAAACAGGTATAAGCTACTAAAAATTATATATTAACCGAGCTGTTACACTACACCTTGTTCAATCATTGCATCGGCTACACGTCTAAATCCAGCGATGTTAGCGCCTAAAAGTAAGTTACCGGGTTGATCAAACTCTTTTGCAGTGTCGTTGGCTGTTGTGAATATATCTTTCATTATTTGTTTAAGCTTTTCATCTACTTGCTCAAATGTCCAGCTTTGCATACTGGCATTTTGTGCCATTTCTAATTGACTGGTTGCTACCCCACCGGCATTCGCTGCTTTGCCAGGGGCATAAGCAATTTTTGCTTCAATAAAGCAATCAATCGCTTCTTTGGTTGAGGGCATATTCGCCCCTTCACTGACTAAAATACAGCCATTTTCAAGTAGTGCTTTTGCATCCGCTTGGGTTAATTCGTTTTGTGTAGCACAAGGAAAAGCCGCATCCGCACTGTAACGCCATACAGCATGACCATCCTGAGGGTACTCATCGCGAGGCGTATACTTTGCCTGAGAGTGAGTATCTAGGTAGTCACTCAGGCATCCTCGTGACTGTTCTTTTAATTGCTTAATAAGTTTTAAATCAATGCCACTCTCATCGTACAAAGTGCCTTTTGAGTCACTACAGGCAATAGGCGTAGCCCCTAGTTGATATAATTTTTCCATGGCATAAATTGCCACATTGCCTGAGCCTGAAATTAAACAGCGTTTTCCTGATAAGCTGTCATCACGATCTTCAAGCATATAGTTAGCAAAATACACCGCGCCATAACCCGTTGCTTCTTTGCGAGCAAGCGATCCGCCCCAAAGTAAACTTTTACCGGTTAGTATGCCTTCATAGCGCCCTGTTAAGCGTTTGTATTGGCCAAACATATAACCAATTTCTCTCGCCCCTACGCCAATATCCCCTGCAGGTACATCGGTTGTAGGGCCAATATGACGATATAACTCGGTCATAAACGATTGGCAAAAGCGCATTATCTCGCCATCAGAGCGTCCTTTAGGATCAAAATTAGCGCCTCCTTTGCCACCACCTATAGGCAAACCAGTTAGTGCATTTTTAAAAATTTGTTCAAACCCTAAAAACTTTATAATGCTGGCATTCACACTAGGATGAAAACGTAAGCCGCCTTTATATGGTCCCAACGCCGAATTAAATTCGATACGGTAGCCTTTATTGACTTGAATATTGCCCTCGTCATCAACCCAAGGCACACGAAACATTAATTGGCGCTCTGGCTCTACCATTCTTTGAATAATTGCTTGTTGTTGGTAGTGACTGGTTTGCGAAAATATAGGCTCTAGAGAGTCTAGCACTTCTTCTACAGCTTGATAAAACTCACATTGCGCAGGACTCGTCTGCTTTAATTGCGAAATAGTTTTGTGTATATAATCCATATTTACTCTTCCATGTAGGTATTTTTAAATTCGAAACAGGAAAAATGATCAACGTTATTGTTAGTAGAGAAATTGATTATGCGATCATTATTTTTACACTTTAACATCATAGATAAACTGGATGCACGTGTTTGATGTTGAATTAAATTGTTGTTTCTTTTGTATAAAAACCCATTAAAAAAGAATTTTTATGCTAAAAACACCAGTTTTAATGAATAACACGTTAAAAGTATTAAAAATAGTAAAACAAAATACGACTCTACGTTTTTACGAGCGCAAAAATATAAAATGCTTTATGAGACTGAAGTTGTAGAAGGGGTAAGACTGATAATAGCGTAGATTTTAGTGAGTTCGTTTAAGAGGTTTAATGGAGGTTGCTAACCAACCTCCATAAAATACATTAAGCTTTTTCGCCATCTGGGCGAAAAGTACGCTGCACACCGGTTAAAAATAAACGTAAAACTTGATCGTTACACACACGGTAATGTTTGTTTTCAACTTTACGTGAAAATGCACTGAGTTCATGCTTACTTAAATCAAAATCAACTAATGCGAGTGTGGCAATTACGTCCTCTGCTTTCATATTTAAAGCAATACGTAATTTCATAAAAATAATATTATTGTTTAATTTAGTCTCTGGGATTGGCTGCTCACCGTCACGTTTACCGCGCTTGGTATTTATAAAGCCATTTAAAAATACCGCAAATTCGGTGTCACTTATTGGGGTGTAACCTTGCTCGCCCTCTTTAGTTAACCATGCAATCACCTGCTCTGTGCTGACGCTGTGCTCTGCAGCGGCGAACACGTCAACCATTGCTGAATCGGTTAAATCAAAGGTGTAGCGAATACGGCGTAAAATATCGTTATTTGTCAAAGTAAATCCCAGGTAAAATAAGTGCTCAGCAAACAAAAGCTGTTTAATAGCGGCGCAGTTTATCAGAGTTACACTAAGCGCCCTATTAAATACTGTGTTTAATTACCCAATACTTTTGCCGGATCAACACGTGTTGCTTGCCATGCTGGATACAGCGTCGCCAATATTGCAAGCACAAAGGTGGCAATAACAGTTAACACTATATCTTGCCAAACTAATTTACTCGGTAAGAATTCGATAAAATACACACCTTCTAGCGGATTTTCACCCAGCAATAAACTCAGCCAAGTAAAGAGCTCACTAATATTGATTGCTAGAATAACGCCAATAATAGAGCCTAAAACTACGCCAACAAATGCTTGAGTTAAGCCTTGCATTACAAAAGTAGCCAATATGGTACTGTCTTTGGCACCCATGGTTTTTAAAATGGCAATATTGCCTTCTTTTTCGCGCACTTCCATCACTAATGACGAAACAATGTTAAAACTGGCGACTGCAATAATTAAAAACACCACAATATAAACAATCGTGCGCACCATTTGAATGTCTTGATACAAGCTGCCTTGGGTTCTAAACCAACTCGATATATACACGTAATCAGTAACAGTTTGCCCTACTCTCAACGCTATTTGGTGCGCTGCAAACACATCATCAACCCGTAAACGTAGGCCGGTTACTTGGCTTTGATCGTAACCTAAGGTTTGTTGTGCTTTGCTAAGGTGAATAAACGCGGCACTGCTATCAATAGGCCCGCCCATTTCTATAATGCCTGCGAGTGTTAACGTAACCCGTTTTGGCGCAAGTAATGATTGTCCTTTTTCACTAATTTGTGGGATCAATAAAGTGACATTGTCGCCTATTGATATATTAAGTTGAGTGACAATTTGCTTGCCTAAAATAACATCCTCAAGTGCTAGCTGACTGACTAATTTACCTTGTGTAAATTGGTTAACCGCTGATACGTCGCTCTCTAGCGAAGGCTCAACACCTCGTATTTCAACTGCTTTTAATTGGCTTTTAAATTGCGCCATACCATTTACTGCTATAAATGGGGCTGCTCCTGTTACTTGTGGTTGCTGTTTTAATTTTTCGACTTTGCTGGGCCAATCAGCAATCGGCCTGCTTGGTGCTACATATTCAACTTGTGGCACTACACTTAATAAACGATGAACCAATTGTTGTTCAAAACCATTGATCACCGATAACGCCACAATTAAAACGGCAACACCAAGTAAAATACCAATAGTAGATGCCTTAGCAATAAAACTAACAAACGCGTTTTTTTCATCTTTATGGCCTGAATAGGCTCTGAAACGTTTACTTATAAAGGCACTAAGCAACATGGTTTGACTCTTTTATTGATAATTTACCATCATCTAAATACGCTATTTTACCCAGCTTGTCGGCAAGCTCTAAATCATGAGTCACCACCACAAAACTGGTGTTTAAACTTTTATTTAGCTGATTAATTAAATCGTAAATTTTAATCGCGTTTTGCTTATCTAAATTACCCGTTGGCTCATCTGCAAGAACCAGTGCAGGCTCAGTCACTAAAGCACGCGCTATGGCAACACGTTGGCGTTCGCCACCAGAAAGTGCCGACGGTTTATGGCTACTTCTGTGCGCAAGGCCGACTTTATCGAGCATGTCGAGCGCTTTTACATTTGCTTCTTTGGCACTCAAGCCTTTTATTAACAGTGGCATAGCAACATTTTCAACCGCACTAAATTCCATTAATAAATGATGAAATTGGTAAATAAACCCTAAGTTTTGATTTCTAAACGCGGCTTGTTGGCTGCGAGAAAGTTTAGCCACATCTTGGTTTTTGATTTTTGCACTGCCAGAACTGGCGGTATCTAAGGTACCCAAAATATGTAATAAGGTACTTTTACCTGAACCTGAGCTACCTACAATAGCTAGCATTTCACCTTGGGTTAGGGCTAAATCAACCCCTTTTAATACCTCAACTTGGTTTTGCCCGTCTTGGTACACTTTACTTATTTGTTCACAACTAATTACTAAATCATTCATAACGTAATACCTCGGCTGGGTTTACTTTAGCGGCCTGGCGCGCGGGATATAAAGTCGCTAAAAAGCTCATGGCTAAGCTTAAAAGCGCAATCACACTTAAGCTAAGCGCATCAAATTTGACCGGCAGTGAAATCCCCGATAATAAATTTAAGCCAACCAACGCCAGCAGTTCATTAATATATAAGCTAAATAAAATACCTAAAGAGGCACCTACTGCCGTACCAATCACACCGTTATATAAACCTTGAACCATAAATACAGTTTGTACTTGGCTTGGCGTTAGCCCTAGTGTCTGCAGTATCGCAACTTCGCTTTGTTTTTCACTCACCATCATGGTGAGCGCCGACACAATATTGAACACCGCCACCAGCACGATTAAGCCCAATAACATAGACATAATGCGTTTCTCCATCGCCACAGCGGCAAATAAAGTGCCTTGGCTACTGCGCCAATCGGTGTATTTAAAATTCTTCAGAATAAGTTGGCTGTCTTGAATAAATTCATCAAGTGCAAATGGCTCATGCAGTGACACACTTAAATTAGGGGGTGTAGAGCTACTTTGCTTTAATACTCGTTGCAATGACACACCACTGGTAAATGCCAGTCCCATGTCAATTTCTGAACCAGTTTCGTAAATTGCAGCAATTTTGAATAAACGCTGGCTAGGGACACGACCAAGGGGTGTATAAGTTGACGCATTGGGCATAATAACGCGCAGTTTATCGCCCAAGCTAACGCCGAGTTTACGGCTTAGATAACGGCTAATAGCAATGTGATAATTATTATTTAATACACTTTGCCAATTCCCCTGCACTACTTTGTCAGTGATTTTATAAAGCGAGCCATCATTATCATAGAGCCCTTGCAGCAGCACACCATGCAGGTCTTTATTTGTTTGTAGTATAGCTTCACCATGGCGGTATAAACTAACATGTTCAACATACGGTGATTGCTCAAGATCAGCTTTAAGAGTATTCATTTGCGTTTTAGAGTGTTGTTTTGCCTGCACTTCAACGTGTGGAATGAGTCCGAGCATATTCATTTTCAGGCTGCTTTCAAAACCGTTCATGACACTACTTACTGTAAAGAGCGCCATTAAACCAATCGCTATACCTGCAATAGAAAAAAAAGAAATAAACGAAATAAACGCATTGCCTTTGGAAGAGCGACTATATCTAAGTCCGATAAACAGGCTAACAGGTTGAAACATATTAATTAAAACATTAATGCTAAAAGTGTGGCTTTATAGTAGCACGAACTCAGCGCAATTGAATATCACCATAAATGTAAGAAATAATTTATAAATCTTATACTTGGCTATATTATAAGCAAATCACTAAGCCAAGCTAAACTTTTAATCCTGTTACTAGATAATCAAGTAATACTCGTACATTAGTAGCAACAAATTGCCGAGGAGGATAAAGCCCCCACACCCCCTCTTGTTGAGGTTGATAGGCTGTTAATATTGGTACTAACTGCCCTGTTTTTATTTCATTCTCTATGTAGTAATCCGGCAACTGAACAATACCCAACCCTTTTTTAGCGCCGTCAACCAGTGCCCAACCGCTATTGCAATGCAACCGCCCAGCTACTTTAATATGTTTGTCACGATTATTTTCATTTACTCGCCAATAACTACTGTTACCAATTAAGCATTGATGCTGGTTAAGTTCACCTAACGTATGGGGTTCGCCAAAACGCGCTAAATAGCTTGGTGCAGCACACATAATAAATCGCCGAGAGCTCAAGCGTCGCGCTTTTAAACTCGAATCTTTTAAATGGCCTAATCGAATGGCTAAATCAAAGCCGCCCTCCAGCAAGTTTTCTTGCTCGTTAGAGAGCGTTGCGATTACTTCTACCTCGGGGTGATCATGCATAAACGAATGCACTATCGGCATAATAAAACTTTCACCATACATAACCGGTGCGGTTAATTTAATTTTACCTTTAGGGGATGTTTGCACAGACGCGAGCCCCTGAGTGGCTTCATCCATAGCGTGTTGTAAATGTTTTACTTGGTGTAAAAACTGCTCACCTTCTTTGGTTAATACCACCTTTCGGGTCGTACGCGTTAAAAGTTGGGTATTTAACCGTTGCTCAAGCTTAGTAACATGGCGGCTAATATGGGCAACCGATAGACCCAACGCCTGTGCAGCTTGAGTGAAACTTCCCTCTTCGCCAACAGAAATAAACTCATCAATCCCTTCCCAACGCATTATTATTACCATACTGTAAAAGTGTTTTATTAATTTAGAGATTATCATTGTTATAGAAATAAATACAATAGACACATCACCCAAACAGTTTGGGTCTACAATTGATATTCAAACCACTACAAAGGATATACACATGTCTGAATTTATAAAATCAAAAGCAGCGATTGCCTGGGGCCCTAATCAGCCTTTAAGCGTTGAAGAAGTTGACGTGATGATGCCTAAAAAAGGCGAAGTGATGGTAAAAATTACTGCCACAGGTGTATGCCATACAGATGCTTTTACTTTATCAGGTGAAGATCCTGAAGGCATTTTCCCCGCTATTTTAGGCCATGAAGGTGCCGGGGTGGTTTACGCTGTGGGCGAAGGCGTTACAAGTGTAGAAGTTGGCGATCACGTTATTCCTCTATACACCGCAGAATGTGGTGAATGCAAAATGTGTACTTCAGGTAAAACCAACTTGTGCTCTGCTGTACGCGAAACACAAGGCAAAGGCTTAATGCCAGATGGCACAACGCGATTTTTCAAAGACGGCCAACCAATTTATCACTATATGGGGACGTCGACCTTTTCTGAATACACAGTACTTCCTGAAATCTCGCTAGCTAAAGTAAATAAAGAAGCCTCTTTAGAGGAAATTTGCTTATTGGGCTGCGGTGTCACTACCGGTATGGGCGCTGTAACAAATACGGCAAAAGTAACAACGGGCGATACGGTGGCAATTTTTGGTCTAGGTGGCATTGGTTTGTCGGCCATTATTGGCGCCAAAATGGCTGGTGCAAGCCGTATTATTGGTATTGATATTAACACCTCTAAGTTTGATCTTGCGACTAAACTCGGTGCTACCGACTTAATTAATCCAAAAGACTTCGACAAGCCAATTCAAGAAGTGATTGTAGAGATGACCGACGGCGGTGTTGATTACTCATTTGAATGTATTGGTAACGTTGATGTAATGCGCTCTGCCCTTGAGTGTTGTCATAAAGGCTGGGGAGAATCTGTAATTATTGGTGTAGCTGGTGCTGGCCAAGAAATTTCAACTCGCCCGTTCCAACTTGTTACTGGCCGTGTATGGCGTGGTAGCGCATTTGGAGGCGTTAAGGGTCGTTCGCAACTTCCTGAAATTGTAGAGCGTTACATGGCGGGTGAATTCGCTCTTAATGATTTTATTACCCATACCATGAGCCTTGAAGAAATTAACGATGCCTTTGATTTAATGCACGAAGGTAAGAGTATTCGTACTGTTATTCATTACTAATTTCTTTTAATCACCATTACCAGCCGTTGCTATTAAGTAACGGCTTTTAAGGATTGTTATGTTAGAAAATATCTCAACGGCAAAAGTGGCTGGTGGCTGGCATAAGCAGTATAGCCATACTTCCTCAAGCACCCATTGCAGCATGCGTTTTGCGGTATTTTTACCACCAGGCGCCAGTGAAAAAAATAAAGTACCAGTACTTTATTGGTTATCAGGATTAACCTGTACCGATGAAAACTTTATGCAAAAAGCAGGCGCGTTTAAAAAAGCGGCAGAGCTAGGCATCGCTATTGTCGCACCTGATACCAGTCCGCGTGGTGAAAACGTTCCTAACGAAGATAGCTACGATTTTGCCCAAGGTGCAGGGTTTTACGTCAATGCAACGCAGGCACCTTACAATACTCATTTTAATATGTACGATTATGTGGTGAAGGAACTACCTGCATTAATAGAGCAACATTTTCCAGTAACAACTAAAAAAGCAATTTCTGGGCATTCTATGGGTGGCCACGGCGCATTAATAATTGCCCTTAAAAATCCTAAAGCTTATACCAGCGCTACAGCATTTAGCCCAATTGTAAACCCGATAGATTGTCCTTGGGGTGTTAAAGCTTTTACTGGCTACTTAGGTACTGATAAATCAGTCTGGGCAGAATATGATAGCTGCGAATTAATGCAACAAGCCAAACAAGCTGATTATTTACCTATGTTGGTTAGCCAAGGTGATGCAGATAACTTTTTAGATGAGCAACTTAAGCCACAAAAGTTAGTAACTGTAGCTACACAGAAGGGCTATCCGTTAACACTCGAAATGCAAGCTGGCTACGACCATAGTTACTATTTCATTAGTAGTTTTATAGACCAACACTTATTATTTCATCATCAGTTTTTAACTGCTTAGATTCATTACTGTGTAGAGTAGATTTATCTACTTCTACACATTCTTTTAAGACCTTAGTAACCTGCCTACATTTTCTAATCACACCGTCATCTCCTTTTACTAAACTAAATACTGCAGAGTCTATTTTTAAACCTAGCTCTGCAAAAGAAAATCCGTCCTTATCAACGGGAACTGGCTCAAATGGATTTTCATAAGGAGTAGACCGAGCTGGATTTTTCATCCGCTGATTTTCTTGTGCATTTGAGGCTGCTTGTCCATCCAACATAACGCCAAAAAATGTACAGCCATTAAGCATCAGCAATAGTGATAAAAAAAATATTTTTTTCATGTTTAACCCTTTAGTAGCTTCAACTTTAACTATTTAGTTAATAGAGTAACTCCATTAAAAAAGTAAAACTGTAAAAATCTGTTAGTAAGTAAAAATTGTTTACAACATAATTTATACTAAAGTATTTTATTATCACTCTCGCAAAATGATATAATATAACATATAATTAAACTCGTTTTTTTCATCCATACCAAAGCATATTTATGTCATTACCTTTATCTCAAAATCGTTTACACCATATAGACTTACTCAGAGGTCTTATTATTATATTTATGGTGATTGATCACGGAATGTATTATTGTCTAAATTATTCAGTGACCGATCCCATGACCATACCAGGAACAGATGCGCTTACTTTTTTCACTCGTTTTATATCGCACTTTTGTGCGCCATTATTTGTATTTTTAGCGGGCCTTTCAGCTGCAATAACCGAGCATAAATACACTTCCACGCAAGCTTTTTCAAAAAGTTTAATTATACGTGGACTAGTCCTTATATTATTTGAATTTACTATTGTGTCGTGGTCTTGGAGCTTTAATCCACTGTTTCCAATGTTATACGCTCAGGTTATTTGGGCGATAGGTTGGGGATTTATTATTCTGGGGCTTTTACGTTTAATCGGTCTGTATGCGATTTTTGCCATGGGCTTAATTTTAGTATTTGGCCACAACTTATTTGATGCCGTCAACTTTGAGCCAAATACAATCGCAAATACGATATGGTCTGTTTTACATCAAAAAAATGTACTCGAACTTCCTTTTAACTTTAAAATTAGAACCACCTACCCCGTAGCTCCTATTGTTGGGTTAATGGCGTTAGCCTATTGTGCAGGTGTTTATTACAAAGCCAAGCAATACAGTAACCGAGTTATGGATTATGGCTTAATTTTGGGTGTAAGCTGCCTAGTTTTATACACGCTTTTGCGTGGCTTTAATCTTTATGGTGACGCGTCAATATTTACGATTAGTGACTCTTATTTACTCACTATAATGTCATTTTTAAACCCGACCAAATACCCACTTTCCCTGCAGTTTATGTTGTTAACCGTTGGTATAGGCCTAATTATGCTTAAACTATTGAGCAAGCTAAAAAGTGATTTTTCGCCAAAGTTTTTACAAGTATTGGGTAAAACCAGTATGTTTTCGTACTTAGCCCACTTGTATTTACTGCATGCAATAAGTTGGTTACTTATCCCTGTTTTAGGCTTTAGTTTTTCTGATATGACTTATGGCGAAACACTGGTGGGTTTACCAACTGGGTACGGTATGAGCTATGTTGCAACACTGCTATTTATTGCAGTCGTAATTGGCTTAACAGCCGTTCTTGCCAATTATTATTTAGCATGGAAGCAAAAAAATAAACACAGTTTAATTGCTAAGTATATTTGAACAAACATTAAAAAAGGCGCTATAAAAGCGCCTTGCTAACAAGTATGTGTGCTTAGAACATATCTTGATAGGAATTTGTTGTACTAAATGTAATTGCTTTTTCAAAGCCTGGCAGTGTAATGCTGTGCTCATCTAAAACAATCTCATTTTCATCAATTAAACCATCACCAAAACGGTAAATTAGCGAGTATTGACCTAAATCGGCTTGCGTTTGGTAAGTATGCTGTGCATCTTTTACTTGGCTATGTTTTTCAACATAGCTGTTCATCAGTGCATCACCATGGCGTTTAGCAAGCATTTGCATGGTTACTTTTGCGCTCAGCACAGTCGCAGTTGCATTATTTCCACCAAAGCCTTTTGAGTTAATAAACGCAATATCCATATCACCACAATCGTAGTGGCTATTACGAATATCTAAATGTTCGCTGTAAACATCGTCGGCTACTTTATCAATGGTGGTAATACCCGGCATAATATTATGACTAAATACACCTAACGCAATGGCAAGCTGATCGCCACTAGCAGGCGCAATAGTATGGCCTACATAGGCTTTAGGCGCAGTCACTTTCCAGTTATCAATAGCAAATGTTTGCGCTACTTTATGATAAATTAAAGATTCAGTAACACGATTTTGTGGCGTACTTGAGCCGTGCGCTAAAATAAAGCTACGTTGTTGCAGTGCCTCTTTACCTAACAAGCTAGTAGCAAGTGCTGCTGATTTCGCCATGGTGATGTAATTGCCAGGCCCAGGTGAGGTAATTGACTTTTTAACTCCATCGGCATTCACAAATACATCCGGCACACTGCCCATAATATCTGCACCGAGTTCCAGAGCCAGTGCATCATCCATTAATATAGCAACCTGAGCCCCCTCACCTAAGGTAAAACCGCAGTTCTCACCAAATGGACGACTACTTTTACGGTAATCAGGCTCATCATCATTGCTTAAATTATCTAAACGGCGCAAACCTTCAATATTGGCCAGCGCACTCATATTACCAAAACCTTCAACCACTTCTGGAGTAATCGCGCATTCAACACTTGCAACCACTGCAACACGGGTACGACCAGCTTGAATATCGTTAACGGCAGCGCGCAAGTTATATAAAAATGTGGCACATGCGCCTGAAGTTGAAAAAGTCGTCCCCACATTCCCAGTAACATAGGCGTTAATAAAATCGGTCGACATCGTATTTAAACCCAGCGCTAACTGCTTAGTACTAACACGATCGCCCTGCTGACGCGCTTTAACTAATCCACCTAAGCCTTTATCATCCATTTGACCAATAACCGATGCTGAATAGGTACCAATTTTGTCAGGCTCTACGCTATTCATAATATGTTGCCAATCAAGTCCAGTTGATTTTATTGCATCGGTGGCAGCAAATATGGTCGCTTGTAAACCGCGCGGCTGGTAGCGGCTGTTATACATAATGGCAGGATCAAACCCGGTTGGAAATTGCCCAGCCGACTTAATCGGGTTATCACGGGTTGAATCATGTTTTACATCTAGCTCAGCAGCAATCGTGACTTTTACTTTTTTATTATCAAGGTCATCTATTTGCCAGTTGCTTGGTAAAGGCGATGGTAAGTCACGACGACGTGTTTCAAACACAATTGAACTATCATCTGAAGCCGTTAACGTCATTTTTTGCTGCCAAGGTGTGGCATCAACGTCAAAATGTTCTTTTTCAATTTTTCGAATTAATGTACCAGCAATAATTTGCTCACCAAAGCGTGCTTCAATGTCGCTTTGCTCAACATGATTACCTTGGCTGTCTTCAAGTTGGCCGTTTACTGTAGTCACTAAGTTCATTAATGTGGCAAGGCCTAAAAACGTTTCTTGGCGAGCTTGCGCCGCTAAGCTATCTAACACGATACGACGATAACCTTGATGAAAAGAAGTACGGCCAGCGGCATTAATGCCTCCCATGCCTACAATAACGGGTAGTGCAGTCATAATTTACCTTTAAAATGCGTGTTATAAGAATATGACATTAGTTTAATTGGATTATAGAGACACCTTTGTGCTTTAATAGCCAAATAAGCGGCATAAAAGGCCAAAAACAACTGGTCGGAGCATTCACAATGAGCAACAACCCATTAACTCCCCCCATAAATATTGGTATCGCAGTGTTTGAGCATTTGTTGGTAACCAGTATCACATTACCGATTGAGATGCTGCGTGCGGGTGAGGCTTTTGCCAAAGGCCATAGTGATAAAAATAACTTTAAACCTCTGGCTATTCATTTAGTGGCTAAAAATAGTGATGCCATTAAGACGCGAACTGGACTATCGATTATTCCTGATTGTACTAGCGAAAACTCACCTTATTGCGATTTAGTTATTGTGCCTGGCATTTGGCGTAACCCTCGCCCGGTGATACGCGCTAATCAACAATTAGTCACTTGGCTGATCGAGAGCTTTACCGTAGGAAGTCATATAATTGGAGTAGGCACAGGTAATTGTTTTGTTGCAGAGGCTAGTTTACTTGACGGACATCCCGCTACTACCCATTGGCATTATGCTAAACAGTTTAAGCATGACTACCCTAATGTAAGTTTAAAACCTGATTTTTTTATCACCCAGTCAGAACGTATGTATACCGTAGCCAGTTTAAATGCACTTGCTGATGTTATCGTACATATTATTAGTCAATATTATGGTAAAGAAGCGGCACAACATGTGGAGCGCAACTTTTCCCATGAAATTCGTAAACCCTATGAAGATCAACGTTACTTAGAGGGAGCAGTAGATAGACACCCAGATGAGCTGATTGCACAAATACAGTTTTGGTTAAAAACCAATCTAGCCAGTGAGCTCAACTTAAAGGAGGTTGCGGCTCAATTTAGTCTAAGTTATCGCACCTTTACCCGTCGTTTCAGAAGTGCCACTAACCAAAGTCCAATCGAATATTGGCAACAATTACGAGTAGAAGGCGCCAAAGATTTATTGGCATCTTCTAATTTATCGATTCAGGAAGTTGCTTTAGAGGTTGGCTATAATGACCAAGGGCATTTAACCCGAGTATTTAAAAAAGTATTACGCCAAACACCCAGCGAATACCGTAAAGTAGTCAGGCGAAAATTATTTGGTTAAGTTTTGACTATACCATGCTCACGTTTGATGGTTAGCAAAGATGGATATAGCCTTGATTAGATCTTTTTATATATATAAATTATAGTATTACTCACTAAGCTAATTTGAATTCAAATAGAGAAATAGCCGATGGATAAATCTAGCAAGCTGCTTGTCGATCAACACAATAACGTATCCATTGAAGCTAAGCTAGCTAACTTACTTGCGTTAGTTCGTAAACATTTAGATATGGATGTTGCTTTTATATCTGAATTTATTAACGATGAGCGGGTTTTTAAAGTGGTCGATAATCCCTCTGAAAACCAAATTGTTAAAGTGGGTAATGCCGATCCGATTGATGAAACGTATTGTCAAAAAATCACCGATGACAAGCTTAGCCCTGTTATTACTAATACCAACGCAAACCCAATAACCAAGGCTATGCCGGTAACCAAAAAGTTAGGTATAGGCTCTTATATAGGTGTACCTATCAACCTGTCAAACGGTAAATTATACGGTACTTTTTGTTGTTATAAATCACACCATGATGAGAGCTTGAACGATCGCGATTTATCGTTTTTAAATCTTATTTCGGAAATAGCGACAGGCTTAATTGAAATAAATTTATCCAAACGTGTATCGCGCAATCACACTAAATCAGTTATTCAGCAAATTATTACCGATAATGATTTAAATATTTACTATCAACCTATTTTCAGTTTAAAAAATAATAAAGTTGCGGGTTTTGAATCACTTGCTCGATTTTTTACTACACCTTATAGAACTCCTGATGTATGGTTTAAAGAAGCAAAAAAGGTTGGCTTAAATGAAGCTTTAGAAATGCTAGCCATTAAAAATGCAGTCACCAACATAGCCAAATTTAATAATTCAACTTACATTGCTATTAATTGCTCACCATCGCATATCCTAAGCGGTGCACTTGAAAATACATTACAAAACATTGACTGCACTAGGCTAGTATTAGAAATTACTGAGCATTCACCAATTTCCGACTACGAAAAAATGCGGACAGCACTTACCCCACTCAGAAAAAGAGGGCTTCGCTTAGCTATTGATGATGTAGGCGCAGGCTTTTCATCATTTCAGCACATACTAGAGCTTGAAGCCGATATTATTAAATTAGATATTAGCCTCACACAAAATATAAACACTGACAAACGTAAATTTTTGCTGGCAAAAGCGCTGTGTGGGTTTGCAAAAGCAATCGACTGCACTATTGTTGCCGAAGGAATTGAAACCGAACAGGAGTTCAACTCGTTAAGAAAGCTCAATGTAGACAGTGTACAAGGCTATTTTATTGGCCGGCCCGCACCAATTAACGATGCACTTAGCGCAATAAACGCAACATTGTCCGCATGAAAAACGCCACTATTTAGTGGCGTTCGCTATCTATACTGTCTTTTCGATAATAACGTTTGTGATAACTTTTTACTTTAGCATGTACACCTTTGCTGAGGCTTTTAAACTTAGCTTCGAGTACATCAACACCATATAAAATACCAACCACCAATACAGAAAGCTTAATTGCTGCACCTAAGTTTTCGGTTGCGATCATCACCCCAATAGACGCAAGCACCCAAATAGTAGCCGCGGAGGTAACCCCTACCACGGCACCATCCTTTGCCAGCATAACGCCTGCGCCTAAAACCCAATACCCGTGATTATTTGCCCCACTACACGAGAATGATCAATCACATCCCCTTGTAAATTAAACGCCGTAGATAAAAACAAATATGTGCCTAACGTTATTAATGCTGATGTGCGAATACCCACAGGTTTACCGCGCAATTGACGCTCTATACCAATAATAGCGCCACAAAAAGCGGCGGTGCCAATAGCTGCCCATGAGTATGGCGCTACATCGATAAAATCTAAAAATGTCACTTAATATCCTAATCTATTTTACTTTTCCAATAGCAACTGCCGTTCTGAGCCTTTGGCTACCAAATGCCGACATTTTGCTAAAGTCGCTGCGTGCAATTGGTACATACTGACAATCAATTGCTAGCTGATTGTTATTGCCAGGCTCGCAAAATGGGTCATGTACGTAAACACAATGTGCATCTAAATAGGTGACACACACCCAGTGCGGTGATTTTTTACCATCAAACCGATACGTACTAATTAACAGCAACACACTAAACCCCTGACTCAACCAGTTTTCTATGTCAGTTAATTCAACATCTTTTTGTGTAACTGAAATATTTGCCGCTGCAATACCCTCAACAAACTGTTGATGAACCGTGGCCAATACTGATTTTTTGTTATCACTGCGAACCCCATCTAAAAATAATGGTTCAGATGTATTAACAATTACCTCACTTGTAAAACCGCGTTTATTTGCAGCCAGTGCCAAGCCAAATGGGTGACAACCGCCATGCCCAGAGGTCATAAAAATCGTGGTGCCTTCACGCCACAAAGCTAATTCATGTGACTGACTCAGCTCTGTGTTTGAGTCAAGAGCAGCCATTGCCATTAATAACGCAGCAGGACCACAGGTAAACTCGGTGGTTTGCTGATACCATGGCGTTAAACGCTCAACCTGCAACTCACTGGTTTGGCGAATATTTTTTTGCATGCGTAAGGCATCACTGTGATCGTCATAATAATCACTGTATTGACCAAATACGCGATACCCCACACTTTTATAAAGCCCAATGGCGCTGTCGTTATTTACTGCAACTTCTAGGCGCAAATAAATACGTCCACGCTCACTGGTCGCTTTTTCAAGTTCATTGAGTAATTTTTTAGCTATGCCTTTACCTTGCATCGTTGGTAATACGGCCAGCGAGTACAAACGTGCTAAACGCGTGCCTTTATGACACCACACTAAGCCATAGCCACATAATTGCGCATTTTGCTCAGCAACTAATAAAATCCCATGTTTAGCCCCAAGCCAGCGCTTTAAACTACGCGCACTTAGCTTATCGTTACTAAAGCAAGTATTTTCAAGCGCCACCAATGCTTTTAAGTCAGCGGTTATTGCAGGGCGAATAACTAGCTTGGTCGCCACTGTTACTTTTTCAGCCAAAGCAATAGGCATTAGCCGCGGCCTCGTGCTTCTAAACGCTGTTTAAACTCATCCATAATGATCATGTATAGCTCGTCACCTAAATAGCCGTCTTCTACTTTGTGATCAATACTTGGATTGTCATTTACTTCCAATACATACGCACGACCTTGGTGCTCTTTAACATCTACACCGTATAACCCTTTACCGACTGTTTTACAGGCCTTTAAAGCTGCATCCAATACTACTTTTGGTAACTCAAAGGTTGGTAACGTTTCAAAGCCACCGGAAAAAAAACGTTTTGCATCATGGTTGTATATTTGCCAATGATTACGCGCCATTAAATAACGACATGCATAAATGGCGCGGCCATTAAGTACACCTACTCGCCAATCGTATTCGGTGTACATGTATTCTTGTGCCAATACCAATGCGCTATATTCAAACAGCTCGGTTAATTTAGCTTCAAGCTCACCGCGGTTTGCAACTTTAAACACCCCTTTTGAGAACGACCCTTCAGGCATTTTTAAAACCAGCGGATAGGTAAACGACGCTTCTAGTTGCTCAATTGTGTCTTTTGATTGATCTGCCACCACCACGGTTTTTAAGCTCGGTACTTTTTGATAGTTAAATGCATCATGTAAGTACACTTTATTACAGCACCGTAAAATAGACTCCGCATCGTCAATGACCACTAAGCCGAGGCTTTGCGCTTTACTTGCAAGGCGGTAGGTTGGGTGATCAATCGCTGTTGTTTGACGAATAAATAACGCATCAAACTGGGCAATATTGTCTATTTCATCAAAGCTGAGTGCTTTTGCGTTAATACCATGTTTCGCTGCTGCTTTTATAAAACGGGCTATTGCATCTCTATCACTTGGCGGTACTTTTTCGTTATGATCAACCAATATCGCCATATCCCAACGAAAACGGCGCTCTACTTTACCAATACGCCATTGCGTTTGGGTAAACTCATTGAGCCTTTCAATAAACGCAGTATATTGCTGCTCACTTAATGAGGTTAAAGAGCCTTGTTGCAATAAACCTTGCTGATCGACAAATAAAATAGGCGCTGGGTATTGTTTAAATACCGATTTAGCCGCTTTACTTTGCAATTCATTTAGAGCATTACCAAAATAAACTGCGCCATCAATTTGCCCAGTATTTAAAGTAGGTGCATGGCCGCTTCTAAGCGCGTTTATTGTTTTAACGCTTGGTAATACTTGGTGTTTGCGGGCTTCTGCAAGCAATGAACAATAATAACCCTTACTCAAGTATTGGCTTGAGTCGCATAAATTAATAATGCGGGTTTTAGGTTCGTTGCGTTTTGGGTAGTCACGTAAGTAGGTGTTAAACGTAATGACATTTTCAAATGAAAGAGCAAGTGCTTGCTCGTTGTTATCAACCACTATTAAGGTTTTAAACACGACTTTTCCTAGTTAAGTCAAAATATAAAAATCCCTGGCTAGTTAGCTCAGGTAGTTAAACAGCAAATAGAAACACCCATCGCACTAAGTGCAGCAAATAGCAAATCACTTAATACGATAGGTGCTTTAACGAATATCTACTATAAACGTTAGCGCTTAAATTGCTTAAGCGACATGTGATTTATAAGCCCTTTTTTAGATACACACAAACGAGATATTTTTAGCGTGAAGATAAAAATTTTTGATGAACTTTTTTATTGTTAATTTGTGTTTTAAAATAGCCAAAATTTACCACTAAAAGTGATCATTATGCCTCTTCCCGCTTGCCCTAAATGTCAATGTGAATACGTTTACGAAGACCAACAACTGCTTATATGCCCAGAATGTGCCTATGAATGGAATCCAAATAATACAAGCGATGAAGACGTTATTTTGGTAAAAGATACAAACGGCACTTTACTAGTCGATGGTGACAAAGTAACCGTTGCGAAAGATTTAAAAATTAAAGGCAGTTCTCAGGTTATAAAAATTGGCACGAAAGCGGTAGTTAGACGTGTGCTTGATAAAAAAGATCACCAACTAGATTGTAAAGTCGATGGCATTGGCGAAATGATGGTAACGGCCAAGTTTGTGAAAAAAGCCTGAAATTACAGAACCTCACTTGTAGAAAATTACAGAAAGTAATAACGCTTAACTGCTAATTTTTTAGTTCTTTAGATAGCGCAGCTAATGTTTGATCGTAAGCATTCTGATTAAAGTTACTCGAGTGTGGGTTCATAAAACCATGTAAGTATTCAACACGTTTTACGTTAACATTAGCCGTTGTTGCCAGCACCACCTGTAGTGATTTAACATCAAAGTGCGGCTCATAATAGGGAAATATGAGTTCAATCTCAAATTGTGGTTGTATATCTGTATGGTGCCTAATTTGCGAGCTGTAAAAACAAATGCCCTTAGCTATCGTTTTAATCGCCGGGTGTGCAGACATTGACCAAATCGCCGATGCGCCAACACTAAAACCTATCAATATAGTGTTGTCAGCGAGTGGTTTAATCGCTTTTTGTAAAATAGCTACATACTCATCAAGGCCAATATGCTGACTAAAATACTCATAGGCCTGCTGTTCACTGTTAAATGCCATATCAACCCCGCCATAGGGATCGACAATAGACTGAGCGTTTAGTTTTTCAGCTAATACTTTTAAAGCCGCTGTATTACCAAAAATATCACTGACCAATACTAAGTTCATAAACGGCTCATCTTTAATTTTATTCTATAAGTTTTAGGCAATTATTTAACAAAAATACCTACGAGATGCTTCGCCTCAGAGTAAGAGACAAATACAAACTACATTTAAAGTACTTCAACCACGTCATAACTATGTTTTACATCACCGATAGTTAAACTAACTTCATCATCGACTTGTTTACCTAATAACTGTTGGCCTAATGGTGCGCCAGAGGTAAGCACTTGAATAGTTGTGCCTTTAATATCAACGGTTAATCCTCCAGCTGCTGGGCCTAAATAAAACCATTTTTGTGTGCTGGCATCGTCTTCTAAACATACCAATGAGCTTATAGCGATAGTGTCTGTAACGGGTTCGTTGTATATGGCTTCAAATAGTTGTATTTCTTTATAGCACTCATTAACTCGCTCTGCATGGCCTTGTGCTAAATAGGCAGCTTCAAGCCCAAGGGTATCGTATTGGGTCTCTGCAATACTTTCTTCATGGGTAGCGGTATCGTGAGCTGTTTGAGCTGCAATTTTAGCAGTGTTTAGTTGCTCATCTAAGGCAAACCGCAGGTGCTCAGTAACATGGGCTTTAATCATTTGGAGAATTCACTCAATTCGATAAAATAATTTGTTATTTTATACCAATCTGCTTGGATATGGGACCTATTTTAACGATAAGAAAATTGCTCTATAACTAGGCAAAATTTTTGACATCTAGTTGTTCTAAATGAAAAAATGTTAACAACGTTATAGGGGAATTTAATTCGTTAAATTGTTCAAATATTTATGCAGGTTGGTATTAGCATTGTTGCTACATTGAACACTATCCCTTTGCTGTGTAACAACAATGCTAATATTTAAGGCTATGGCATATCCATTAATGCCTGCGTTTGCTGATCCACTTGCTTATCGTAGTTTTTAGCACTTAACCCAAGTAGCTCAGGTAATGTCGCAGCAATACAAATAGACGACAGCGTGCCTACGACGATTCCTGCAAACAAAGCAATGGCAAACCCCTGCAGCGGCGTGCCAGCTAACAGCCAAACACTTGCCACCGTAGCTAGCGTAGTCCCAGAGGTAATAAGCGTACGAGTTAAGGTGCTTTTAATAGCGCTGTTTATAATACTGCTTGGTTTGAGTGTGATGTTTGTTGGTATGCGTAATAGCTCACGTACCCTATCACCCACTATTATTGAGTCATTTAGGGAGTAGCCAATTATTGCCAATAAACTGGCTAAAACGGTTAGATTAAACTCTATTTGTAACCACGAAAATAAGCCAACCACCAGCACTAAATCATGTAATAAAGCCACCACAGAGCCTAATGCCAAACGCCACTCAAACCGAACAGCTAAATAAATCATTACCGCTACCATAGCAGCAAATAAGGCTAAGCAGCCTTGCTCAAATAATTCATCACCCACTTGAGAGCCAATATAAGCCGATGATAAAACCTCAGCATTTATAGTTGGGTTTTGGCTAATCGCGGTTTTCCAAGCATCATTATTAGCTTCCTCACTTGGCGCTTGCGTTAATTGAAAATGATTATTGCCCTGTGCTGTAAGTTCAAATTCACCTTGATGGTTTTTAGCAATAAATTGCTCAAGCTGTTTTAGTTCAACACCTTGGCTGGTGGTAAATTCTGTTAAATAACCACCCGTAAAATCAAGGCCAAAATTAAGCCCTTTTTGTGCAATGGTGAATACCGATAACAACACAAACATGGCACTTATAAGCAAGCCTATATAACGCATACGTGACCCTGTCTCACATTTAAAAAAAGTGTTAAGCATGCGCGTTTACTCCTGCTTTTTTACCCAGCTTTAAATATAAGCTTTGGCTTAAATATTTCGATACATACACACCAGTAAATACCGATGTGATAAGACCAAGCGCCAGCGTTATCGCAAAGCCTTTTACAGGGCCATAACCTATGCCATATAAAATAATCGCGGTGATCATGGTGGTAATATTGGCATCTAAAATCGTATTCGCAGCTTGTTTATAGCCCTCTTGTATCGCTTGATACGGGGGACGACCTTTGCGACGCTCTTCTTTTATGCGCTCAAATATAATCACGTTAGTATCAACCGCCATTCCTATAGTTAATACTAAGCCTGCTATCCCTGGAAGAGTTAAAACCACCCCAGGTAATAACGACATTAGCCCCACTAAAGAGGTTAAGTTTAAAATTAACGCAACATTTGCAATAAGCCCTAAACGGCGGTACCACAGTGCCATAAACGCAAGCGTTAAACCCATGCCTAACATTAGCGCTGCTAATCCATTATTAATATTGTCTTGGCCAAGGCTTGGACCAATAGTTTGCTCATGCACTATAGTTACGGGCGCAGTGAGTGATCCTGCGCGTAGTAATAGCGCTAAATCGGCAGCCGCTTGTTGGCTTTGCATATTGGTTATACTAAAACGCGAGCTTAAATGCTGGGCAATGTTCGCTACATTAATAACTTCGCTTTTTTTAACCACTTCACCTTTGGCATTTTGTGAATACTCTGAATAGAGCGTTGCCATAGGTTTACCTATATTCGCCTTTGAAAAAGCCGACATAGCATCGCCACCTTGGCTATCTAAGCTCAGTTGTACCAAAGGTTTACCCCAATCATCACGCCCTATATTAGCGTTATTAATATGCTCACCGGTAAATATAGGTACAGGGTCAAGCTTTATGGTCCCTCCCGATTGCAGATTAAACGTTTGCCCGCCTCTCTCTTTAAGTTGATAAAACCCCAATGACGCGGTTGCACCAATTATGCGTTTTGCTTCAGCCGGATCTTGCACGCCAGGTAGCTCAATACGAATGCGCTGCTTACCTTGGCGCTGCGTAACAGCCTCGGTTATGCCGAGCTCTTCAATGCGTGAGCGAAGTGTGGTGAGTGTTTGGCTCATCACTTCTTTATCAAATGCGCTACGCCCTTGCTCAGAATAGCTAATTTTAACGACCTGTAAGTTGCCATTAGTTGATGTGGTTGTAGTGAGGTTTTCAAAACGGCTTTTAAGCTCTTTTATAACAACTGTTAGCTTATCGTCAGCATTCTCAAGCGCACTTATTTCAAAGCCCTGATTAGTCTGCTGCGCTTTAACGCCATAGGCTTTTTGTTTAACAATAATGGCTTTTGTTTGTTGATATGCACTGAGCAATTGCTCATCTATCGCTTTTTCTAAATCAACATCAAGTACAAACAATACCCCGCCGTTTAAATCAAGACCCAGTTTTATGGGCGATAAACCAAACTCTTGTAACCAAACAGGGCTGGTTGCATGTTCAACAATTTTAACCTGTGTATTTGGAAAGTTTGATTTTAAAGCCGCTTGAGCCTGCGCACTTTGTGTAGGCGTATTTAAAAGTACATTAATATGTGCTGGGTCTTTTAAACTTTCACTCACTTCAAAACCTTGGCTATTTAAAAAGTTAACTAGGTTCTCAGTACTTGGCATTACTTGCGTTTTAACATCAGAAGCTGCACTAATATGCAACCACGACTTATTCGGGTATAAATTAGGTAAGGCGCTTATTGCTAGTAACACTAATACAATCAGCATGGCTACATAGCTCAATTTAAACTTAGCCTTAAATGGCTTTTTCTCTTTTTTTAGACTTAACATAGTTATTCCTTATTACTAGGCATAGCCCAGTAACGTACCTATTAGGCACAATTAATCTGCAGGTCAAAACGCGATGCGTTAAAACCAATTAACATTAAATAAGGAACTTTAAGCGTGGTAGGTAGTTACAGCGGTGTATAACAGATTAGCGTCTTTCCAGCCGCTCAAGCGCGACTTTTTACTTTTAAATACCCAAGTATACCAAGGCTGATTTATAGTGACTGCTTGCGGTCGCAAAAAAATATGCCTACAGCCATTTAGGGCAAAAAACTCATGCACTACATCGTATTCAGGATCGCCCTGCGCACTATGTAAAAATAAAAATGAGTTATTGGCTGTTAGCCTAGGCTGATGCGCAGCAAAATCAGAATGCTTTGAGTTTTTATGCTGTAAATCGCCAAGCGATTTTGTAGGTACGGAAATGTTAGTTAAATGGTCAACATTAATAACATCGCTATAACCGCTTTGGTTACTGTTTAATTCGTGCTTTACGCCCATAGCATGGCTTTGCACACTAAAGAGTGCAGCAAAAAACAAGCAAGTAGCTAAAAAAACGCGAAATTTAAACATTGGTCATTTAAAACTAAAATAAAGGATAGCTAGTATATAAGGGCAGCTAATTAAAATACAATAGCCGTTCTTAAGCTAATTCATTTATATAAAAACAAATACTGAGATCCTCGATGCGCTCCAGACAAAGTTCAGTAAAACGCCCCGACGCCATGAATTTAAAACAAAGCATTCAAACTCTTTGGCCTTATATCACTAAATTTAAAGGCCGTGTGCTGATTGCTATATTAGCGCTAGTCGGTGCTAAAGGCGCGACATTACTCATGCCATGGGCTTTAAAAGAAATAATTGATTCGGTTGATAAATCAATTAACCCACTACTGCTTGTTCCTACTTTATTACTCGTTATGTACGGCGCATTACGCTTTGCTAGCGTATTTTTGGGTGAAGTACGCGATGCGGTATTTTCGCGAGTCACCGAGCATGCCATGCGAGATATTGGCCTTAAAGTGTTTAAACATTTGCACTCGTTAGATTTAGCCTTTCATTTAGACAGGCAAACTGGCGGTATAAGTCGAGACATAGAACGCGGCACCAGTGGCTTAAGCTTTTTAATGCGCTTTTTAATGTTTAATATTGTGCCCACGTTGTTTGAAATAATAACTGTGGCGATTATTTTTGGCAGCTTGTTTTCTATTTGGTTTGCGCTGATCACCCTATTGGCTGTGGCTATTTATATTTTTTTTACCGTGACGGTTACCCAATGGCGAAACCGCTTTATTCGTGAGTCAAACGCTGCTGATAATCAAAGTAACACCCGTGCCATCGACAGTCTATTAAATTACGAAACCGTAAAATACTTTAATAATGAACAGCATGAAGCCCAAACTTACGACACATTTTTAGCAACCTGGGAACAAGCACGATTAAAAAACAGACTCTCGTTACTGGCGCTTAATTCAGGGCAAGCACTGATCATTGCATGTGCGATAACCGCATTAATGTGGCTTGGAGCCAATGAAGTGGTTACCGGCGAGTTAACGATTGGTGAGCTGGTAATGATCAATGCGTATATGATCCAATTATTTTTACCGCTTAACTTTTTGGGATTTGTGTACCGTGAAATACGCCGTGCCCTTACCGACCTTGAAAACATGCTTGGGTTATTAAATACCTCCCCCAAAATAGCAGATAGCGAAACCGCGCAACCATTAGCACTCAAAAATGGGGCAATTAGCTTTGAAAACGTCAGCTTTAGCTACGATAGCAAGCGTCCTATTCTTAAGAACGTCAGTTTTAATGTAAACTCTGGTGCTAAGGTAGCGGTTGTAGGTGCTAGTGGCGCAGGTAAAAGCTCGTTAGCCCGCTTGTTATACCGTTTTTATGAACTTTCATCGGGCGCTATAAAAATTGATAATCAAGCCATAAACACGGTCACCTTGGCAAGTTTGCGTAAAGCTATTGCCATAGTGCCGCAAGATACTGTGTTATTTAATACCAGTATACGCGAAAATATTCACTACGGCAGACCCAGCGCCAGTGAAGATGAAGTAAACAAAGCTATAAACATGGCGCATCTAACAAACTTTATTAGTAGCCTAGATAAAGGCGATAAAACCTTAGTAGGTGAACGCGGACTAAAAGTCTCTGGTGGCGAAAAACAACGTATTGCTATTGCTCGCGCTATTTTAAAACAATCGCCAATTTTAATTTTTGACGAAGCCACTTCCGCGCTCGACTCACAATCTGAACAAGCCATATTAAACGCTATGCAAGAGGTTGCCTCTAACCACACAAGTATTGTTATTGCGCATCGCTTATCAACAATTACCGATGCCGATACTATTATCGTGCTTAAGGCGGGAGAAGTAGTAGAGCAAGGTAAACATGATGAATTACTAATGCAAAATGGTGAATATGCGCATATGTGGACCTTGCAACAAAAACAGTCAAAGGCGCAATAAACTAAGCCTCTCGGGTACGATTGAAGTATCTGAGTGCTTTTTTGCTATTTTGCTAGTATTTCATTTATCTTATCGACCGGTACGGTTATTCACCTCAAAAGGTTTGTTTGCAGTGAAGTTATCAATACAATCAAGTAGCTATTTTTATAACAAAAATATATAACGAATTAAATAACGTGAATTCATAGGGGAAAGTAATGAAAAAAAGTTTAATTGCAGCGGCACTCGCCGCTACATTTATTACCGGCTGTTCTGAGCCACAAACAACAAAAACTGAGCAAGTAGCAGCAGTTGCAGAAAAACCACAAGCAACAAAGCAAGCCGAATTAGGCACGTTTGGAGTTGATTTAACTGCGCGTAACGAAGCTGTAAAACCAGGCGACGATTTCTTCATGTACGCCAGTGGTTCATGGTACGACAACTACGAAATGCCAGCAGATAAAACCCGCTACGGTGCATTCTCTGCGCTAGCTGAGCGCAGTGAAGATCGCGTTAAAGAAATTATTGAAGACATTGCAGCACGTGAAAACTTAAACGCCGAAGAGCAACTGGTCGCTGACTTTTATAATTCGTACATGGATACCGAGACACTTAATAAACTTGGTATAACGCCAATTAAGCCGTTGCTTAACGACATCAATTCGGTTGCCTCTACTGATGATTTGGCAAAAGTATTTGGCCAATCTTGGCTTACGGGTGTAAGTGCACCACTTGGCGGCGGTATGTGGTTTAACCGTTTAGATCCCAATAAATACGAAATGTCATTAGGTGCAGGTGGCTTAGGCTTACCCGATCGCTCATACTACCTTGAAGATGCAGAACGTTTTGTAAAAACTCGTGAAGCGTATGTGGCACATATTGCCGATATGCTTAAATTTGCAGGGGTTGATAATACCACAGAGCGTGCACAAGCGATTTTAGCGCTTGAAACCAAAATTGCAGAAGGTCATTGGCCTCGTGAAAAACGCCGTAATCGTGATTTAACCCTAAACCAAGTAAAACGCGATGAGTTAAGTACACAATACCCAGGATTTAACTGGGATTTATACTTTGCGCAAACAGGTTATAAAGTACCACAATTAAACGTATCGCAGCCTGAACCTGTTAAAGCCATGATTGACTTAATCAATAACGAAGATTTAAGCGTATGGAAAGACTACCTAACGTATCATGCAATTAATGGTAACGCTGAGCTGTTGTCTGAAGAGATATTTAACACCAATTTTGCTTTTTTTGGTAAAGAATTGAATGGTCAACAAGAGCCACGTCCACGCTGGAAACGCGCTATCAGCCAAATGTCAGGCACCAGCTCATTAGGCTTTGCAATTGGTAAAATTTACGTAGATCGTTATTTCCCTGAGTCATCTAAGCAACAAATGTCTGAGCTTGTTGAAAACTTACGCACAGCCCTTGGTGAGCGTATTGATAACTTAGATTGGATGGGTGCAGAAACAAAAGTGAACGCGCGTGCAAAATTAGCGGCATTTGTGCCAAAAATTGGTTACCCAGATGAATGGCAATCGTATGAAGGCTTAAGCATTAGCAACAATGACTTAATGGCTAATGTAAAAAATATGCGTGAGTTTTTCCAGGCTGAAAGTGTAGAAAAAGAGCTGAAAAAGACCGATCGTAATCGTTGGGGCATGACACCACAACGTGTTAACGCTTACTACAATAGTTCATTTAACGAAATTGTATTCCCTGCCGCTATATTACAACCACCGTTTTTCGATCCAAATGCAGATCCAGCAGTAAACTACGGTGGCATTGGCGCTGTGATTGGCCACGAAATGGGTCATGGTTTTGATGATCAAGGCTCAAAATCTGACGCTAACGGCATACAACGTAATTGGTGGACTGATGAAGATCGTGCTGCTTTTGATGCCAAAGCTGACAAACTGGCAGCTCAGTACAGCAAATACGAACCAATTCCAGGTAACTTTGTAAATGGCCGCAACAGCTTAGGTGAAAATATTGGTGATGTGGGTGGTTTAGCCATGGCTTATCATGCTTACAAACTAAGCCTAAATGGTAAAGAAGCACCGGTAATTGATGGTGTAACCGGCGATCAACGTTTCTTCTTAGCATGGGCACAAGTATGGAAAGAAAAACGTACTGAGCAAAGCATGTTAAACCAATTACGTGGTGGTACTCACGCACCAGGTCGCTTTAGAGCACAAGCACCTCGTAACCACGACGCTTGGTATAAAGCATTTGATGTAAAACCAGGTGATGAGTTGTACCTACCAGAAGAAGAACGCGTTCGTATTTGGTAATACCCTGACAACCGTTCATCGTTTGTAACAAATAAATAGCCCGCTTATGCGGGTTGTTTTATTTTTGGCTACTAACAATACTTACTAGCCCTGCCCGGCATTTACCTTTAGAATATGGGCTTGCAAATTTTTATCAATTATTTATACATATTAAGGCGAAACGCAGATGGGAAGAGCTTACCAAAACAAAAAAGATTCAATGGCTAAAACTGCGGGTGCTAAAACTAAAGTTTATTCAAAATACGGTAAAGAAATTTATATTTGTGCTAAAAATGGCGGTGTTGATCCAGACGGAAACCTAGCACTACGTCGTTTAATTGAACGTGCTAAAAAAGACCAAGTACCGGCTCACGTAATTGAACGCGCCATTGATAAGGCTAAAGGCGGCGGCGGTGAAGACTATGCAGCCACGCGTTACGAAGGTTACGGCCCAGGTAATTGCATGATTATTGTTGATTGTTTAACCGACAACAACAAACGTACTTTTGCTGATGTACGTGTATGTTTTACCAAAGCAAACGCTAAAATTGGCGCACAAAATTCGGTATCACACTTATTTGATCACCTTGCTATTTTTGTATTTGACGGTGACGACGATGAAACCGTACTTGAAGCGCTGATGATGGCAGATGTTGATGTTACCGACGTTGAAGTAGAAGACGGCAAAGTAACCGTATTTGCACCGCACACTGAATACAACAATACCCGCACAGCACTTGAAGAAATGGGTGTGACAGAATTTGACGAAGACTTAATTGCCTTTGTACCTCAAGTTGAAGCCCCTATTGAAGGCGAAGACGTTGAAGTTATGGAGCGCTTTTTAGCCATGCTTGAAGATTGTGACGACGTACAAAACGTTTACCACAACGCTCAATTTTAATCGTTAAGCAAATAATCTGAGCTCTGGATAGTAAATCTATCTTCAGCGACAACTGCGTTGAGTTTACTTGCGATAGGTTATGTTTAAAGGCCAACTTAGTTGGCCTTTTTGTTATTTGTAGAATGGATTAGTTAATTGATAACCCCTCACAACTAGGGTCTGTTGGCTTTTATAGTTGTATGCGGCCATGAATCTTGTGGCCACAATCTAAAACTACAGACTATTTTTGTTTTTTAAACGGGTAAATTTGTTGCTTTAACATACCTACAGGCATGTAGTCCCCGACAACACCATATTCTTTAGGCCACTCTGCTTGGCCTTTTACCGCAGTACCAAATAAATAATCTAAAAACGAGAAATGGGCTGCATAATTTCGATCAATGGCAGCTTTATCGGATGCGTGGTGCCAATGGTGAAACTGCGGAGTAACCATAAAATATTTTAACCACCCAAATTTTACATTCACGTTTGCATGATTAAATACGGCTTGAAAACCAACAATAATTACATATAAGCTGATTATTTGCTGTGAAAACCCCAGCACAAATATAGGGGTTAACACTAAACTACGGGTGATCAGTATTTCTAAAATATGCTGACGGGAGCCCGCTAGCCAATCCATTTCTTTGGCACTGTGATGCACACCATGAAATCGCCACATAAATGGCACTTCGTGATAAGCACGATGTGTCCAATACTGCATTAAATCAGCCACCAAAATAATTAAAAATAGCTGTAGTATAAACGGCATTTGCGCTATGTAAGCTTGCAGTGTGCTCGAAACCGCCCAACCAAAACCATAATGAACAAAATGATTAGTAACCAGTAATACAAAGCCAACTATTAAGTGATTCACAAAGAAGTGGTTTAAATCCCCGCGCCATTCACTACGAAGTATTTTTTGCTCTTTTCGATGCGGAAGTAGTTTTTCAATTAAGATAAAAATTAAGGTAGAGCCTAGTAAGTCTAATATAAACCAATCTAAGCCAATATAAGGAGTGTTATCTGCAAAGTCATTTACTTCAACATTCGGGCCACCAAAGCTAATGGCCAGTACAATAAAAAACCACGCAGTTGCCCCTAAGCGCTTATTCGTATTTCGTACAAAATTAAGTAACCCTAAGCTACCGGAAATAATAAGAGCAACAAACATGAGCTGACGTAAAAAGTCGACGCTATAGCTTTTGCGTAGTTCTGGAGTCGTTAAATATTCCGGAAAGTGGAATGCAAGCACTCCTAAGCAACTTAATATCGCTAAAAAGCAAGCAATATAACCACTGATATTACCCTCACCAATTTGCAGGTGACTAGTACGAAATATTTTTTTAGTGACATGTTTTAGCATTATTTTCCTTAATATAATATGCAGTTCCCTATTCTAATGCGCACATTCTAGCAAACTTTGGGCTAACTAAAACACAAAAAAAGCCACGCAGTGCGTGGCTTGGCTGGATAAAGTAAAATTTAACTACACGGAAAAATTATAAATAAGCACCCAGCGCTTTAACTTGATCTAACATGCGGTTTGAGAAACCCCATTCGTTGTCGTACCACGCCATTACTTTAACTAATTTACCATCAGCACGCGTTTGCGTTGCATCAAAAATTGATGATGCTGGGTTATGGTTAAAGTCGATAGAAACAAGCGGCAGCTCATTGTACTCTAAAATACCTTTCATAGAGCCAAACGCAGCATCTTTAACTACTTGGTTAATTTCTTCAATACTTGTGTCACGCTTAGCAATAAATGTTAAATCAACTAACGACACATTAATTGTTGGTACACGTACCGCCATGCCATCTAGTTTACCGGCAAGTTCAGGCAGAACTAATCCAACCGCTTTTGCAGCACCCGTTTTAGTTGGGATCATAGATTGAGTCGCACTACGCGCGCGGTATAAATCTGGGTGGTATACGTCAGATAAGTTTTGATCGTTGGTGTAAGCATGAATGGTGGTCATGCTACCTTGTTCAATTCCTACCGTATCGTTAATTGCTTTAGCAACAGGCGCTAAACAATTGGTTGTACATGAAGCATTAGAAATAATGTTGCTATCGGCATTAATTACATCGCTATTTACACCGTGAACTACGGTAGCATCCATATCTGTACCAGGAGCCGATACCACTACTTTTTTAGCGCCTGCTTCAATGTGCTTGTTAGCTGCTTCGCGAGAAGTAAATAAACCCGTACATTCAAGCACAATATCAACGTTTAGTGCTTTCCACGGTAAATTAGCAGGATCACGTTCTTGCGTTAGCGTGATCACATCATCGCCAATTAGCATGGTGTTGTCTTTTAGCGTTACTTGCTGTGAAAAACGACCGTGTACTGAGTCAAACTGAGTCAGATGAGCATTTACATTAGCTGGGGCTAAATCGTTAATAGCCACAATTTTAATTTCATTATTTTGCGCTGATTCGTACAGTGCACGCAATACATTACGACCGATACGGCCGTAGCCATTAATTGCTACATTAATCATTTTTGACTCCTATTAACTTCACATGCTTGGCGAGCAAGCGTTTCAATGGCTTGCCAGTCTTTATTTTCAATAAGTTGTTTATCTAACATCCACGTACCACCTACGCAAATAACATTGTTAAGTGCTAAGTAATTAGGGGCAGTCGCTAAACTAATGCCACCAGTTGGACAAAAAGTAATATCAGGTAATGGGCCGCCAATCGACTTAATCATCGCTGTACCGCCTGCGGCTTCTGCAGGAAAAAACTTTAAAAATTTAAAGCCATGCGCTGCCAAGTTCATCACTTCGCTTGGGGTAGCTGCACCGGGTAAAAAAGGGATAGTTGACTCTTTTGCCAATGCTAACAGTTCATCACTTACACCAGGGCTCACCATAAAGTCAGCGCCCGCTTCTACTGACGCGTTAAAGCTTGCTTTATCAACCACCGTGCCAGTGCCCACATATGCCTCTGGTACTTCAGCTTTCATTAACTTTACAGCTTGTGCAGCAATTGGTGTACGCAGTGTAATTTCAAGTGCTTTTAAGCCACCGTTATACAACGCTCTTGCAAGTGGTGCAGCATCTTCTAGTTTTTCGATTACCACCACTGGCACAACGGGTGCCGATGCTAAGATTTTTTCAATACTCATTACTTGTTCCTCATTACCCAATATGGCTAATTATTATTCAAGTCCAAAAGCACTTGCACCTAAATCGGCACTGCTTACGATATTTCTAAATCCAGTAAATAATTCACGGCCTGTACCAAATGTTTGGCTTGCTTGGCTAATTTGTAGCTCACGCTGTGCAAGCTCTTCGTCGCTTACATGCACTTTTAAAATACCATTTGGCGCATCTAAAGTAACAATATCGCCTTCATGGATTTTAGCTATAATGCCACCTTCTACCGCTTCAGGTGCTAAGTGGATTGCCGCTGGTACTTTGCCTGATGCACCCGACATACGTCCGTCGGTAACTATGGCCACTTTATAACCCTGATCTTGTAATGTTGCCATTACCGGCGTGAGCTTATGAAGCTCTGGCATGCCTTTAGCCTTAGGGCCTTGCTCTTTAAGAACAGCAATGAAATCTTGGTTAAGCTCACCACGGGTATAAGCGTCTTGTAACTCACCTTGTGAGCTAAATACTTTAGCTGGTGCTGACACCACTTGATGAGATTCTGCAACGGCTGATACTTTAATAACCGCCTTACCTAAGTTACCAGTTAGTAGCTGTAAACCACCTTGCTTGCTAAATGGATTGCTTACAGGACGAAGTACTTCTTCATCATGTGAGTTTTCAGGACACGCAACCCATTTAACTTTACTAGGGCCATTGGCATCACTCATAATCAAGTTATCGTCTTTATCAAGCAGTGGCTCACACATGTAAGGTGCAAGACCTTCGCCTAAAATAGTAGTCACATCTGTATGTAGGTAGCCAGCACTGGCTAATTCACGCATTAAGAAGCCCATGCCACCGGCTGCTTGGAAATGGTTCACATCTGCTGAGCCATTAGGGTAAATACGCGTCAGTAATGGTACAACCGCTGATAAATCAGACATGTCTTTCCAAGTAACCTGAATACCAGCCGCTTTTGCAATCGCCACAATGTGGATTGCATGATTGGTTGAGCCACCAGTTGATAGCAAACCAACGAGGCCATTAATAATGGTTTTTTCGCTGATCACATCCGCTAAACACGGGCCATCTTTG